>NZ_CP044425.1:0-300000 GCF_008824185.1 Paracoccus pantotrophus
ATGCACGGGAACAGGGCGGCATCAGCCGGCGGCGCAGACCGCCCGGCGCTTGGCCATCATCTGCTTGATGTCGAAATATTCCTCGGCCGCGAATTCGCGCGACAGCCGGAACTTCTGGATCTTGGTGGTGGACATCGGCCATTCGGTAACGAAGCGCACATAGCGCGGCACCTTGTAGCTGGCGATGCGGCCCAGGCAGTAATCCACCACCTCCGCCGCCGTCAGCCGCGCGCCCGGCCGCAGCTCGACATAGGCCGCCGCCACCTCGAACAGATGGCCGTCGGGCACGGCGATGACCTGCGCCAGCTCGATGTCCGGGTGGGTGCAGAGATAGCTTTCGATCTCCAGCGCGGCGACGTTCTCGCCGCCGATCTTCAGCATGTCCTTGAGCCGGCCGTCATAGGTGACGATCCCCCCGGCATCGACATAGCCAAGATCGCCGGTGCAAAGCCAGCCGTCCGCGCGCAGCACCTGCGCCGTCGCCGCCTCGTCCTTGAGATAGCCGCTGAACCGGCAAAAGCCGCGCAGCCGCAATTCGCCGCGGGTGTCGGGCGGCAGGCGCCGGTCGGTCTCGGGGTCGAAGGCGGCGATCTCGAGCCCGTCGAAGGCCTTGCCGGAATGGGTGAAGGGATCGTCCGCCGGATCCCAGGGATCGGACCAGACCGGAACGCCGCTGCCCTCGGTCAGCCCGTAGGCATTGACGAAACGCACCCCCGGCAGGCTTTCGCTGTAGCGCCGCAGCAGGTCCGCCGGCCCCACGCAATGCAGCAGCCGGACCGAGGACAGGTCGGCCTCGGCAAAACCCGGATCGTTCAGGATGCCGCCGACGATGGTCGGGAAGGACACATAGGCGAATGTCGCCCGCTCGTCCTGCATCTGGCGCAGCGCCTCCTGCGGCTTGAAATGGCCGGTACAGATCTGCATCGCACCCGCGGCCCGGCAGGCCGCCATCGGCAGCATCGAGGACATGTGGAAGAACGGCATCGGGTTGTAGACCACGTCCTCGGGGCCCAGCCGGAAGCGCCGGGCAAAGGACATGCCGATCTGCGACAGGTTGCGGTGGCTGAGGATGCAGGCCTTGGGATGCGCCGTCGTGCCCGAGGAATAGATGATCAGCGCATCGCTTTGCGACGGGATCTCGTCGCGCAGCCGCCGGGCCTGGTCCAGATGCGTGGGCGTCGCGGCCGCCAGGAAGGCGGCCTCGTCGGGCCAGACCGTCTCGTCGGGGTCGCCAAAGTTGAACAGGCGGCGCAGATGCGGCGCGGCGGCCAGCGACAGCGGCGCCTTGCCGTCCCAGCCCTGCAATTCGGGATAGATCCGCACCAGCATGGCGCGGAAATCCATGAAGGACTTGGCCTGGCCGCCGATGAACAGGAAACCGGCCTCGGCATGGTCCAGCGCATAGACCAGGTCCGCCTCCTTGAAGCGGGCGTTCAGCGTGATGGCGCAAGCCCCGATCATGCCCGCCGCGTAAAGCAGCTTGACATATTCCACCGAGTTCGGCCCCAGGATGCCGATGCGCGTGCCCGGCCCCGCCCCCTGCGCCAGAAGCGCCGCGGCATAGCGTTCGGCCTCGGCCAGCATCTGCGCATAGCTCAGCCGCTCGCCGTCCAGCAGCAGCAGCGGCCGGTCGGGCCAGCGGCTTGCGGATTGCGCCAGCACCCGCGCATTGGTGTGCTGCCCCGCGGCCTCGACTTCGGCCGGGGGCGTCAGGGTGGTTTCGCTTTGCAACATGGTCTTTCCTTAAACTTGGGCCGGCGCGCCCGCCGCCCATTCGCGCGCGGCAGGGCTCAGCAGCCAGTCGAGGGCGTTTCTCAGCAGCTTGCGGAATGCCGGATGGGCGAAGGTCGCACCGTCGTTGCCGCATTGCAGCGTGACCGTGGGCGACCGGCCGGAAACCTTGGCCCAGCCGATCAGGTCGGTGCCCCGCGGCGGCGTCCAGCCGTCCGAAGTCCACATCCGCGCCGCAAGCGCATTCCTGGCAGAGTGGAACCGCGCCGGGTCGAAATCGGCCCGGGCGCGCAAAAGCGGCACCACCTCTTCCAGCATCTCGAAAAGGTAAAGCTCGTCAGTCAGTTCGAAACCATCCTCGAGCCCCCGGGTCACGGGATGCGCGCCCACCGGCTCGGCCCGGTAGGTGACGGGGAACAGGTAGCCGGAATCGGGATATGCCCGGCCCTTGTAGCACCCCGGCTGATAAAAGAACCGCGCGCCGATGGCCTCGGCATATTCGTCCCAAAGCGGCCAGCCCGCGATGGCATGGTGCAGAAACAGCAAGGGCTTGCCGCTGGTCAGCAGGGCGCGGAACCCGGCCTTGAAGCCCTCGTCCGGCTCGATCAGGTCGGGCGGGTTCGGGGTGCGGAACTGGATGCCCGGCACGTCGTAGAACAGGATCAGGTCATGGTCCTGCCCGCCGCCGCAGGCGATCAGCTGCGCGGCGGCGGGCTGTTCCACATGCGTCCAGCTGATGCCGTTGAGCGAATCGAAAAGCGCGCAAAAGGCCGTGCGATCATAGGGATGGCCCTTGGTCACCACCAGAAGCCTCACCTTGGCATCGTAACGGATCAGCATGGGTGCGGCCGTCAGAACTGGACGCGCTTGGTGAAGCCGCCGTCCACGACCAGGTTGACGCCATTGATCCAGCTTGCCGCGTCCGAGGCCAGGAAGGCGATGGCGCGGGCCACCTCATCGGCCTCGCCCATGCGGCCGTCGGGCTGCTGCGCCAGGATCGAACGGAAGAACGCCTCGTCCTGCTGGCGCACCTGGTCCCAGGAGCCGCCCTCGATCATGATCGGGCCGGGCGAGACCGTGTTCACCCGCAGCCCGCGCTTGGCATGGGCCTGCGACAGCTGCTTGCCATAGGTGATCAGCGCGGCCTTGAGCGCGTTATAGGCCATCGGGCCGATGAAGGTCTCGACCGCGGCCGTGGTCGAGATGAAGACGACATTGCCCGAGCCCTGCGCCTTGAAGGTCGGGAACAGCGCATCAAAGCCGCGCACGCAGCCCATCAGGTCGATCTCGAAGGCCTTGTACCAGCTTTTCTCGCCATCCATGCCGCCGCCGGCCGAAACGCCGGGCACGAATATGTCGACGCCGCCCAGTTCCTCGGCGGCCTGTTGCAGCCAGGTCTTGTAGCCCTCGGCATCCTTGACGTTGGCGGTTCCCCCGATGATCCGCGTGCCGTAGGGCTTCAGTGCCTCGACGGTGGCATCGACCTCGTCCTGCTTGCGGGCGCAAAAGGCGACATCGGCGCCTTCCTGAGCCAGGATTTCCACCAGGCTGCGGCAGATGCCACGGGTCGCCCCCGTCACGATGGCGCGCTTGCCCTTCAGTCCCAGATCCATGCTTTCCTCCTTGGTTTCGCGCGCGCCACGGGCATACGCGCCAATGGGGCAGGCCGGCGCGATTCCGGCCGGTCGCCGCAGATGAAGCCAAAACTGCACCGGATCGGGCGGAATTGCAATATACAATTATGGCATTCTTTGTATAACAAACCCCAGAATCGCCTGAAACAGAGGAAGCCATGCAGGATTATGATGTCATCGTCGTGGGTGCCGGGCCGGGCGGCTATGTCGCGGCGATCCGCGCAGCGCAGCTGGGCCTGAAAACCGCCATCGTGGAGCGCGAGCATCTGGGCGGCATCTGCTCGAACTGGGGCTGCATCCCGACCAAGGCGCTACTGAAATCGGCCGAGGCGCTGGAAACCGCCCGCCGCGCCGCCGATTACGGCGTCCGGGTCACGGGCGAGGTCGCGGCCGATCTGGCAGCGATGGTCGAACGCTCGCGCGGGGTCGCGGGCCGCATGGCCGGTGGCGTCGCCATGCTGATGCGCAAGAACCGCATCGACGTGATCTGGGGCAAGGCGCGGCTGGACGGTCCGGGCGCCGTGACGGTCGAGGCGGCCGCGCCCCATCCCCGCAACGCCGGGGCCCAGCCGCCCAAGGGCGCGCTGGGGGCCGGCCGCTATGCCGCGCGGCATGTCATCCTGGCCACCGGGGCGCGCCCGCGCGTCCTGCCGGGGCTGGAGCCCGACGGCCGGCGCGTCTGGACCTATTTCGAGGCTCTGGCCGCGACCGACCTGCCCGGCCATCTGCTGGTGGTCGGCTCGGGCGCCATCGGCATCGAGTTCGCGTCTTTCTTCGCCGCGCTTGGCGCGCCGGTGACGGTGGTCGAGGCGGCGCCGCGCATCCTGCCGGCCGAAGATGCCGAGATCGCGGATTTCGCCCGCCAGCAATTCGCCCGGCGCGGCATCGCCTTTCATACCGGCTGCACGGTGACGCAGCTTGACCGGGGCCCGGCCGGCGTAACCGCCACGCTGCGGGGCGGCAAGGGCGAGACGCGCAGCATCGAGGCCAGCCATGTCCTGGTCGCCGCGGGGGTCGAGCCCAACAGCGAGGATCTGGGCCTGGCCGAGGCCGGCGTGGCGCTGGAGCGCGGCTTCGTGCGCACCGACGCCCTGGGCCGCAGCAATGTTGCGGGCATCCATGCCATCGGCGATCTGGCCGGCGGGCCGATGCTGGCGCACAAGGCCGAGCATGAGGCGGTGATCTGCGTCGAGGCCATCGCCGGCCAGAACCCCCATGCGCTGAACCGCGACCGCATTCCCGGCTGCACCTATTGCGATCCGCAGATCGCCTCGGTCGGGTTGACCGAGGAACGGGCGCGGGCCGAGGGGCGCGACGTCGCGATCGGCAAGTTCCCGTTCCTCGCCAATGGCAAGGCCATCGCGCTTGGCGCCGACCAAGGGCTGGTCAAGGTCATCCACGACCGCAAGACCGGCGAGCTTCTGGGCGCGCATATGGTCGGGGCCGAAGTGACCGAGATGATCCAGGGCTTCGTCCTGGCCATGGAGCTGGAAGGCACGGATCGCGAACTGGCCGAGGCGGTCTTTCCGCACCCGACCCTTTCCGAGACGATGAAAGAGGCGGTTCTCGCCGCCATGGGCCGGGCGATCAACATCTGACGGCCGACAGCCGGGGCCCGGATCGTCCCGGCCCCGGCGGTTTCGTCAGGCGCCGCCGGGCACCTCGCGCCCCGCCTGCCGGGCGATGTCGCGCGCGGCGATCCAGCCGAAGGTGACGGCCGGGCCGATGGTCGCACCCGCTCCGGGATAAGAGCCGCCGAACACGTTCGACTGGTCGTTGCCCGCCGCGTAAAGCCCGGCGATGGGCCGGCCGCCCTGCCCGATCACCCGCGAATGTTCGTCGGTCTTCAGGCCCTTGTAGGTGCCGATCTCGCCCGGATAGATGCGCACCGCGTAATAGGGGCCCTTGTCCAGCGGCCCCAGCGCCGGGTTGGGGCCGTGGTTCTCGTCGCCCTGATAACGGTCATAGGCGGATTCGCCCCGGTGGAACTCGGGGTCGCGCCCCTCGGCGGCATGGCGCGAGAAATCGCGGATCGTGTGGGCCAGCGCCTCGGGGTCGATGCCCAGCTTGCGCGCCAGCGCCTCGGGCGTGGCGGCGCGCGTCAGGTAGCCGTTGCGCAGGTAACGCCCCTTGGGAATCGGGAAGGGCCGGACGAAGCCCATGCCCCAGCGGCGGATCGCCCGGTCGTCGCCGATCAGGAAGGCGCGGTCGGCGCCGCGGCTTTCGAAGGCGTCCAGCATGGCGGGCACCAGGTCGTGATAGGGCGCGCTTTCATTGGCAAAGCGCCGGCCGTCCGGCAGCACCATGATGAAGCCCGGCTTGTTGCGGTCTGTCAGGTGCGGCCAGACGCCGTTCTGGTCCACCGCCCCCGGCAGGCGCGAGGTCGGCAGCCAGGCGGCGGGCTGCAGCAGCTCGGCATTGAACTGCGCGCCGACCTCCTCGGCCATGCGGATGCCGTCGCCGACATTGGTGACGGGCGCGGGCGTCACCGGCTCCATCGTCCGGGCATGGCCGGGATATTGCCGGGCGCGGCGGTCCTTGTCGCGCGGAAAGCCCCCCGCCCCCAGCACGACGGCATGGCGCGCCAGCACCCGCACCGGCTTGCCGTCGCGCAGGATCTCGGCCCCGACGACGCGGTCGCCCTCGCGGATCAGCCGCTCTGCCGGGGCGTTCAGCCAGAACGGCACGCCCAGGTCATGCGCCGTCCGCGCCAGCCGCGCGATCAGCGCCCGGCCGCGCACGATGCGCTGCGACGATCCCTTGAACGCCAGGTCCATGAAATGCCGCGCCATGCGGCGGATCACATAGGCCATCGCCTTGGGCGAGCGGCCCGCCGCCAGGAACTGCTTCATCTCCAGCGTCGAGCCGATGGCCAGCCCCAGGAACAGCGTCTGCGGCAGCTCGCCCTTGAGCGTCTTCATCAACTCGCCCATCTTGGCCGCGTCGTAATCCATCGTCCCGACCGAGCGGATGCGCGAACCGCCCTCGGTCTCGGGGTGATAGTCGGGAAACTCCATCGGATAGAATTTCACCTCGGTATGGTCTTCCAGGTACTCGACCATGCGCGGGGCATGTTCCAGATAGGCCTCGATCCGGGCCTCGTCATAGCAATTGCCGGCCTCGTGGCGCAGATAGGTCCGCACCAGGTCGCCATCGTCCTCGACCCCCAGCCGGGCGCCAAGCGCCTTGGCATGGCGGCTGCCCGGCACCCACAACACCCCGCCCGAGGTCGCGGTGGTGCCGCCGAACTGGCCGGCCTTTTCGGTGACAAGCACCTTGAGCCCGGCCTTGGCGCAGGTCACGGCCGAGGTCAGCGCCCCCGCCCCCGAGCCGATGACCAGAACGTCGCAGGTTTCTGTCTGGGTCATCCTTGCCTCCTTCATGGATTGTCCGCCCGCTGCACGCGCCTCGCGCAGCGGCCAAGGGAAAGAAAACCGGCGGGTTCAGATCTGCGCGAAGGCGTCGCGGCAGACGATCACGCGGCCCTCGGAATCGAGATAGCCCATGTCCCCGGTCTTGAAGAAACCGCTGCGGTCCAGCACCTTGCGGCTGGCGCGCAGGTCGTCGTGATAGCGCAGCATCAGCGGCGCGCCGCGAATCCAGATCTCGCCGATCTCGTAAAGCAGCATGTCCATCGAGGTGCGGGGATCGACGATCATCACCTCGACGCCGCGCAGCGGCCGGCCGGCGGTGGCATGCGCGGTATGCGGCGGGTCGCGCGGGTCCGAGCAGATGGCGATACCCGCCAGCTCGGCGCGGACATAGCTGTTGAAGATGTGGCTGTGCGGCAGGGCGCGCTGCCAGCCGCGAACCAGCCTCGCATCGCCGCTAAGCAGGACCATGCCCGGCTGCATCTCGGGCGCGGGCGGGCTTTCGGCGAGGGGCGGCGGCAGATCGGCCAGGATCAGATGGCTTGCCGGCGCCGAAAAGGCCGGCAGGTCGCACAGCGCCGCCCCCGAAAGCAGCGCCGCCAGTTCAGCCGTCAGCCGGGCGGCATGGTTCAGCGGCAGAGGCACCGCCAGCCGCGACCCCGGCCCCATCCCATAGCGCGCGGCCAGGCCCCGCGCGGCGCAAAGCAGCGCCCGGTGGCTCAGCACCACGCCGCGCGCGGTGTCCTGCCGGCCCTCGCCGTAAAGCACGACGGCGGGATGGTCGGGCAGAACCCGCCCGGCGCGTTCGGTCAATTGCCCAAGGTCGGGCGCATCGCCCTGGGCCAGCAGCTCCTCGCAGCCCAGATGGCGCACCGCCGCAAGGTTCGTGCCGCAGCCCGCGCCCTGCGGGCGATGCACCAGCAGGCGCAGGCCCGAGCCCTGGAGCGCCATGGTCAGCCGGGCTTGCGGCAGGCTGGGCTCCAGCGGCACCACCACGCCGCCCAGCCACCAGATCGCCGCGCAAAGCGCCGTCCGCTCGGCCGAGGGCGGCATCGAGACGCCGACCCGCTGGCCGCGGCGAAGCTCGGCCGCAAGCAGACCGGCAGCAAGGCGCAGGATACGGTCGCGCATCGCCGCGTGGCTGGTCTCGGCCCCTGCCGCGACATGCGCGGGCAGGTCGCCCCAGGATGCACCCGCCAGGGCACCGCCGATCGCCGGCTCGCCCAGCCGAAAGCCCGTGCCTATCGCCCTGTCCACGCCCATGCCCCGCCTGCCGTCATACCACGTTGAAATGCTCGGGCACGCCGGCGGGCCAGACCGTGCCCCACATCTGCATGCCGCCGTCGATGGTCAGCACCTCGCCGGTGATGAAATTGCCTGCATCCGAGGACAGGTAGGCCACGCCCTCGGCAATGTCCCAGCCGTTGCCCATGCGCCGCTGCGGGTTGACGTTGCGAAAGCGCGCGGTGGCATGTTCTGGATATTTCGACAGCCCTTCCGAGGCGATGGCGCCCGGCGCGATGCAGTTCACCCGGATGTTCAGCGGTGCCCATTCCGTCGCCACCGTCCGGCTGAGATAGATCACCCCCGCCCGCGCCGCGCAGGTATGCGCGGCCTGCGGCATGCCGCGCCCGACATGGGCCACGATCGAGATGACGTTGCCGGCCTCGTCCCGGTCGCGCCAGCGTTGGGCGGCGCCCTGCATCATCCACCACGTCCCGTTCAGGTTCAGGTCGATGACCGAGTTCCAGCCCTTGCGCGAAAACTCGATGGCGTCCTGCGGGAACTGGCCGCCGGCATTGTTCACCAGCGTATCGAGCCCGCCCCATTCGCCGAAGACCCGGTCCAGCAGCGCATCGACCTGCTCGGGATCGCGAATCGACATCGAAAAGTAATCGACATGCCGGCCGGTCAGGCGCTTGACCGCCTCTTGCGCATCGGCCAGCACCTCTTCGCGCCGGCCGGCGATCATGACCCTGGCGCCCAGCCGCGCCAGCAGGAAGGTCATCGCCCGGCCCATGCCGGTGCCGCCGCCGGTGATCAGGAAGCGCTTGCCCGCGAAAAGATCGGGGGCATAGATCGTCGGGCGGCTTGCCAGTTCCTCATCGGTCAGGAACCATTGAAATCCGTGCGGGCCTGCCGCCGAGGGCTGTGCCATTTCGTTCATATCCGTGTCCCATTGGCGAAATTTGCGTCCCGGCCCTGGTTGAAGGCCGCGATCCCCTCGCGGCTGTCGGCCGAGTTCATCAGCGCGGGGCCGTGCCGGTGGCCCCAGTCGATCGCGGCTTGCAGCGTCTCGTCCCGCGCCACCTCGTAAAGCTGCTTGGCAAGGCGCAGGCAGTGCCAGGAATTGGCCAGCACCTCCTCGGCCAGGGCGACGGCCTCGTCCAGCACCCGCTCGCCCGGCACGACGCGATTGACCAGCCCCAGCGCGGCGAATGCCTGCGCCGGATAATGGGCACCCGAAAAGATCACCTCGAAAGCCTTCTGCCGCGGCAGGATCTGCGCCAGCCGCTGCACGCCGCCGGCAAAGGCGACCATGCCGCGGCGGATCTCGGGCAGGCCGAAGACCGCGTGATCGGCGGCGACCACCAGGTCGCAGGCCAGCGCCGCCTCGCATCCGCCGGCGACGGCCGCGCCGTTGACGGCCGCGATCAGCGGCTTGGGGCAGCGCCGCTCGGTCACGCCCAGGAAGCCCGCGCCCGGAACCAGCCCGGTGCCCGAGCCGACCTGACTGGCCTCCTTCAGGTCCATGCCGGCGCAGAAGGCGCGCTCGCCGGTGCCGGTCAGCACGATGGCGCCGACGCTGTCATCGGCCTCGGCATGGCACAAAGCCTGATGCACGCCGTAAGAGGTGGCGCGATCAGCCGCGTTGCGCAATTCGGGCCGGTCGATGCGGATGATCGCCACCGCGCCGCGCCGTTCATAGCGAACGGTCGGAGGAAGGACGGGCAGGTCCGGCATGGCTCAGGCCTGCTCGGTTTCCGCAGCCGCCTCGGCCGGTTTCCAGTTCTCGTCCCAATAGGGCTGCAACAGCGGCTTGACGCGCAGCGCCTCGGGCACGCGATCGGCTCCGATGCGGCGGTCGAGTTCCTCGTGCCAGTGATAGATCCGGCGTTCCTGATAGTTCAGCGGGAAATCCCGCAGCCCGCTGGACATGGCGGCGATCTGGATCTTGTCGGCGAATTGCAGGTCTTCTTCCAGGATCGCGGCGAAGTTGCGGATGCGCATGTCCCAGACCTCGGGACGCGGCCCCTCGCCCCAATGCGGCGCGAACCAGTAGACGTCGAT
This sequence comes from Paracoccus pantotrophus, assembly GCF_008824185.1. Classification (NCBI taxonomy): domain Bacteria; kingdom Pseudomonadati; phylum Pseudomonadota; class Alphaproteobacteria; order Rhodobacterales; family Paracoccaceae; genus Paracoccus; species Paracoccus pantotrophus. The sequence goes on from NZ_CP044425.1 coordinate 10,028, forward strand.
CGACATGGTGTCGATGGTTTCCGGCCAGAAGGCCAGGACCGGGATCCCCCAGGGCGAAACCGGCGTGACCAGGTTGGGATAGGCCATCAGCGACAGGTTGGTGTCGCCGAACCAGGGATCGACGCCCTCGATCTCGGGCAGGCCGCGCACGCCGGGGTCTTTCCAGCCCTCGCGCTTGAAGGGCGTGACCATGCGGGAATGGCCGTGTTCGTAAAGCGTGATGGCCGAGCCGCGGTGGTCCAGGAACCGGTCCACGGTGTTCTGGTGGATCGACTTCAGGTGATAGACCTCGAGGAAGGCGTCGATCAGGATCTTGACGTTGCATTTCACCTGGATCGTCGACTTGTCGATCAGCGCCAGCGTGTCGGGCTTCATCTCGTCCAGCGCCTGCGCCACTGGGCCAAGATAGTCCCGAAGCGGCATCGCGTCGGCATCGAGGTTCACGAAATACAGGTTGCCGATATTCTCGCAGCGCACCTCGACCAGCGAGCGGCAGCTGAGATCCAGCCCGACGAAATCCCGCCGGTCGCGCAGGTTGATCAGCTCGCCGCGCGTGTTGTAGGTCCAGCCGTGATACTTGCAGGACACGCCGCGCGACTTGCCCGAAGGTTCGGTGACGACCGGCGCGCCGCGATGGCGGCAGGTATTGTAAAAGCAGCGGACCTTCTGGTCCTCGCCGCGGATGAAGAACAGCGGCTCGCCCAGGCGCGACCACTGGATATAGGAGCCGACCTCGGGCAATTCGTCGGCATGGACGGCATAGAGCCAGGTCTTGCGCCAAAGATGCTCCATCTCCAGCGCGAAGAAGGCGGGATCGGTATAGCGCAGGCCCGGCAGGTCGGGAAATTGCGGGAAGCCCTCGGGCGGCCCCCCGCGCGCGCTTTCGTAAGCCTGCTGATCCAGGATACGCTGCTTTTCTTGCGGATTCATCGCCATTCCTCCCCAGAAGACGCTGATACGATCAGGCCACGGGCGGAACAGCATCCGACCCGGCCGATTAATTTGTATTTTTATAGATCATTACTGCATACGCAAGAACAAAAATTTGTGGATTGGAAATCGGCAGGAAGATCAGCTGGCCCGGACGCGCTCCTCGTTCATGGCGATGTAATCGGCCAGGATATCGCCCTGGACCTTGGTATGCTTGCGGAATTGTTCGGCCGCCCGCTCGACGTCCTGGGCCAGGATCGCCTCCAGAATCGCGCGGTGATCCTCCAGATTCGACTGCGACTGGCCCGGATAACCCAGCTGGAAGCGGCGATAGGGCACCAGCTTGCTGCCGAGCTTGTTGGTCATGTCGATCAGTTCCTTGTTATGCGTGCCGTCGATCACCAGCAGGTGGAACTTGCGGCTGAGCGCATAATAGCTGTCCTGGTCGCCGGCGGCGAAGGCGCGTTCGGACTGTTCATGCACCTCCTTCAGCGCAGCGCGCTCTTCCGGGGTCATCCGCCGGGCCGAGTATTTGGCGCAGATCGATTCCAGTTCGGACATCACCTCGAACTGCCGGATCAGGTCGGTGACATCGGTCATGGTGACGACCGCACCCTGGCGCGGACGCTTTTCCACGATGCCGGACTCGATCAGTTGCAGGATCGCCTCACGCACGGGGGTACGCGAGACCTCGAAGCGGCGCGCAAGCTCCTCCTCGTCCAGCGAGCTTCCCGGCGCGATGGCGCCCGAGAAGATGTCCTGTTCGAGCGCGAGTCGAACCTTCTCCGAATGCGTCATTCCGGCAGATCGTGCCATTTTTCTTCTCCTTCTCTGCCCATGAGCTTGACCCGGTCGAAACAGGCTTCCCATATACGCCAGGTGGCAGCAGATTGTATGCTTACACTTCAGCACCAGCGTATTCCAAGCCCGAGTCGCTCTGCAATACTGTTGCCGCATGGCAGGTACCGACATCGGCTGGAAGCAGCCCTGTTTTGCACTCCGTCGGCCCGCGGCGAGGAAAATCTCGTGCCGGTGATAATTGTATATTGAAATGCGGAGAAAAATACACAACACTGTCGCCACGGAGGGGAGGATCAATGCCGGACAGCTTCGATCCCGTGGGAAACAAGACCCGCTCGCGCCTGGGCGCCATCGTCCAGATGGGCTATGTCGTGCCCGATCTGGAGCGCGCGCTGGTGCATTGGACGCAGACGCTGGGCGTTGGCCCGTTCCTCGTCACCCCGCGAATCGACTATGCCGCGCTGCATTATCGCGGCCGGCCGATCCAGGTCGAGAACGCGGTGGCGCTGGCTTCCTGGGGCGGCATGCAGATCGAGATCATCCAGCAGACCGGCGGCGACGATTCGATGTTCACCGATTTCATCGCACGGCGGGGCGGCGGGCTGCATCACCTCTGCCTGCTTTCCGGGGATCTGGACGCCGATCTTGCCGCCTGGCAGGCCAGGGGCGTCGGGGTGCTGATGGGCGGGCGCACCGCGGCCGGCATTCCCTTTGCCTATCTGGACAGCGACCCGCTGGACCAGGGCCGGGTGATCGAGATCGTGCAGCCCACGGCCGGGCTGAAGAAATTCTTCGCGCGGCTGGAATCGCTGGCGGCCGATTGGGACGGCTCCCGGCCCATCCGCTATCTCTAGCCGATCGACAGACAAGGACGCCAGATGCCACGAATCACAGCCACGGACCGCGACGGAAGCGTGAAGGAGTTCGACGCAGCACCCGGAACCAGCCTGATGGAGGCCCTGCGCGATGGGGCAGGCCTCGACATCGCTGCGATCTGCGGCGGTTCCTGTTCTTGCGCGACCTGCCACATCTATGTCGCGCCCGACTGGCTCGACCGCCTGCCGGAGCAGCAGCCCGACGAACGGGAACTGCTGGAATTCATGGAAACCTATCGCGAAACATCGCGGCTGAGCTGCCAGATCCCCGTGACCGACGACCTTGCCGGGCTCGAGGTGACGCTGGCGCCCGAGGAATAGCCGCCGTCATCGCAGCAATAAGGGGCCCGGCACCAACGGGCCGGGGGGAAAGATGTCAGCAACGCTCAATTACACGGCCACCACCACGGTCGGCGATCTTCTGGTCCGGGCAACGGCACGGACGCCGGACAAGGACGCGATCCGGTTTCCCGATCAGAACCGCAGCTTTCGCCAGTTGCACCAGGCCGCCATGCTGCGGGCCCGCGAACTTTACGGCCTGGGCGTGCGGCCTGGCGACCATGTCGGGATCTTCCTGCCCAGCTGCATCGAATACCTGGAGTATTATTTCGGGCTGGCCTATCTGGGCGCGGTCTCGGTGCCGATGAATGCCCGCTATCGCGAACACGAGCTGCGCTACCAGACCGTCAACGCGGATCTGGTGCATATCGTCTCGACCACACAGGTGGCCGAGGGGCTGGATTTCCGGGCGCGGCTGCACCAGGCCTTCCCGGCCCTGCGCGACGCGCCGGCAGACCAGCCGGTCAGCCTGCCCGAGGCCCCGCGCCTGCGCGGCATCACCTTGCTGACCGACGAGCCCTCGGCCGGATGCCTGCGCCAATCCGTGTCGCAGGGTTTCGCCGCCGAGGTCGAGGACGCGCTGATCGACCGGCTGCGCCGGGCCGTCACGCTGCGGCAGACGGCGCTGATGCTGTATACTTCGGGGACGACCTCGAATCCGAAAGGCTGCATGATCAGCCACGAGGCCCTGGTCCGCACCGGCATGGGCCTGGCCGAGCGTTACGGGATGACCGACCAGGACGCCTTCTGGTCGCCGCTGCCCATGTTCCATGTCGGCGCGCTTTTCCCGCTATGCGCGGCCTATCATGCCGGCGCCACCTATATCGGCATGCAGCATTTCGACGCCGGCGCGGCACTGCGGCTGGTGCGCGAGACGCGGCCGACCATCGGCTATCCCAGCTTTGCCCTGTTCCTGTCGGACATGGTCTATCACCCGGATTTCCGCGCCGAGGACATGGCATCGCTGCGGCTCATCAATTGCTCGATGGCGCTGAGCCCGGAGCCGTTCCGCGAGCTGATGCGCAAGAGCTTTCCCAACGCGGTCTTCGTCGGCACCTATGGCATGACCGAAACCGCCGGCACCGTCACCACCAGCGACCCCGCCGACAGCGAGGCCGAGCGCCTCAACCGGCTCGGCCGCCCCTTCGACGGGCTGTCCGTGCGCATCGCGCGCGAGGACGGTGCCGAGGCCGCACCGGGCGAGATCGGCGAGATCTGCGTCAAGGGCTTCTCGATCTTCACCGAATATTACGGCGATCCCGAAAAGACCGCCGAGGCCAAGCGCGACGGCTGGTTCCATACCGGCGACCTGGGCTCGATCGACGCGGCCGGCACGCTGATGTTCCACGGCCGGGCCAAGGACATGCTGAAGGTGGGCGGTGAAAACGTCGCCGCGCTGGAGATCGAGATGGTCGTGGCCCAGCATCCCGCGGTCAAGACCTGCCAGGTCGTCGGCAAGCCCGACGCGCGGCTGCAAGAGGTGCCGGTGGCCTTCGTGGAACTGGTGCCGGGGCAAAGCGTGGACCCGGCCGCGCTGATCGCCTATTGCAAGACGCGCATCGCCAGCTTCAAGGTGCCGCGCGACGTCCATTTCATCGCGGAATGGCCGATGTCCGCCAGCAAGATCCAGAAATTCAAGCTGCGCGACATGGTGCAAGAGATGGCGGCGGATCGCTGCGCCGCCCAATAATCCATCACAAGTATTTTTACTTCGATCTACAATATTTTTATATCCATCTATGATATACATAGTATTGTGGAGGAAGCCGAGAATCCGTCACGGATCGCGAAGGAACGCGATCCGATACCGGGCGACCGTCAGGTCAACCCGCCGTTCACATTCCTGGGGAGGAAACCGTCGTGAAACTGTCCAATCTGTTCGCCACCTGCACCGCAATGGCGTTGCTGCCCGCCATGGCCGCCCAATCCGACGAATATCACGTGGTGGTCCTGCAAGCCCTGACCGGTCCCGCCGCCTTCATCGGCACCGCCGTCGCCGACGGCATGCGCCTGGCCGAGCAGCAGATCAACGAGCAGGGCCTGCTGGGCGAGGGCAACACGCTCAAGGTCACCTATGCCGATGACGCGACCGACCGCACGCAGACCATGTCGCTGATCGCGCGCTATGCCAACGATCCCTCGATCCTGGGCATTCTGGGTCCGACCAGCGGCGCGGTTGCCATCGCCGGCGCGTCCTCGGGCAACCAGTACAAGGTGCCGGTCGTCACCACGACGAACACGCCCGAGGTGCTGGACCAGGGCCCCTGGTCGTTCATCCTGACCCAGCCGCCGGAAATCACCATCCCCTATCTGGTGGATTACGCGGCCGATGTGAAAGGCGTGAAGGAATGCGCCATCATCGGCATCCGCGACATCGAGGCCTATGTCGCGCTGCAAAAGCAGTTCGAGAAGCTGATGGCGGACAAGGGCGTCAGGATCACCACCGTCGAGCAGGTCGGCGGCACCGATTCCGACTTCTCGTCGGTCGCGACCAAGATCGCCACCTCGCAGCAGGATTGCGTCTTCGTCTCGGCCTCGGCCTCGCAGGGGGCGAACATCATCGTCCAGCTGCGCCAGGCCGGGCTGGACCCGGCGACGCCGGTCTTCGGCCACAATGCCTTCGCCTCGCCCGAGTTCCTGAACCGCGGCGGCGCGGGCGTCGAGGGCGTCACCTTCATCGCCGACTGGGTGCCGGGCGGCTATGACGATTTCACCAGGGCCTTCGCCACCGAGTTCAGCGAGAAATTCGGCCACGAGGCCGACAACTGGAACGCCGTCGGCTATGGCGGAATGCTGGTGATGGCCAACGCGCTGAAATCCATGCCCGAACCCACGCGCGAGGCGTTGCGCGACCAGCTGGGCAAGACCAGCGAGGTCCGCGTGGCCGCCGGCCAGGGCAGCTATACGCTGGACGAGAAACGCTTTCCGCATGTCGGCATGAACGTGCTGACCGTGCAGGACGGCGCCTTCGTCCAGGCTCCGCGCTGAACGCCCGCGCGCCATGGGCCGGGGCGCCGGGCGCCCTGGCCGCAACCCTTTTGGACGGACCACCGGGATGCTACTGCAACAGATACTCAATGGAACGGTGTCCGGCGCGATCTATGCCCTGTTCGCGCTTGGCTTCACGCTGATCTTCGGCGTGCAGAAACTGCTGAACCTCGCCCATGGCGCGATCTTCATGGCCGGCGCCTTCATCGCCTATTACGCGACCGCGCAGGGGCTGCCCTTCTGGTTCGCGCTGCTGCTGGCGACCGTCGCGACCGGGGCGATCTCGGTCGTGGTGGATTTCGTGGCCTTCCGGCAATTGCGCAAGGCGGGCCATGCCGAATTCGCCGCCATCGTCACCTCGATCGGGGTGGACCTGATCCTGATGAACATCGCCCAGCAGGTCTCGAACACCAAGGTGCTGAGCTTTCCCTTCGGCACCTTCCCGGTCAAGTTCTTCAGCTTCTGGGGGATGCGCATCTCGCTGTTGCAGCTGACCATCCTGGGGCTGGTGCTGGTCCTGGTGCTGGCCCTGGCCTATTACATCAACCGCACCAGCTTCGGCCGCCAGGTGCGCGCGGTGTCCAGCAACGAGCATGCCTCGGCGCTGCTGGGCATCTCGGCCAGCGCGGTCTATCGCCAGACCTTCTTCATCGCCGGGGCGCTGGCGGGGCTGGCCGGGGTGCTGATCGGGCTGTCCTTCAACTCGATCCACTTCATGATGGGCGAGCCCTTCCTGCTGCAAGCCTTCGTCGTGGTGGTGATTGGCGGGCTCGGCTCGCTTCAGGGCGCGGTGGTCGCGGCCATCCTGATCGGGATCATCCAGTCGCTGACCATCGCCTATCTGTCCAGCGAACTGTCCACCGCGATCATCTTCGCGCTGCTGTTCGTCACGCTGCTGTTCTTTCCGAACGGCCTGTTCGGACGCGCCGGCAACTATGCAGGAGGAAGCCGCAGATGATGTCCTTTTACTATTCCTATCAGCCGCTCATCGACTTCTTCCTGATCGCGGTCGGGCTGGGCTACAGCCAGCAGCTGGCGCTGCGCGCGGGCGTGTTCTCGATCGCCACCGCGGGTTTCTCGGCGCTTGGCGCCTATGCCACGGCGATCCTGGTGACGCGATACGGCGTCCCGGTGCCGGCGGCCATCCTGGTCTCGGCCGTGGTGGGCATGGCGGTCAGCTATGTGCTGTCGGTGCCGCTGGCGCGGTTGCGCGGCGCCTTCCAGGCCATCGCCACGCTGGCCTTCGTGCAGGTGGTGATCGCGCTGCTCTTGTATTTCGAAAGCTTCACCGGCGGCGCCATCGGCATCTCGGGCATCCCGCGGGTGATGAATACCGGCTGGCTGCTGCTGGCGGTGCTGGTCACGATCTACGTGATCTGGTCGATCAACCGCACCTCGGTCGGCCGGGTGTTCAACGCGCTGCGCCAGGACGATTCCGTCGCCGCCTCGCTTGGCGTGCCGATCAAGTCCTATTACGCGCTGGCCTTCGTGTTGTCGGGGCTGATCGGCGCGGTCTTCGGGGCGCTGCGTTCGCTTTACGTCTTCAACATCGAGCCGGTGGATTTCGGCTTTCACGCCATGGTGGCCAGCCTGACCGTGGTGGTGCTGGGCGGGCGCAACACGCTCCTGGGCCCCATCGCCGGGGCGCTGATCATGGCGATCCTGCCCGAACTGGCGCGCCCGCTGGCCGAGAACCGCGGCATCCTGAACGGGGTGATCCTGATTCTGGTCATCACCTTCCTGCCGAACGGCGTGGGCGATGAGCTGGTCTACTGGCTGCGCCGCCGCCTGCGCCGCGCGCCCAAAACCATGTCCAAGCGGAAGGAGGGGGCCGATGTCGTCGCTGCGGATTGAGAACGCCTGCAAGTATTTCGGCGGGCTGAAGGCCGTCGACGGCATCAACATGACCGTCCCCGCCGGCCGGATCACCGGGCTGATCGGCCCGAACGGCGCCGGCAAAAGCACCGTCGTCAACATGATCTCGGGCGTCTACAGCCTGACCAGGGGCGAGGTCTACCTGGACGACCAGCAGCTTACCCGGCTGCATGTGGACGAGGTCGCCCGCCGCGGCATCGCCCGCACCTTCCAGAACATCCGCCTGCTGCCCGAGGAAAGCGTCCTCGACAATGTCGTCATCGGCTATTTCCGCAAGCAGCAGAGCGGCGTCATGGCCAGCCTGATGGGCCTGCCCGTCGCCCTGGCCGAGACCCGCCGCCTGCGCGAGCAGGCCTGGGAGCTGCTGGGCCGCTTCGGCATCCAGAAATATGCCGATTACGAGGCGGGCAGCCTGCCCTATGGCCACCAGCGCCGGGTCGAGATGGCCCGCTCGATCGCCGCGGCGCCGCGCATCGTCATGCTGGACGAACCGGTGGCCGGCATGAACGAGGTCGAATCCGCCGAAATGGCCGAGATCTTCGAGGATCTGGCCCGCTCGGGCATGGGGCTGTTGCTGATCGAGCATAACGTGGCCTTCGTCTCGCGCCTGTGCAGCCAGGTCTATGTGCTGGATTCCGGCCGCATGATCGCCGAGGGGCCGCCCGAAACCGTCACCCGCGATCCAAAGGTCATCGAGGCCTATATCGGAGGCAAGGCCGATGCTGCTTGAAGTCAGGAATCTGAGCGTCTCCTACAAGGGCATCCAGGCGCTGCGCGATGTCAGCCTGCATGTGAACCGCGGCGAGATGGTGGCGCTGGTCGGCTCGAACGGGGCGGGGAAATCGACGCTTCTGAACGCGCTGAGCCGGACCGTGGTGCCGCAAGCGGGGCAGGTCGTCTTCGACGGCAAGGATCTGGGCCGCATGGCCGCCTTCCAGGTCTCGCGCCAGGGCCTGCTGCATGTCCCCGAGGGGCGGCAGGTGCTGGCCGACATGTCGGTCTGGGAAAACCTGCAACTGGGCATGCTGGCCCTGGGCCAGCGGCCGGCGCGATACAGTCTGGACCAGGTCTACGCGCTCTTCCCGATCCTGGAGGAGCGTGCCGATCAGATCGCCGGCACGCTGTCGGGCGGCCAGCAGCAGATGCTGGCCATCGGCCGGGCGCTGATGGGGGCGCCCGAGATCCTGCTTCTGGACGAGCCGTCGCTGGGCCTGTCGCCATTGATGAGCGACCAGGTCTTTGACGCGCTGACGCGGCTCAACCGCGAGGGGCTGACCATCCTGCTGGTCGAGCAGAACGCCTATCGCGCGCTGGAATGCACGCAGCGGGCCTATGTGCTGGATCGCGGCCGGATCGTGATGGAGGGCGCATCGGAGATGCTGATGCGCGACCAGCGGGTGATCGAAAGCTATCTGGGCGCCTGAGCGGACATGGCCGAACGCATCCTGACCCTGCACCAGCTCAGCCTGCGCGACACCGACCCGGTGGCGCTGGTCCAGACCGCCGGGGCGACGGGCTTTCCCTTCGTCACGGTGTTCCTGCACCCGCCGGCGCCGCAGCTCGACATCTTTCCGCGGCTGCTGCCCGGCCCCCCGACACGGGCCTTCGTGCAGGCGCTACAGGCGGACGGCGTGCAGGTCCACAATATCGAGGCCCTGCCCTTTTCCGGCCGCACCGATCCCGCCGGCTACCTGCCGGTGCTGGACCATGCCGCCGAGATCGGGGCGCGGCGCGCCACCGTGCTGATCTATGACCGCGACCTGGCCCGCGCCTCGGACCGGCTGTCGCAGACCTGCGACGCGGCTGCCGCGCGCGGCATCGCCCTGTCCATCGAGTTCATGGCGTTTTCCTCGTTGCCCAGGGTGGGCGAGGCGGCGGATTTCGTGCGCCAGAACGGCCATGCGAACCTGAGCCTGCTGGTCGATCCGCTGCACCTGGCGCGCACCGGCGGCAGCCCGGCCCAGCTTGCCCCCCTCGCCGACACCATCGGTGCGCTGCAATTCTGCGACGCGATGCTGGCCGCGCCCGAGGACGCCTTTCGCGAGGCGGTCGAGGATCGCGCGATACCGGGCGAGGGCGAGCTGCCGCTGCAAGCCCTGCTGGACGCCACCGATCCCGGCCTGCCGCTGGATGTCGAGGTGCCGATGCTGCGGCTTGAGAAACAGGGGCTGGATCCCATCGCCCGCGCGCATCTGCTGAAACGGGCGCTGCGGCGCTATCGGCTGTGAAGGGCGCGGCCGTCAGCCGCGCCGCACCAGCACGCGGCGGCCGGAAATCCTGACCTCGACCCTGGGCAGGTCGCTGCAAAGCGAGGACAGCGCCTTGCCGGTCGAGCAGTCGAACCGGGCGCCGTGCTTGGGACAGATCACCACATTGCCTTCGACCTCGCCCTCGGACAGGCGGGCGAAGCTATGCGTGCAATTGCCGGAAAAGGCGACGATCTCGCCGTCGCGGCGGCACAGGATCACCTCGCGCCCGCCGGCGGTGACGAACCAGGGGCCGGCACTTGGCACCTGCATGACCGCGCCGACATCGACGAATTCCTCGGCATCGGCGCCCAATCCTCTCGGGATCATTCCCTGCCCTTTCCTTCTTGCCGCCAGATTTCGGGGGAAACGCCGGGCCGGTCAACCCGGCCCGGCACCTGGATCAGGCACGGCGCTGGTTGAAACGGCGCCCGACCATGGCGGCGGTGATGTTCACCTTCTGGATGTCCACCGCGCCGCCGGCGATGCCCCAGCCCCAGGAATCGCGCAGCCGGCGCTCCATCGGATATTCCTTGGAATAGCCGTAACCGCCCATCAGCTGCACGGCATTGCCGGTCACTTCGCGCGAGATCTCGTTGGCAAAGCATTTCGCCAGCGAGCTGTCCAGGATCGAGGGCATCCCGTCCTGGGCGTTCTGCGCCGCGCGATGGATCAGCAGCCGCGCCGCATCGACGCGCAACCGCATCTCGGCCAGCTTGATCTGCACCGCCTGGAAATCGACCAGCGGCCGGCCGAATTGGTGGCGCTCCTGCACATAGTCCAGCACATCCTCGAGCGCGCCGGAAGCCTGGCCCAGCGACATGGTGGCATTGCCGCAGCGCTCCAGGTCGAAGGCTTCCATCAGCCGCTTGAAGCCGCCGCCGGGCACGACGACATGCTCCAGCGGCAGCTCGACATTGTCGAAGAACAGGTCGCTCGACGGCACGCCGCGGAACCCCATAAGCCGCTCCTGCGGGCCGAAGCTGAAGCCGGGCATGCCCTTTTCCACATAGACCGCACCGATCGAGCCCGCGCCCGGCCTGTCGTCGAAACGGGCATAGACCAGATAGCCCTCGGCATGGCCGCCGCCGGAACACCAGCGCTTCGAGCCGTTCAGCACGACCCTGCCCGATTCGATGCGGGCGCGGGTCTTCAGGTCGGTCAGCGCCGAGCCGGCATCGGGTTCGGACATGCCGATGGCGACCACCTTTTCGCCGCGGCAAACGGCGGGGATCACGCGTGCCTTCAGGCTTTCGGGCGCGAAATGCTCGATGGCGCGCACCGGGCCGACGCAGGATTCGAAGACCGGAAACGCCACGGCGGAACTGATCTTGGCGAACTCCTCGACGACCAGCAGCGCCTCAAGATTGCCCAGCCCCATGCCGCCATATTCCTCGGCCACGTTGATGCCAAGGAAACCCAGCTCGGCATAGCGCCTGACCCATTCATGCGGGACTGGCTCTGCCTTCTCCTCAAGCTCGCGGGCAAGATCCACCAGCTCGCTGCGGGCGAACTTGCGCGCTGCCTCTTGCAGGTCACGCTGGATCTCGGTCAGCCGGAAATCCATCCTCTCCTCCAAAAATACATTTAATGCTTATCTAGTATACATATGACCTATGCTTTGAACATATATAAATTGACATGCCCGCAAGAATCGACCAGTTTCCGGGTGCAAGACGAGCGGGAGAGGGCCATGCAACAAAGCCGCACCGACATCCTGAAGGCCTATCGGCAGATGCGGATGATCCGGGAATTCGAGGAAAGACTGCATATCGAGAATCGCAGCGGCGAAATCGCCGGCTTCACGCATCTGTATGCGGGACAAGAGGCGATCGCCGTCGGCATCTGCGAGCATCTGACCGACCGCGACTATATCAGCTCGACCCATCGCGGGCATGGCCATTGCATCGCCAAGGGTTGCGACCCGCGGCTGATGATGCACGAAATCTATGGCCGCGCCGACGGGCTGTGCAAGGGCCGCGGCGGCTCGATGCATATCGCCGACATCGACAAGGGCATGCTGGGCGCGAACGGCATCGTCGGCGGCGGGCCGCCCATCGCGGTCGGCGCGGCCCTGGCCTGCCAGGCGCGCGGCGACGGCAGCGTGGCGGTATCCTTCGGCGGCGGCGGCTCGTCGAACCAGGGCACGGTCTTCGAGGCGATGAACATGGCCGTCGTGCTGAAGCTGCCCAAGATCTTCGTCTTCGAACTGAACGGCTATTCCGAACATACCGGCGAAGGCTATGGCATCGGCTCGGACCTGGCCGGGCGGACGCGGGGCTTCGGCCTGCCGGTCTTCGAGGCGGATGGGTTCGACTATTTCTCGGTCCACCAGGCGATGGCGGATGCGCTGGAGCATGTGCGCGCCGGCAAGGGCCCCTGCGCCCTGATCGCCGAGGCGACGCGCTATTTCGGCCATTTCGAGGGCGATCCCCAGAACTACCGCGCCAAGGACGAGGTCAAGACCCTGCGCGAGACCCGGGACGCCCTGCTGCGTTTCCGCCGGAAAGTCACCGAGGCCAAGCTGATCGAGGCCGGCGAGCTCGATGCCATCGACGCCGAGATCGCGGCCTTCATCGAGGATTGCGTGGCCTCGGCCCGCAAGGCGCCGGCACCGGGGGCCGAGATCATGCTCTCTGACGTCTATGCCGATTACTAGGACCGCATCATGACCGTGAAAACCATGCGAGAGGCGCTGAACGAGGCGCTGTTTCAGGAGATGCGCCGCGATCCCGGCGTCATCGTCATCGGCGAGGACGTGTCGGGCGGTGCCGGCGGGTCGTCGGGCAGCCGCGATGCGGCCGGGGGCATCTTCGGCGTGACCAAGGGGCTGATGGGCGAATTCGGCGACAAGCGCGTCATCGACACGCCGATCTCGGAAAGCGCCATCATCGGCCTGGCCAATGGTGCGGCGCTGGCCGGCATGCGCCCGGTGGCCGAGCTGATGTTCGCCGATTTCGTCGGCGTCGCCATGGACCAGATCTATAACCAGATGGCCAAGTTCCGCTATATGTTCGGCGGCAAGGCCAAGGCGCCCATCGTCGTGCGCATGTCCATGGGCGCAGGCATGAACGCCGCCGCCCAGCACAGCCAGACCATCTATTCCATGCTGTCGGCCGTGCCGGGGCTGAAGGTGGTGGTGCCGTCGAACCCGGCCGATGCCAAGGGCATGCTGGCCGCGGCGATCCGCGACGACGACCCGGTGATCTTTCTGGAACACAAGGCGCTTTATTCCAGCAAGGGCGAGGTGCCGGACGGCGAATATGTGGCACCGCTGCATGGCGCAAGCCTGGTGCAATCGGGCAAGGACGCGACCGTGGTCACGCTGGGCCGCATGGTCTCCTTTGCCGCAAAGGCGGCGGCCAAGCTGGCCGGGGACGGGATCACCGTCGATCTGATCGACCTGCGCTCCACCTCGCCCATCGACGAAGAGATGATCCTGGAAAGCCTGTCGCTGACCGGGCGGCTGGTGGTCGTGGACGAATCGAACCCGGTCTGTTCGATCGCCTCGGAAATCGCCGCCATCGCGGCCGAGAAGGGCTTCGCCTCGCTGCGCGCGCCGGTGGTGCGGGTCACGGCGCCGCATACGCCGGTGCCCTTCGCCCGCGAGTTGGAGCGCATGTATGTTCCCGGTCCCGACCGGATCGAAGCGGCCATCCGCAAAGCCGTGAAAGGAGAGTGAGCATGGCCCTGATCCATCCCGTCACCCTGCCGAAATGGGGCCTTGAAATGTCCGAGGGCCAGATCTCGCGCTGGATCGTCGCCGAGGGCGACAGCGTCGAGCCGGGCACCGAGCTGGTCGACATCGAGACCGACAAGATCGTCAACACGCTGGACACCGACAGGGGCGGCATCCTGCGCCGCATCCTGGTGCCCGAGGGCGAGACCGCCCCGGTCGGCGCGCTGATCGCCGTGCTGGCCGAGGCGGAAGCCAGCGAGGCCGAGCTGGCCGCGTTCATCGCCTCCTATGTGCCCGTCGATGCCTCCTTCGAGCCCAAGGACGAGGCAAAATCCGCGTCGCCCGAGCCCTCCCCCGCCGCCGAGGCGCCCGCCGAGGCCGGCGCCGGGCCGAAGGCCTCTCCCCTGGCGCGCCGCATCGCGGAACAGGACGGCATCGACCTGGCCGGGGTCCAGGGCTCGGGCCAGGGCGGCAAGATCAAAAAGGCCGATCTGCCGTCGCGCCCTGCCGCGCTTGCCCCCGACGAAGCGGCAAGGCGGAATACGGGCGCCCGTGCCAGCCCGGTCGCGGTGAATTTCGCCAATGCGCTTGGCTTCGACCTGACCGGGCTGAAACCCAGCGGCTACCGCGGCCGCATCTCGCTGGCCGATGTGCAGGCGGCGGTGCAGGCGGCCGGCCTGTGGTCGCCGCCGGCGGCTGCGATCCCCGCCGCGCCGGCTGTGGCCCCGGCAGCCGCGGCGCAGGGGGTCGAGCAGCCCTTTACCGGGATGCGCAAATCCATCGCCAATGCGCTGCGCCATTCCAAGCAGACCGTGCCGCATTTCTACACCGCCATGGATGTCGAGATGGACGCGCTGATGGCCCTGCGCGGCCAGTTCAACAGCGGGCGCGAGGGGGCGAAGATCTCGGTCAACGACTTCCTGCTGCGCGCCGCCGCCCTGGCCCTGGCCGCCCATCCCGAGGTGAACATCCACGTCTCGGACGGCGGCATCACCCGCTTCGACCAGGTCGACCTGTGCGTCGCCGTGGCCATCGACGCCGGGCTGGTGACGCCGGTGATCCGCAATGCCGCGCAGCGATCCCTGACCGAGATCGCGGCCGAGGCGGGCCGGCTGATCGCCGCCGCCCGCGACCGCAGCCTGACCGCCGAGGATCTGCGCGGCGGCACCTTCACCCTGTCCAACCTGGGCATGTATGGCGTGCGCAGCTTCGACGCGATCATCAACCCGCCCCAGGGCGCGATCCTGGCGGTGGGCGCCCCCCGGCGCGAGGCGCGCGAGACCGCCGAGGGCGGGCTGCGCTTCGCCAGCGTCGCGACTCTGACGCTTTCGGCCGATCACCGCGGCATCGACGGCGCGGTCGCCGCGCGGTTCCTCTCCACCCTGAAGGCCCGGATCGAGACGCCGATGGCGCTGGTGATGTGACCCGGCCTCCCGGCGCGGCGAAGGCCCCCTTTTCGGGGGCCTTTTCCTATTCGGGGACCGGCCAATGCGCCGCGAAGGGATGGGACGCATCGTAAAGCTCCAGCAGCTCCACGACATTGCCGTCCGGGTCATGGCCATAGACCGCGTTGAAGGTCGGCCGCGGCAGGGGCGAGGAATGGAATACCACGCCCTTCTGTCGCAGCCGTTCGTATTCGGCGTCCAGATCCTGCACCGCCAGGCAAAGATGCGTCAGCCCGGCCCCGAACAGGCGCTGATGCGGGCCGCGCCGCTCCGGGGCCGGCGACTCGAACTGGAACAGCTCCAGATAGCAGTTCCGGTGCCGCAGCATCGCCAGTTGGGCGGCCGAGCCGCTGGCGCCCAGCAGCGCGTTCTGGGCTTCGGCATCGGCGGTCCAGGACTGGCGGTGGACCAGTTCGAACCCCAGCACCTCGGTATAGAAGCCGATCAGCCTTTCGATGTCATGGGTCGAGATCGCCGCGTGATGAACCCCCAGGATCACGCCTGCTGTTCCTCGGGCTGGTAATGCTGCACCCAGCCGGTCCAGCTGGGCAGCGATTCGGGATAGTCGCCGGGCATCGGCACCTCGTATCCGCGCTGGCGCAAGGGCGAGGCCAGCGCCTCGGCATAGCTCTGCACCGGCACGTAATACAGGAACTTCAGCAGCCGCGAGGCGAAATACCATTTCCCGTCGCGGCGGCGGTATTCGTCCTCGTAGCGCAGCGAGCCGACCAGCACCTGCTGGTTGCGCACCGCCTCGGCATGGCAGAACACCTCGCCGGTGGCGCGGTCGGGGTCGGCGGGATCGAAATTGATGACCGTGTCATGGGTCCAGTGGACGGACAGGCCCAGCACCTCGAAGCGCTTGCGATACATCTGCATGATGCCCTCGAGCCCCTCGCCCTTCATGCGCCCGTCGGCGGAGCGCACCCAGGACTCCTCGCGAAACAGCGACCGCAACAGGGGCACGTCGCGGTCGTCGCAGGCTTTGCAGTAATGCGAAATCAGCGCCAGGATCTCGGCACGCGATTCCAGGCGGTCCAGCCGGATTTCCAGATCGGTCAACTTGTCTCTCCCTTATAGCGACAAAACCATTATTGCACACATTGACACGATATTCATTATATAGTTTTATATTATGTGTATAAATATGCCGCGCAGCAAGATTGGGATCCGCTGATGACCCTTGACGCGTTCCACCCTTTCAAGGCCCCGGAAAGCAACCCGCCCGCCCCCGAAGGCTGGATCGAGCTGCCTTCGCCCGGCGGATTCTGCGACACCTTCGGCCCCGTGCATGCGACGCGCGACGGGCCGGGGCAATTCGCGGTGGGCTTTCGCTGCACGGAACGCCACCTGAACCCCTCGCACTATTGCCACGGCGCGGCGTTGGCGGCCTTTACCGACATGCAGGCTTACGGCGTGCAGCATCTGGTCGGCTACGAGGCAGCCGTAGTGCCCACGATCTCGATGAACATCGACTTCCTGTCCATCGTCCATCCCGGCGACTGGGTGCGCGGCGACATCGAGGTGACGCGCAAGACCCGCAACCTGGTCTTTGCCCAGATGCGATGCAGCGTCGGCGACCGGCCGGTGATGAACGCCCGCGCGCTCTTCAAGGTCATGGCGATGCACGCGCTGGCCGACACCACCTATTTCGACCGCATCGGCCCCGAGATCGAGCGCCGCTTCGCGCGCATCGGCCGCTGATGGCAGGCCGGCACCCCATCCCCGGCAGGCGATACGACCTGACCGCGGCGCTGGACGACCGGGTGCGCGCGCTTTGCGCCGCCCCGCCGCGGCAGGGCGACCTGGCGCATCCGATCCACGCCTATCTGGGCGGACTGGCAGCGATGCCGTCGCCCATCGGCGATTTCAGCCGCGACCTGGGGCTGGCCTTCGATGCCGGGCCGGTGCTGGGCGAATGCCGGCTGTCCTTTCCCGGCCGGCTGCGGGTCGGTCGGTCCTATCGGGCGACGGTCGAGGTTCTGGACCTGACGCGCAAGCCCAGCCGCCGCTTTGGCCGGGCCGACCATCTGGCGCTGGCCATCACGCTGTCGGACCAGGCCGGCCCGGCCAGCCTGCTGCAATTCAAGATGATTACCCCGGCGGTGGATGATGGCTGACAGACAGAACGGCACCGGCTGGAGCTTCGGCCCGGTCAGCGGCCCCGAGATGGCGCAATGGTGCGCTCTTCTGCGCGACGACAACGCCATCCACCTGCGGCGCGAGGCCGCCGAGGCGGCGGGCTTCGGCCCCCGGCGCGTCAATCCCGGCCCGGCCAACCTGGCCTATGTCATCAGCGCCGCCATGGCCGCCCATCCGCAGGCCGAGTTCGCCGAGATCGCCGCCTTCTTCGCCGGCAACGTCTTCGAGGGCGACCGGCTTGCCGTCGCCCTGACCCCCGGGCCCGGCGGCACACTTTACGCCGAGGGCCGCGCCGCGCCGGTCCTGCAGGTCCAGTTCACCTTCAAGGAGCATGACTGATGTCGGATATCCTGACGGCCAGCGGCACGACGGTCTGGCGCCTGATCGCCGGGCGCGCCCATGACCGGCCCGAAGCGCCGGCGCTGATCGAGGGCGGCCGGGTGCTGAGCTATGCGGACATGATCGCCGCCGCCGACCGCATCGCCGCCGACCTGGCGGCGCGGGGCGTGACGCGGGGCGACCGCGTGGCCGTCCTGTCCGAGAACTGCATCGAATACGGCCTGACGCAGCTGGCCTGCGCCAAGCTGGGGGCGATGGTCGCCTGCCTGAACTGGCGGCTGGTCGCGCCGGAACTGGCCTGGTGCATCGAGCTGGTGCAGCCGCGGCTGGTGCTTTGCTCGGCCCGCCACCGCGACCTGGCCCGCGCCGCCTGCCCCGACCGCCAGGCCCTGGATCTGCGCAGCCTGGGATGCGCGGGCGAGGCCCCGGATCAGGCCCGGCCCGAGGACGGGTTCATCATCATCTATACCTCCGGCACCACCGGCCGGCCCAAGGCCGCCGTCATCAGCCAGCGGGCACAGATCGCGCGCATGTGCGCCTTTCGGCTGGACCTGGGACTGGCGCGCGAGGACGGCTATATCTCATGGGCGCCGATGTTCCACATGGGCGGCACCGAGCATCTGTTCTCGACCCTGCTGATCGGCGGCGCCGTCACCGTGATGGACGGGTTCGACGCCGACCGGATCATCGACACGCTGGAGCAGCAGCGCATCGGCTGGCTGATGACCGTGCCCGCCACCACCGAGCTGCTGCTGGCCCGGCTGCGGACGCGCCGGCCCCGGATCAAGGGCGTGCGCGTGGTCGGCGCCATGGCCGACATGACGCCGGCCGCGGTCATCGACGAGGTGACGCGGCTTTTGGACGCGCCCTATCTCAACTCCTTCGGCGCGACCGAGACCGGGATGCCGCCGCTCTCCGGCGACCTGATCCGGCCCGGAGAGATGCCGCGCAGCCTTGCCAAGAAGCTTAGCGTGCTGACCGAGCTGCGCCTTGTCGGCCCGGACGGCCGCGACGTGGCCGAGGGCGAGACCGGCGAAGCCTGGGTCAGGGGCCCGACGCTGTTCAGCGGCTACTGGAATGCCGACCAGGTCAACCGCGAGACTTTCAGCGGCGGCTGGTTCCACATGGGCGACCTGTTCCGCCGCACGCCCGCGGGCTATGAATTTGCCGGGCGCTCGAAATATCTCATCAAGTCCGGGGGCGAGAACATCTATCCGGCCGAGATCGAGCGGGTGATCCTGGCCGATCCGCGCGTCGCCGACGCCATCGTGGTGCGCCGCCCCGATCCGCATTGGGGCGAGGTGCCGGTGGCGGTGGTGGCGCGCTGCGACGACAGCCTGGACGAGGCCGGGGTGATCGCGCTGTGCCGCGCCAGCCTCGCTGGCTACAAGCGCCCCAAGGGGGTGGTCTTCGTCCCGGTCGAACAGTTCCCGCGCAGCACCAGCGGCAAGATCATCCGCGAGGCGGTCGAGGCCATGGTGCAGGAGGCCACGGCCTGAGCGGCCGCGGCGCCCTGCTTCATTCCACGAAACGCCCCGGCGCCTGGTGATAGGCGGGCGGGACCACCGCGACGTCAAGCCCGCTGTCGATCACCAGCACCTGCCCGGTGATGCCGCGGGCCGAGGGGCCGGCCAGATAGGCGAAGGCATCGG
This sequence comes from Paracoccus pantotrophus, assembly GCF_008824185.1. Taxonomy (NCBI): domain Bacteria; kingdom Pseudomonadati; phylum Pseudomonadota; class Alphaproteobacteria; order Rhodobacterales; family Paracoccaceae; genus Paracoccus; species Paracoccus pantotrophus. Next base: position 29,339 of record NZ_CP044425.1, read on the forward strand.
CAATATCCTCGGCCGTGCAGACATAGGGGATGGGATTGCGTGCCAGGGCCCGGTCATAGGCCGCCTGCTCGCCGCCGCTGAGGCTGCTGGTCATGCCCGTCACCACGTTGCCCGGCGCCAGCGCATTCACCCGGATCGCGCGCGGCGCCAGCTCCACCGCGCTCGAGCGCGTCAGACCCACCACCGCGTGCTTGGCGGTGGTATAGGAATGGTTGGCCCAGGCCCCGACCCCGGCCAGGCTGGCGGTGTTCAGGATCGCCCCGCCCTGATCGCCCATGGCATTCGCGGCATGCTTGGTGCCATGGAAAACACCGCTGACCATGACCTCCAGCACGCGGTTGAAATCGCGCGCGGCGGTCTCTCCGATCGGGCCGATGGCGCCCAGGATGCCGGCATTGTTGATCATGCAATCCAGCCGGCCATGCCGGTCCAGCGCCGTCTGCACCAGCGCCTCGACCTGATGCTCATCCGCCACGTCGCAGGCCAGGGCGGTCGCGCCAAGCTCCTGGGCCAGGGCCTGCACGCCCTCGGGTCGCAGGTCGCCCAGGACCAGCCTCCAGCCGTCGCGGTGAAAGCGCCGCGCGGTCGCCGCGCCCAGGCCCGAGCCCGCGCCGGTGATCACGGCGACCTTGTCCATCTGGTCATTCATCTTGCAGCAGCGCCTCCAACTCGCCGATCTGGGTTTCGTTCAGCCGCAACTCGGCGGCCTTTGCGTTCGCCGTCACCTGTTCGGGCTTGGTCGCCCCGGCCATGACCGAGGCCACGACGGGCTTCGAAAGCAGCCAGGCAAAGGCGACCTCGGTCAGGACCAGCCCGTTGCGGTCGCACCAATCGGCGATGCGGTCCACGCGGGCCAGGTTCTCGGGCGTCAGGTAACGGTCGGCCAGCCGCGCGATCTTGCCGAAACGCCCCTCGCCCGGATCGCCGCCGCGGTATTTCCCGGTCAGCAGCCCCGAGGCCAGCGGGAAATAGGGCAAAAGCCCCATTCCCAGCGCCTTCAGGCAGGGGATCGTCGTCGCCTCGGCCCCGCGCCGGATCAGCGAATATTCCGCCTGGAGCGAGATGAAATGCTGCACGCCCAGTTCCCGCGCCAGATGGTGGGCATGGGCGATTTCCCAATCCGCCATGTTCGAGGTGCCGATATAGCGGACCTTGCCCTGCGCGATCAGCCGGTCCAGCGCATCGAGCGTTTCCTCGATGGGGGTGGTCGGGTCCGATTCATGCAGCTGGTACAGGTCGATCCAGTCGGTGCCCAGCCGGCGCAGGCTGTCCTCGACGCAGCGGATGATATAGGAGCGGTCGGCGCCGCGGCTGCCGTCGGCCATTTCCAAGCCGAACTTGGTCGCCACCACGGCCTTGCCGCGCCGCGGGCCCAGGGCGCGGCCCAGGAACTCCTCGGACCCTCCGGAACGGCCATAGATGTTGGCGGTGTCGAAAAAGGTGATCCCGGCATCCAGTGCCGCATCGACCACCCGGCGCGATTGCGCCTCGTCCGTGGTCCAGTTGAAATTGTTGCAGCCCAGCCCGACCGCCGAGACGGTCAGGCCCGAACGGCCCAGCTTGCGATAGTCCATGCTCGCACCTTTCTAGAGTTCGCGGATCACGTCGCGCCCGTCCCAGCCGACCGAGGGCAGGCGCATGCGGTCGAACATCTGCCGCCGCTCGGGTTTCAGATCGACCAGTTCGATCATCGGCGCATCGGGATCGGCGGGGTCGCACAGATAGCACATGCGCGACAGCGCCTGATGCCCCTCGATGGCGCGGATCATGCCGCGCGCCTCGGCCGCTGCCAACTGCGCCTCGAAATCGTCGCAGAGAAAGCCGAAATGCTGAAGCCCGGCGCCGCGCCGTTCCAGGAAATCGCGATAGGGCGAGGCTGCATCGGTCGGCTCGATCAATTCGATCTGCACCGGGCCGGTATAGCCCATCAGCACCCGCTTGTGGACCTGGGCCGAGACCGGCTCGCCCCAGATCTTCAGCACCTGGAACGGGATCGGCACCGGATAGACGAAGAAGGGCCCGACCCCCATGCGCCCGGCCCAGTCATGGGCGGCGGCATCGGCATCGGGAACCACATATCCGTGCTGGAACAGGGTTCCGTAATGGCGGCTCATGCTTTTCCTCCTTGGTGGCGGGTGGTTGCCGCGATCCGCGCCGCGGCGGCGCTACGGCCGCTCGTCCCGGCCCGGCCCCAGCGTGGCGAAGGAAAAGGGATGGCCGTCATCCATCACCTCCAGCAGTTCCAGCACATTGCCATCGGGATCGTGGCCATAGACCGAGACATGCGTCGGCCGGCGCTGCGGGACCGAGCGAAAGCGGATGCCCGCCGCCTCGAGCCGGGCGACCTCGGCCGCAAGGTCGCGGACATGCAGGCAAAGATGGGTGATGCCGTGGTCCTGGATGCCGCGCTCGGGGCGGCTGGGAACGGGGCTGGAAAACTCGAAAAGCTCCAGGAAGCAGTTGCCGGCGCGCAGCTTGGCCTGCCGCGCCGCCGATCCGCCGAGGCCCATGATCGTGTCGGGCAGCGCCGTGCCCGGCCCCCACTCCATGCGCGAGGCGACGGTGAAGCCGAGCAGGTTGCAATAGAAATCCAGCGCCCGGTCCAGGTCCGGGGTCGAGATGGCGGCGTGGTGGATACCCAGGATCACGGCCGCACCTCGGCCGCCGCATTGCTGCCCGCCACCCGGCCGAAGACGATGGCATTGCCGATCGAGGCGCCGCCGCCGGCATAGCAGGGGCCGAACATGCCGCCCGTCGTCTCTCCGGCGGCGTAAAGGCCGGCAATCGGCCGGTCGGCCTGGTCCAGCACCCGCGCCTCGGGGTCGATCCGCAGCCCGGTGCCGGTCCAGCACACGATGGCCGGCCGGATGCGCGCGCCATAGAAGGGCGGGGTCGCAATCGGCTTCAGATGCTCGGCCGGCTTGAAGAAATGCGCGTCCCGCCCGGTTTCGGCAGCGCGGTTGGCGGCGGCGACGGTGGTGGCCAGCGTCGCCGCGTCGATGCCAAGCTGCGCCGCCAGATCCTCCAGCGTATCGGCCTGCGCGATCTGCCCGCGGGCGGCGAAATGCGCCAGCCGGTCGGCGGACCAGTTCGGGGCGGTGGCCGAGCGGGCCTCGCGCCGCGCCGCCTCGTCGAAGATCGCGAAGCATTCGCGCGCGGTCTGTTCGTTCAGCAGTTCGGACAGGATGGAATATTCGCAGGATTCGTCGACGAAGCGGCGCCCCTCATGCGTGACATGGATCAGCCAGGGCGGCAGATAGGTCTCCAGCTCCTTTTCCCAGCCCGGCGTCATCAGCAGCAGGCCGCGGTCGGGCCGGGTGATGCCGGCGCCCAGGCGGCGGCCGATGCGGATGCCGTCGCCCTGGGAATGGGCCGAGCCGATATACCAGGACAGCTCGCCCTGCGCCGCAGCGGTGGGGTAAAGCTCGGCCAGCAACTGCCGGTTGGCGCCGAAGCCGCCGGTGGCCAGCACCACCGCCCCCGCCGTCACCCGGTCGCCCTCGACCAGGATGCCGGCGACGCGGCCGTCCTCGACCAGCAGCTCCTGCACCCGGCTGCGCAGCGCCATGTCCACGGCAAGGCCGCTCAGCGAGCCCTCCAGCACCTCGGCGATCTCGGCGCCGTGGCCGCGGGCGCGATGGCCGCGCCGGATCTTGTCCACGCCCGAGCAATACAGGTTCTGCTCGGGGAAATCGACGCCCAGCCCGACCAGCCATTCGAAGGCCGGCGTCGCGTCATGGCACAGCCGCCGGACCAGCGCCGGGTCGAGCTTGTATTGGTTGATATGCAGGTAATAGCGGTAAAGCGCCTCGGGCGTGTCCTCGATCCCCGCCCGGCGCTGGAGCGAGGTGCCCGCCGCATAGAACACGCCCCCCGACAGCGCGGTCGAGCCGCCCGCCTTGTCGCCCGCCTCGACCACCAGCACGCGGGCGCCGGCCCGGGCCGCCATATGCGCCGCCGCAAGCCCGGCCCCGCCGGCGCCCACCACGATGACGTCGTAATCCCTGTCCATCACGCTGCTCCCTTCATCCCCGGTGCGACGCCCTGGGCCATGTCCTCCAGGACCATGGCGGCGCATCTCTCGCCGATCATGATCGAGGGCGCGTTGGTGTTCCCGGCCGGCAGCCGCGGCATGATCGAGGCATCCGCCACATACAGCCCGGCGATGCCATGCACGCGCAGCCGGTGATCGACCACGCCGCCCGCGGCCAGGGGCAGCATGGCGCAGGAGCCCACGGGATGCAGGTTGGCGATGCCGTTGCCGCGCAGCCAGTCGATGATCTCGGCCTGGGTCCGCAGTTCGGGGCCGGGGCGGATCTCCTCGGCCATATAGCGGGCCAGCGCCGGCTGGCCGGCGATGTGGCGCGTGATGCGGACGGCATTGGCCATGGCCATCCGGTCCAGCTCGTCGCGAAAGAAATTGTGCCGGATCACCGGATCGGCAAAGGGGTCGGCCGAGCGCAGCCGCACCTCGCCGGTCGCCACCGGGTCCAGATGCACCGGGCTCATGGTGAAGCCGGGAAAGTCGTGGACCCGCATTCCCCGCCTGTCGCGCGAGGCGACCGACCAGATATTGGTGTTGATCTGCAGATTGGGCCGGTCCCTGGTCTCGTCCGTGCGGGTAAAGATGCCGGCAAAGATACCGTTCGCGGCCAGCGGCCCGCGCCGGGCCAGCACATATTGCGCCCCGGCGATGGCCTTGCGCAGCGGGCTGCGCGCCAGTTCGTTGATCGTCACCGGCTCGCGGCAGCGAAAGATCAGCGAGCAATAGAAATGGTCGCGCAGGTTGGCGCCGACGCCGGGCAGGTCGTGCAGCACCTCGATGCCGTGCCCGCGCAGATGATCGGCCGGCCCGATCCCCGAAAGCTGCAAGAGCTGGGGCGAGCCGAAGGCCCCGCCACAGACCACGACCCCGTGCCGCGCCCGCGTGCGCAGGATGCGCCCGTCCCGGCGGTATTCGATGCCGACGGCTCTGCGGCCCTGGAACAGCAGCCGGGTGGCATGGGCGCCGGTATCGACGCGCAGGTTGCGGCCCGCCGCCGAGAGATAAGCGCGGGCCGAGTTGCAGCGCCGCCGGTTGCGCGTGGTGGTCTGGAACAGCCCCGCCCCCTCTTGCCGGGCGCCGTTGAAATCGGGGTTTGCGGGGATGTCGGCCTGTTTCGCGGCCTCGATGATCGCCAGTGCCACCGGCGACGGGTCGGGCTGGTCCGAGACGGCCAGCGGCCCGCCGGTGCCGTGATAGGCGTCGGGGCCGCGGGCCTGGTCCTCGGCCTTCTTGAACCAGGGCAGCACCTCCTGCCAGCTCCAGCCGGGATTGCCCAGCTGCACCCAGGTGTCGTAATCGGTCGGATGGCCGCGGATATACAGCATGCCGTTGATCGAGCTGGTGCCGCCCAGAACCTTGCCGCGCGGGTTGTACATCGGCCGCCCGTTCAGTTCCGCCTCGGGCTCGGATTCGAACATCCAGTTCACCTTGGGATTGGTGAACAGCATGGGATAGCCCATCGGCACCTTGATCCAGAAGGCGCTGTCGCGGGGGCCCGCCTCCAGCAGCAGGACACGGTATTTCCCCGATTCCGCCAGCCGCCCGGCCACCGCGCAGCCTGCCGAACCGGCGCCCGAGACGATGAAGTCGAACTCGCTGTCGAAACGCATCGCGTCCTCCTTGGCGCAGCGGCGCGCCCTTGCCTGGGCGCGCGCCTGCGGTGCCTTACAGATCCTCGGGGCGCACGAAGCTGCCGTCCTTGACGGTCAGGATGCCCATGCCGAAGGTCGCGGCCCGTTCCGGGGTGAAATTGTAGACGCCCTGCCCCACGATCACCGGCACGTCCTTGATGCCGGCCAGGGCGTCGCGCAGCTCCTCGCGCGTCGCATCCGGACCGGCGCGGCGCAGCGCATCGGCAAAGACCATCATCGTCGAATAGCCCTGCGGCACCCAGTTGTCGGCCTCGACCCCGTGCCTGGTCTTGTAGGCTTCGGCAAAGGCGCGGGAAGGCTCGTCGAAGCCGCCCGGCGTCCATTCGCCGATCACGGTCACGCCCTCGACCGCGCTGCCGCCGGTGTTGAGGAACTCGGGCGAGGCCAGCGATTGCAGGCCGAAGATCTGCACCTCGGGGTCAAGGCCCGCCTGCTTGAACTGCATGATGACATTGGCGCCAAGCGCGGCCGGGGTGGCGATGAACAGGCAATCGGCATCGCTTTGCGCCACCTTCACCGCCAGCGCCGAAAAGTCGATGTCGGACAGCTTGACCCCATCGAGCTGCGCCTTCACCCCATGCTCCCTGACCCGCTCCATGAACACATTCGCCATGGCGACATAGGCTTCGTTGTCCAGAACGGTGATGACCGCGCAATTCTGCACGCCGCGCTTCTCGGCCGCATAATCGGCGATCGGCGGCGTGGCGATCCCGGCCGGCTGCGAAAACGGGAAGGACCAGGGCCCGGCCAGCGGCACGGCATCGTTGTTCGACTGCATATAGGCCAGGATGCCCAGATCGTTGGCCGCGGCCGCAGCCGCCGGGGCGATGGCGCCGGTGGTCGGGCCGATGATGGCGATGGTTTCCGAATCGGCGGCGCGCCGGCCGATCAGACCCAGCGCCTGACCACGGTCGCCGGCGTCGTCGTCCAGCGTATACCGGATCGTGACCCCCTCGCCCGCCAGGCCCTTGGCGTTGATTTCCTCGATGGCCATGACCGCGCCGTCGGCGATGCCGCGGCCGATGAAGGCCGGGCTGCCGGTCAGCGACTGGATGATCGCCACCTTGACCTCCTTGGCCATGGCCATCGGCGCGAAGGCGGCAGAGACGGCAAGCGCGGTGCCCATCAGGATTCTCGGTGACATTCGTTCTCCCTCCCTGGGGCGCCCGGCGTCGTGATCCGGCTGCCCCTGTTGAAACCGGCGCCCGACACGGCCGCACCGGGGAAGCGGCGGGCAGTGGTTGATTCGTGCCTGTCAGCAAAAGAACACAAATTTATAGTTGTTGTATACAAAAATATGTGTCTATGAATTATGGATCGGGAGAATCCGCAGAACCCCGACCGGGAAGGGAGAGGCTCGTGTTCCTGCAACAACTCGTCAACGGCCTGGTGATCGGCGGGGTCTATGCGCTGTTCGCGCTTGGCTTCACGCTGATCTTCGGCATCCACAAGATCATGAACCTGGCCCATGGCGGGATCTTCATGACCGGGGCCTTCATCGGCCTTTACTCGGTCCAGGCCGGGCTGCCCCTGTGGCTGGCCTTCATCCTGGCGATGGTCGGCGCCGGTCTCGTCTCGGTCATCATCGAGGTCACGGCCTTTCGCCGCCTGCGCCAAAGCGGCGAGGTCGAGTTCAGCGCCCTGATCTCCTCGATCGGGGCGAACCTGGTGCTGGTCTCCATCGCGCAGATCCTGTCCAAGACCCAGGTGCTGCGCTTTCCCTTCGACACTTTCCCGGTGGTGATCTTCAAGCTCTGGGGGCTGCGGGTCTCGGCGTTGCAGCTGGCCATGGCGGTGCTGGCGATCCTGCTGGTGGCAGGGCTTTCCTGGTATCTCTACCGGACCGGCTTTGGCCGCCAGGTCCGGGCCGTGGCACAGAACGAGCGCGCGGCGCTGCTGGCAGGCATCCGGCCCAGCGTCATCTATTTCCAGACCTTCATGCTGTCGGGCATGCTGGCAGGGGCGGCGGGTGTGCTGGTCGGGCTGGCCTTCAACTCGATCCATTTCATGATGGGCGACCCGTTCCTGCTGCGCGGCTTCGTCGTGGTGATCCTGGGCGGGCTGGGTTCGGTCGCGGGGGCGCTGGTCGCCTCGCTGGGCTTCGGGGTGCTGCAAACGCTGAGCGTCGCCTATCTGTCGTCGCGGCTGTCCGACATCATCATCTTCGGCCTGCTCTTCGCGGTGCTGCTGCTGCGCCCCAACGGCCTTTTCGGGCAGGACGAGGCCGGCGTGCTGAGGGGGCGGCGCTGATGGACATGCTGCTGAGCTTTCGCCCGCTGTTCGACCTGTTCCTGATCCACCTGGGCTTTGCCTATTCGCAATATATCGTGCTGCGCGCCGGCGCCTTTTCCATCGGCAATGTCGGCCTGTCGGCCATCGGCGCCTATACCGCGGCCATCCTGACGGTGAATTACGGCCTGCCGCTGCCGGTGACGCTGCTGGCCGGCACCTTTGCCGGCCTGGCCTTCGGCGCGCTGCTGGCGATCCCGCTGGCGCGGCTGCGCGGGGTCTACCAGGCCATTGCCTCGCTCGCCTTCGTGCAGATCGTGCTGTCGGCCAATCTTTACGCCGAGAACATCACCGGCGGCGCCATGGGCTTTTCCGGCATCCCCAAGCTGGTCGGCACCGGGACGCTGCTGGTCTGTGCCCTGGCGACGATCTACGTGATGCTGGCGATCTCGCGCTCGCGGCTGGGCCGGGCCTTCGACGCCGTGCGCGAGGACGAGGGCATGGCGGTGTCGCTGGGCATCAACGCCGCGCGCACCCAGGCCGTCGCCTATATGATCTCGGGCCTGCTCGCCGGGCTTTTCGGCAGTCTCGAGGCGCTGCATTCCTATGCGGTCGAGCCGAACCAGTTCGGCTTTCACCTGATCATCGTCGTGCTGTCCTATGTCGTGCTGGGCGGCCGGCGCAGCATCTGGGGGCCGCTGGTGGGCGTCGCCCTGCTGATCGCGCTGCCCGAGATCTCGCGTCCGCTCGCCGATGCGCGGATCATGATCTATGGCCTGATCCTGATGGCGGTGATGAACTTCATGCCGCGCGGCATCGTCGATACGCTGGTCGCCCGCCGCGCCCGCCGCCGCAGCCGCGCCGCCACCCCCGAGGTCCGCCAGGCAGAGGTGAAGGGATGACCGATCTTGTCCTTGAGCATGTCCACAAGAATTTCGGCGGCGTCATCGCCGCGAAGGATGTCAGCATGCGGGTGCCGGCGGGCCGGATCACCGGGCTGATCGGGCCGAACGGGGCCGGCAAGACCACGCTGATCAACCTGATCACCGGCATGCTGTCGCTCAGTTCGGGCAAGGTGCTGTTCGGCGACCGCGACATCTCGGCCGAGCCGGCCGACAAGGTGGCGCGCGCCGGCATGGGCCGCACCTTCCAGAACATCCGCCTGCAGAAAGAGGCCAGCGTGCTGGCCAATGTCATGGTCGGCTTTCACCGGCACGAGACCTGCTCGCTGATCGCGGCGATCCTGGGCCTGCCCTCGTCGCGGCGCGAGGATGCGCTGCTGCGGCAAAGGGCGATGGCGCTGCTCGGGCGGTTCGGCATGGCCGGGCATGCGGACAGCCCCGCGGGCAGCCTGGCCTATGGCCACCAGCGCAAGGTCGAAATGATGCGGGCGCTGGCCACCGATCCCGAGTTGATCCTGCTGGACGAGCCGGTCGCCGGCATGAACGATGTCGAGGCGCTGCAACTGGGCCGGATCTTTCGCGAGCTTGCCGACGAGGGCAAGGCGATCCTGCTGATCGAACACAACATGCGCTTCGTGCAGGAGCTTTGCGACCATGTCCATGTGCTGGACGGCGGCCGGCTGATCGCCGAGGGCAAGCCCCGCGAGGTGGTCGCCGACCCCGCCGTCATCACCGCCTATCTGGGAGAGGAATGATGCTGCTGACGGTGACGGACCTCCATGCCTCCTACAGCGGCATCCGCGCGCTGGCCGGCGTTTCGCTGAACGTCGCCGAGGGCGAGATGGTGGCGCTGATCGGGCCGAACGGCGCCGGGAAATCGACGCTGCTGAACTGCATCAGCGGCATCGTCCAGCCCGGCGCCGGCCAGATCCGGGTCGAGGGGGTCGAGCTGGCGCGCAAGCCCGCCTGGGCCATCGCGCGCAGGGGCATCCTGCAATCGCCCGAGGGGCGGCAGGTGCTGCCCGACATGTCGGTGCTGGAGAACCTGCAGGTCGGCGCCAATGCCCTGCACGGCCGCCGGCCGACCCATGACATCGAGGCGGTGTTCCGGCTGTTCCCGATCTTGCGGGAACGGCAGGAGCAGCTGGCCGGCTCGCTTTCGGGGGGCCAGCAGCAGATGCTGGCCATCGGCCGTGCGCTGATGGGCGGGCCGCGCCTGCTGCTTCTGGACGAGCCCAGCCTGGGGCTTGCCCCGGTCATCGTGCAGCAGGTCTTCGAGGCGCTGGCGCAGCTGCGCCGCGACGGCATGACGATCCTGCTGGTAGAGCAGAACGCGCGCAAGGCCCTGCAGGTCTCGGACCGCGCCTATGTCATCGAACAGGGCCGTGTCGTGACCCAGGGGTCCAGCCGCAGGCTGGCACAGGACGACGGCGTGATCGCGCATTACCTGGGCACCGGCGGGCATTGACCCGCCCTGCCCTTCCGGTGCCCTATGCGGCGGCGGTTTCGGTTTCCAGCGCCCGGCGCGCGCGCATGTGTTCGGCCGGCAGGTTCACCGTCTCGACGCAGACCAGCCTTTCGCCGCGATAACTGCGCACCAGGAGCCGCGTCGGATCGGACGAGGGCTCGACCTCGGTCCGGTCGGCGCCATCGCGCAATCCGGCGATTTGCAGCTTGTGCGGACCCTGGTCGCTCCAGAACCAGGGCGTCCTGGCAAAGGGCACGGGCTGGCCCGCCAGCCGCTCGGCCAGGCATTTCGCCTGATCCACGGCGGCCTGCACGGATTCCAGCCGCAGATGCGGCCCGCCCGGCCCCTGCGCCACGGCGGCGCAATCGCCGATCGCCGAAATGGCCGGGTCCGCGGTCGCCAGGAAGCAATCGGCGAGGATGCCGTTTTCCACCGCAAGCCCGGCCTCGCGCGCCAGTTCCGCGTTTGGCACCACCCCGGTCGCCATCAGCACCGCATCCGCGGCAATCGTCCGGCCATCCGCCAGCTCCACCGCGCCGGCGGCACCGTCCGGCCGCGCCAGGATGCGCCGGACCGCGACGTCCAGGTGGATCTCGACCCCCGCATCGCGATGCGCGCGCAGGAAATGGTCCGATACCGCCGGCGAAACCGCCCGCGCCATCAACCGCCCGGCCGCCTCAAGCAGCGTGACCCGCAGCCCGGCGGCACCGAACGCCGCCGCCGCCTCGAGCCCGATGAAGCCGCCGCCGACGATCACCACATGCCGCGCGGTGGCGGCCAGGCCGCGCATCCGGTCGGCATCGTCCAGGCCGCGCAGCGCCATCACCCCCGGCAGGTCCGCACCCTCGATAGGGGGAAGCCGGTTGCGGGCGCCGGTGGCCAGAACCAGGTGCCCATAGCCCAGTCGCCGGCCGTCCGACAGGACGACGGCCTGTCGGGCGCGCTCGATCCTTTCCACCCGGCTGGAGGTCAGCACGGCGATGTCGTTCATCTCATAGAACTCGGCCTTGCGCAGCAGCAGGCGCTGGGGCTCGCCCTCGTTGAAATAGGTCTTGGACAGCGGCGGGCGGCTGTAGGGCAGGAACGGCTCGTCCCCCACAAGGACGATGGGACCGGGATAGTCCTTCTGCCGCAGGCTGATCGCCAACTGGCAGGCGGCCTGCCCCGCCCCGACGATGACGACTGCATGGTGATGGCTTCGCTGCATGGGGCCTCCGCTGGAAAAGGCGATCCCGGCGGGCCGCGCCGGGAAAGCATCTTCGCCGACAAGAACCGATCCGCACAGGCATCTCAAGTTAAAAATACTAGATGGCAGTTTGAGTATGCAATTTTACGCCAAGATTCCGGGCTACCGCCTGCAAATCCGGGAGATCTGGCCGCACGGCGTGACCAAAACGGAGAGAAGTCCCGCTTGCGCCAAAACTTGCACAAATCAAAAATATATTTGACTGATGAAATAAATATCATAAATGTGCACAAAAATACAAGGGAGGAATCATGAAACGAATGATCGCCGCCACCGGCGCGGCCCTGATCGCGCTTGCGACGCCGGCAATCGCCGAGCAGCCGACCGTGGTCATCATGCAGTCCCTGACCGGCCCGGCCGCCTTCATGGGCGCCGGCGTGTCCGAGGGCATGGAAATGGCCTTTGCCGAGGCGAATGAAAAGGCCGAGTTCGGCGCCGGAAAATCCGTCCGCGTCCTGGTCGAGGATGATGCCTCGGACCGCACCCAGGCGTTGACCCTGATCACCCGCCACGCCAATGCCCCCGAGGTCAGGATGATCCTGGGCCCGACCAGCGGCGCCGTCGCCATCGCCGGGGCCGAACTGGGCAACCGGCTGGAACTGCCCATCGTCACCCTGACCAACAACCTGGACATCCCCGCCGCCGGACCCTGGGGCTTCATCAGCACGCAGCCGCCGCAGCAGATGATGTCCTACCTGGCCGATTTCGCCGCCGACACCCGCAAGGTCGAAAGATGCTCGACCGTCTCGATCAAGGAGATCGAGGTCTATGTCGCCCTGCGCGCCGCCTTCGAGGATCTGGTCCGCGACAAGGGCGTCGCCGTCGTGTCCAGCGAATCGGTGTCCTCCTCGGACATCGACTTCTCGACGCTGGCGACCAAGATCGCCGGGCAGGACATCGACTGCCTGTTCATCTCGGCCATGGCGGCGCAGGGCGGCAATATCGTGCGCCAGCTTCGCGAAGCCGGTCTGGGCGACGAGGTCCAGATCTTCGGCATGAACACCTTTTCCTCGCCCGAGTTCACCCAGACCGGCGGCGGCGCGACCGAGGGCGTCTACATGCTGTCCGACTGGGTGCCGGGCGGGTTCAACGACTTCTCGGTCGCCTTCGCGCGGAACTTCGAAGCCCATGCCGGCCGGGCGCCGGACAATTGGGCGGCGCTTGGCTATACCATCGGCCGCGTGGCCATCGAGGCGATAAAGGCCGCCGGGCCCGAAAGCGGGCGCGCCGCCATCCGCGACGCGCTGAGCGCGACCAGGGACGTGGCCTCGGTGATCGGCAGCGGCTCCTACAGCTATGTCGACGACCGCTCGCCGGTCAGCGGCAGCAACGTGGTGCAGATCAGGAACGGCGTCGCCGTGCTTTATACCGAATGACCCCGGCAGGGCGTGGCAAGATCGCCGCGCCCCACCCAGATGGAGTGAACACGATGGCGGCCGAGCCCCGGCATTTCCCGCATATCTTCCGCCCCCTGCGCATCGGGGACATGCAGCTTTCCAACCGGATCATGGCGCCGCCGCATGGCCGCATCATCGCCGATCCGCTGGCCTCGCCGAAAGAGGCCGAGCGTTTTGCCGGCTATTGGCTCGAACGGGTGCGCAACGGCCTTTGCTGGGTCGATGGCGTCAATACCTTCATCGACAACCGCATCGTGCCGCGCGGCTATGCGCCCTCGGGGCTGGGCGCCATCCTGCGCGGCAGCGTCCACAACCCGCATTATCGCGACCGGATGGCACGGCTGGCCGAGGACATCCACGCCCATGGCGCCGTGGTCACGGCCCAGATCATCAACCAGGGCGCCATGCCGCATTCCGCCTCGGGCGTGCTGGCGAATTACACCAACAATGCCGGCACCCACGCCCTGACCCGCCCCGAGATCGCCCGCATGATCGAGGATTACGCCCTGATCGCCCGTACCGTGCGCGATTGCGGGCTGGACGGGATCGAGCTGCACGCCAACCACGAGGACGTGCTGCAACTGTTCCTGTCGCCCGCAACCAACCACCGGCAGGACGAATACGGCGGCAGCGCCGAAGGCCGGCTGAAGCTGCTGATCGACGTGCTGGCCGCCATCCGCGCCGAGGTGGGGCGCGACCTGACCCTTGGCATCCGCTTCAACATGCACGAGCTTTTCGAAGGCGGCTACGATCTGGACGAGGGCATCGCCATCGCCCGCGCCGTCGAGGCGACCGGGCATATCGACTTCTTCCACGGCGTCATCGGCAACAATTGGGGCGCGCCCAGCTATATCCAGCCGCATCTCTACGGCGTCGCGCAATGGTCCGAGATGGCCGGCCGCTATCGCGCCGCCCTGTCCGTGCCCGTGGTCTATAGCGGCCGCGTCGATTCGCCCGAAGCGGCCGAGGCCGTGCTGGCTCGCGGCCATGCCGACGTGGTGGGCGTCGCACGCGGCTTTTTCGCCGATCCCGCCTTTGTCGCCAAGGCGCGCCAGGGCCGCAGCGCGCAGATCGTGCCCTGCATCGGCTGCAACGACTGCCTGCACGCGGTCTCGGTCGAGAAGCTGCCCTTCGGCTGCGCGGTCAATCCCCGCGCGGGCCGCGAGGCCGACCCGCCCCCTGCCCGCGCCGCCCAGCCGCGCCGGATCGTCGTGGTCGGCGCCGGCCCGGCCGGGATGGAGGCCGCCGCAGTCGCCGCCGAACGCGGTCACGCGGTGGTGCTGCTGGAACGGGCCGGGGCGCCGGGCGGGCAGATGCGGCTGGCCGCCGCCGTGCCCGAGAACCGGCAGTTCCTGGCCTATATCGACCGCCAGCACGACCGGCTGCGTGCCGCCGGCGTGGACATCCGCCTGGGGATCGAGGCCGATCCGCCGGCGATCCTGGCGCTTTCGCCCGATGTGCTGCTTCTGGCCACCGGCTCGCGCCCGCGCCGGCACCGGGTTCCGGGCGCCGAGCTGCCCTTCGTGATCGAAGGCCGCGACCTGCTGGCGGGACGGGCGCAGGCCGGCCGGAGCGCGCTGGTCATCGCCCGCGAGGATCACATGCAGCCCCTGACCGTGGCCTCGGCGCTGGTCGAGCGCGGCGCGCATGTCCGGCTGCTCTATCAGACGCCGGCCGTCGCGCCGCTGGTGGGGAAATATTCCATCGGTGCGATCATGGCCCGGCTGACCGCCGCCGGCGCCGAGCTGCGCGTCATGGAACGCGTCACCGCCATCGCGCCCGGCCGGGTGACGACGCGCAATGTCTATTCCGGCGTCGAAGCGCTGCATGAAGGTTTCGACAGCGTCGTGCTTGCCTGCGGGGCCGAGCCCGAGACCGCGCTGGCCGAGGCCCTGCAGGCGCAGGGGGCCATCGCACCCCTGCTGCTGGGCGATGCCTATGTGCCGGGCCGCATCCTTGCCGCGACGCGGGAGGCCCATGAGATCGCCTCGCGGCTCTGAGCGGCACGGCGGCCGCCCGTCGGGGCTGACGGGCTAGGGCTGGTAGCCGAAGGTTTCGAAATCGCGGGCGTAATGGTCGCGCACGCGGATGCGGTCGGCGGGGCTCCATTCGATCTCCAGCGGGTCCGAGCGCAATTCATGCGGGTTCTGCTGGGGCGGGGCCACGCCCAGCCGCTCGGCCACGGCCGCCAGCGGCGCGGCAAGGCCGTCTTCCAGCTTGAAGACCTCGACATCCTTGCCCAGGAACTCC
The DNA here is from genome assembly GCF_008824185.1 of Paracoccus pantotrophus. Taxonomy (NCBI): domain Bacteria; kingdom Pseudomonadati; phylum Pseudomonadota; class Alphaproteobacteria; order Rhodobacterales; family Paracoccaceae; genus Paracoccus; species Paracoccus pantotrophus. The sequence goes on from NZ_CP044425.1 coordinate 44,528, forward strand.
CATTGCGGGCGCAGGTGGTTGTCGAGATGGAACTTGGCGCGGCGCTGCAGGTCGAGGTTTTCCTCGACCCAGGGCGAAAAGGCGGGCAGGCCCTTCCAGAAACTGTCCTTGGCCAGCTGCGCCCGCATCCGGTATTCGCTTTCGATCCGGTGATAGGGGTTGCGCACGATGGTAAAGGCGTAGTCGAAGAAACCCTCGCCCAGCAGCGCCTCGATATCCTGCGCGCGATAATGCTGCGGCGTGCAGCGGCTGGCATGGGGGATGCCCATGGAAAACAGCCGCAGGGGGGCGATGCCCTTCATCCAGCTCTCGACCGAGGTGCCCCCCGCCTTCGGGATATGGATGAAGAGGATACGCTTGCCGTTATGCTGGATGAAGGGCATGGTTTGTCCGGTGGATATACGATTCAGGCCATGAGTATGGCTTAATTCCTCAAGGGCGCAGCAAGCTTATGCGGCACGCCATGTTCGGTCAGATAGGCGTAGAAGCGCGTATAGGCTTCCTGATATTTTTTCGCGAACCCGTCCGTTCGGTAGTATTTGTCAAAGATGTCTCCGACGGTTTTCTCTTCCGAAAGAGCTTTCAGAGGAGCTTGTGGCAGGCCAAGATAGTCGCAGAACTCTTGGGTCCGACTGTCATGGACGATCCATAGGCTGGGCACGCCCGACTGCATCGCCGCCATATTTCCATGGAAACGCGTTCCGATGCAGGCATCGAATTCGCCGCTGCTGAGCTTCGCGAACCAAGGCGGCATCGAGTAGTATTGGACGAACTTCTCTCTCACCCAGCGGTGATACCCTGAAAAATCAAGCCGACCGGATTTGAAAATATTGTAAAGCTGCGGGCTTATCAATGAGCGCACGTTTTCTGGAAGATTGTCAATGGTTGCGCCCTCATCCAACTGCGCCAACTCATACTCAAAATGCTCCGTCTGGCCGATGAAAGCCGCACCCTCAGACATCGCCTCTTTAATAAGAGGCAATTCTCGGGCATGATACGTAACGTTGACAACCAAACGGTCAGCATTCGGCGTTTCAGTCAATTCTGGAATTTTGAAATCTGGACGACGGCTGATGAAGCAAGACTGGCAGCCAATAACCTCGATGTTATGGACGCCAAGATGCTTGCAAAGATCCGCGGTAAACTCGCCTCTAACCGCAATTTTTGGCGAATAATGTGATATAACCGAAAGAAGACGTTTTGTTTCTGCCGAGATATCCATGTCAGGGATGGCTTGGCCAATTTTGGCTTGCGCCCCCAACCCAAACACTATCACAGGCAAATCAAGCTTTTCGATCGCATCAGCCACCTTCCGATGGCCGGCAGCAAGAACATCATTATTGCCGCCTCTGATCGCATTAGCCGTAATGAAGGCAATATGCGTTAGTTCAGACCGGTATTTCTCGATCATTTCATCGGTAAGATTATTCAGAGGAATGTTTTGGTTCTGTCCAATGATATGACGCGCAGCAAAGCCATGTAGAAAGTTTCCTGTGTTTTCGCGCGTACCAGGTGGTCTTTCCGACGGAATTCCTATGAACCCAACGCTCCCTCCTCCTACTGGAAGAACGAAGTCAGTCGTTGATTGATTGTTAAGCATTTCATCTCCACTATACGGAACTATTGGAAAATCTGGACCGCCTATGCTCAAGCCTTCTCCATTTCTAATCGATTCAGACGCTGCTCCAACCGGCGAATGCGTTGCGCTTGGCCCAGCGTTATTTCTAAAAGCGCGTCAAACAAACGGTCACGCAAAGCGCCTATCTCCGGTGGCGACGGCGGAGCTTTGGCAAAGGTGCGTAAGTCGAAGCCAAAAGCATCTGCGAATTGGTCAAAAAGCGCTGCCTGCTCGCGAATTATGAGATCGGTTTCAGAATAATCAAAGCTTGCCTCGATCACATCTTCCAGTTTTGGGACGGCGGTCAGGCTTCGAAGAACCGCTTGATCGAAAGCAGACGGTAGCACGTGCTTGGGAAAGCGGTTATTGAATAGTGCCCGCAACACTATCTCCGCATCTTCTCCGCGTTCAAGCACGCGTTTGTCCGGGACATTGATTTCAAACCCGATAGCCTCTGCAAAATCCCCCACGATGTCGGCAGCATTGTCATAGGACCGCACTTCCAAAATCTCTTCCATCTGCCGATGCCAATGCAGGAGACCAGAATACCACTGCACCAGCTGGCGCGCTTTGATTTCATAGGGTTGCACTGGACCAGGGTCCACTTTGTCGCGCACCCCCCATTGCACATAAGCCGAAGGCAGCCAAGCTGCGGGATGACGAGCGTAGCCGATCACGCGCACCGTGATACCTGCCTCGCGCAGCCGGTTTATCATCGGCTTCAACTGCCAAGCCCTACCAGAAAGCGCTTCATTGGACAGTATAAAGGATTGGATTCCGGCTGCGGAACGGACACGCAGCACCTCAATCAACGAATCAGCCGCCCGCTCCATCTCCTCGGGAGTCTGGGAAAAAAACTGTTCCTGATTCTGCACGCCTCGAAAGCGCGGGTCCAGCATATCAAACCACATGCCAAGGTATTCCGCTCCCTGCAGGGCAAGTTGGTCGGCATTAGCCGACAAGGCAGCCTGAATTGCACTGGATCCGGTCTTCCCCATTCCGATATGCAGGATCAGATTCATGGCTTCTCACTTTCATTGGGCTGGCTGTGTGCAATGGTAATCAATTCGGCATTCGCACCATAAATCAGCTCGACATACGCGCAAGCTGCTTCAGCTAGGCTCCATCTCGTCCAGCAGCGCATGGGTGTCATGAACGCGTTAATGTGGTCTTCAGTGACCATTATGATCACACGATCATGAGAGTTGTTTCATGTGCATAAGTTTTTCGTCCAAAATCCGCCGTGCAGTTCCCGCGCAAAAGTCCTCTCCCAAGAAAGCAGCCAATTTTCGGAAAGTCGCGTCTCCGTCAACCATATCTTCATATCTGACATGGAGGCAAAATTCCTTATCCTTTGCATAATCCAGAAAAGCTGCATCGGCGTTTCTGATATATTTTTCGACCTCCTGTGGCGGGCGCTTTACCCACATACCCGATTTTGCAACTGCTTTGACGTCTCGAGTTTGGAAAATAAAGCGTGTCTTTGGGAAATGCTTGGCAACAATGTCAAGGTTATTCTTGAATCGCGCAAGATTATGTGCCCATTTTATGTCCTTGAAACCGGCAACTCGGACTTCGGTCGGCAGCGATAGGATTTCCTTGACAAAACCATCAAACATCGTCTTGGCGAATCTGTCTCGATCGACCAGTTCGGCTCCATACCATGGATCCTTCGGTGTCCCCATCGTGCGCTGCATCAGTGGCGAGCGCTCTTCAAAAGGTTTTTCCAGGTTTGCGCGGCGCTTGATAAAATTCTCCTCGTTCAAGCACAGCACCGCAGAGCAGAGATGATGAATCAGGTTATTATTCTCTCCCCTGATACAATATCCGGGAAAGCTGTTGAGATAGTTTGCCATGAGCGTGGAACCCGACCGCCCATAAGTGACGACAAAAACATAACCGTCCTTGGGGGCATGCAGATCAGGATACAAGCTGGCGTCCATCTTTAGTCCCTTCTTGTTCTTTTTTCTTCTTCTCCGCAGCCTGCATGATTTCCAGCCGTCGGAGCAAGGGTGTCACGGCGCTGGCCCAGTCGCGGCCCTGCACATCGGCACGCGCCTGCGCCGAAAGCCGCAGCACCAGCTGGGGATCCCCGGCCAGGCGCGTCAGCGCGGACATCGCCTCGGCGATGGTTTCGCCCTGCGACAGGACGATCCCGTTCTCCCATTGCCGCACCACTTCGGTCACCGCACCCGTATCGGTCGCGATCGGGATGACGCCCGAGCGCATCGCCTCCAGGATCGTCAGCGGCAGCCCTTCGTAATAGGAGGGCAGGATGAAGGCATCGGCCCATTCGAATGCCTCGGCCAAGCCCTCGGGCGTGGTCAGTGGCGGTTCCAGCGATCGGGCGATATGGGCCGGGATTTCCAGGACGCTGTCACCCATGACGGATTTGCCGATCAGCCGCCAATCGACCGGCAGGCGCATCGCATCGGCTGTTTCCACGATCGAGATCAGCCGCTCGACCCCCTTCTGGTGGTCCAGTCGTCCCAGATAGATGACGCGCAGCCGGTCCCGCGCCGATCGCATGGCGCGGCGGTCGGCAATACGGGCTTCGGCCCCCTCGGGCAGGTCAAAACTGGGCGCGTTCAGCAGCGGGATGACCTTTTCGGCCGGCATCCCCATGCCATGGCACCAATCGGCCAGTTGCTGCGAACAGGGCAGCACGATGTCATAGGCATGTTCGAAGGCCAAGCCCAAATAGGTGTTGCCGATCAAGCGCCGGAACGGGCTGAGATCGCTGAGATGCAGCGACAGCGCGGTCTTGACGCCAAAGCGTTTCAACTGCCCCATGACGCCTGAAATCGCACCGCTGTGGAAGGTGATGACGGCATCCAACCAGGCAAGCATCGCTGTCGCGTGGCGCTGGTCGCCAAAACGCGACCAGTCAGGGACATCGGTGCCCAGATAGTTGGTGTTCGCCGGACCCCAGGTCGAAAAGCCCGGATCAGCCAGGAAGGTGACACTGTCGAAGGTCTCGCGCCATTCGGCGCTGAACTGGCAACCACGCGCCTCGATGACGAACAGATGCGGGCGCCACCCGTCCTTCTTCATCGCCTTGGCGATGTTCAGCGCCACCCGTTCTACACCGCCAAATTCGACCAGCGGCAACACGAAGCCGATGTCACGCCCCTCGGTCACGACTCTGGGATAGGCAGCGTCGGATTTCGTCGGAATCCGGCTGATCTCGTGGGTGCGTGACCGCCAAGGAATACCCGGATTGCGCCAGTCCCAGCTATAGGCCAGCGCGTCGCGATTCGGCGATGCCTGATAGCGCGCCGCCAAGGCGACAAAATCATGCGCCGCCGCGCCATAAGATCCCTCTCCCTCAGAAAACAGCATTTGGGGCAACTGAAGCCGCAGCAGATTCGTCGGAACGTTGCAGGGCCGCGCCGCAACGCCCGAAGCCCAGGCGATGGAACTGTCGCGCACGATGGTCGAGAAAAGCCCCGGCTGGACCATTAGCATGTCGGCGCGCAGCTCGATCGCGCCTTGCGCCTCCTGCTCGTCCCAACCGATCCGGTCGGCCTCACTGGGCTGGATCTCCAGTGCAGCAAAGCATTTGTTGGTCAGGCGGCGCTCCATCGTCCACAGCACCCCATGAAGCATCCGGCCGCGGCGCAGCTGCTCCAGCACCGCGGAATGCGTCATCACCAGGATCGGCGGCATGTGATGCTGGCTGTTGTCGGTCTGCGTGCGCCACCATTGCTGCTCGAACTCGGCCACGGTCAGGGTGCGGCCGTCGGGGGCGTCGGGATCGACCGTCAGCAGCACCTCGTGGCGGTCTGCCAGGAAGAAGGCATAGCGCGGCGCCTCTTTCTGCTCCAGCTCCAGCAGCCCGCGCGGGCTGAACAGGTGCTTGTGCTTCTTGCGCATCTCGCTGCGGATCGCCTCGGAATCGCGCTCCGAGTCGGCCAGCATGCTTTCGGCGCGCTTGCGATAGAGAAAGCCGAAATTGTCGATGTTGCGGCCGCGGAAGCCCGCCTCGGCGGCGGTCAGGAAGAAATCCCAATCCTCGAAGCCGGATTTGAACGAGGTGTCGAAATAGACCCCGGCGTCGAAGACCGTGCGCCGGATCAGGCTGCCGGCCTCGCAGATGTTCATCACCGTATGGATCAGCAGCGAATAGTCGCCGCCGTAATCCCCGGCCCAGCTGAGGCCGAACATGTCGATATTGGGATAGATCCAGCCGGCGTCGGGATGCTCGGCCAGCGCCGCCATGGCATTGGCCATCGCATCGGGGCGCAGGCGGTTGTCGGCGTCCAGCATGTAGATCGCCTCGACCGAAGGCCAGGTCGCCAGCGCGTGACGGATGCCGTGGTTGCGCGCATCGCTGAGCCCGCCATTGGGCTTGCGCAGATAGGTGATCCGGTCGGGATAGCTCAGCGCATATTCCCGGCAGACCAGGTCGGTCTCGCGATGCGGGCAGCCGTCGTTGACCAGGACCAGCCGGATCGGGAAATCCGCCCGCTGGGCCAGGACGCTTTCGATCGCCTCGGCCAGCAGCACCGAATGGCGAAAGATCGGCACAACCACCGCCAGCCGCGGCATCTGCACCGGCACCGTATCCGCGTCATCGGGGCGCAGGAGAACCTGTTGCATCGTTATCCCCCTCAGAACTGCAGGCAGATGTTCGAGAAGGTGGACCAGCCGTAGTGGTTGCTGGAATGCCCCCGCGGCAGGCGCGTCATCAGATAGATGTCATGCGGCCTGTCCAGCGATTCGGGCAGCAGGACATGCGCCTGGCCTTCCTCCTCGGGCTGCAACCTGATCCAGCCGGAACTCAGCGCCGGGTCAAAGGCCGGCAGGCGGCCGGGCTGGTGCGGGCGCTGGTCCTGCGGCAGCAGCGCCAGCTGGTATTCGACCGGCGGCGCCTCGGCATGGCGGGTCAGAAGCGTGGCAAAGACCTGCCGCACCCCCGGCAGGGCCAGCCCCGCCAGGATGCCGCAGGCGGTCTGGTCGGGCAGCACATGGACCAGCAGCGCATCGCCGGACTGGAACAGCGGCACGGTATCGTGCAGCGTGTCCAGGCTGATCGCGGTCGCCAGCGTGTCCCGCTCGACCCGGCGCAGGCGGTTCTTGCCGCCGACCTGGATCAAGGCATTCGCCGGCACCGGCGCCCTGGCCCCGGCGATCCAGCGCCAGATCTGCAAGGCCGGCAGGGTCTCGACCGGCTGGCCGTCGACCTTGGGGTGGAAACGCGGCTCGGGATGCTGGACGGCGCTGGCCAGCCGGATCGTATCCCGGCCCTGATAGGCGATGTTCAGCATCAGGCTGATCGTGTCCGGCCCCAGCGCGCGGTCCAGCGAAAAGCGCAGCCAGCCCTGGGTCAGCCGCGCCGCCGGCACCTCCCAGATCGCCAGGGTCTCGTTGGTATCGGGGCTCAGCAGGCTGACGTTCAGCACCCCCTCGGACGGCGGCGTCTCGTTGCTGATCTGGATGGCGATGTCGCTCAGCCCGACGCTTGATCCCGGCAGCCGCTGCACCAGCCGCGAGCCGTTGCGCAGGGTGATCGGCAATTGCCCCGAGACCGGCGACAGCGTGGTCTCCAGCTTGCGATGCTGCGGCCCGTGCTGATAGACGAATTGCTCCAGGTTCTGGAAGCTGGCCTGGATCTCCTCGTGCTGCTGGCGCAAGAGGCCCAGTTCGCGCATGAACCGGGTCGAGCGTTGCGCGCTTTGCTGCTGGGCCTTGGTCATCTGCACCACCAGCCATTCCAGCACCTTGGCGCGGGCATCCGCGGTATCGGCCATCTCCAGCGGGATTTCTTCCGGCGCATCGGCATCCAGCTTGCTGCGCCACAGGCTTGCCAGCTTGGCCAGATGGCCCTTGCCGCTGTCCGACAGCGGCAGGCGGCCGATGACGCGCAGCGCCACCTGGTCCAGCGGCAGGGCCTGCCCGCCATCGTCGTTGAACGCGACATCGTCTGGCGTTCCGGATGCAACGATCAGCGATACCGGCAGAGACAGGGCGCGGACCTCGGCATAATCTTCGGGCGCTACGAGAATTGAGGCAAATTGTTTGGACATGGGAATGGCGATCACAGTGGGGAATGAGGGGACAGGGCGGCGAAACGGCCCACTAAGCAAACTAAACTCGTCGGTTTTTGCGACATTTGCGTCGGAATGGCAACCAGGCACGCGGTACGGTCGGGACGGTATCCTATGCGGTTGTATTAAGGCTACTTTGTGTCAGGCTTGCAAAGCGTTTCGCCCGCTCGCGCTCTGGCTGTGCCGGCAAAGCGCAAAGAACCGCTCATCCGGGCGGCGGGATGCCGCCGGATTGGCCTTGGCGCGGCCCGCTCGGCAAGATTCCCCCCGCGAATCCCCCCCGATTGGGGCATCGCGCCGGCTTTTGCCATCGCCCCGACCCATGCTATAGACCTTGGGCGGCGTTGCGAGATGGGCCGTGGCGCGCGAACCGCAACGCTGTTCCGCCGCACAACCATGACAAGATCCGCGCCTTCCGCAGCCGCGGCGGGAAACGGGAATGACGGAAGATGAAGATACTGCTTGTGGGCGCGGGACTGTCGGGCGCGGTGATCGGGCGCCAGTTGGCCGAGGCCGGCCATGACTGCCGCATCATCGACAGCCGCCCGCATATCGGCGGCAATTGCCATACCGAGCGCGACCCCGAGACCGGCGTCATGCTGCATCTTTACGGCCCGCATATCTTCCATACCGACGACGCGGGGGTCTGGGACTATGTCAACCGCTTCGCCGAATTCGTGCCGTTCCAGAACCGGGTCAAGACCACCTCGCAGGGCGCGGTCTATTCGCTGCCGGTGAACCTGCACACCATCAACCAGTTCTTCGGCAAGACCCTGCGCCCGGACGAGGCGCGCGCCTTCATCGAAAGCCGCGCCGACCGCTCGATCGCCGAGCCGCAGAGCTTCGAGGAACAGGCGCTGCGCTTCGTCGGCCCGGAACTCTACGAGGCGTTCTTCAAGGGCTATACCGAAAAGCAATGGGGCTGCTCGCCGCGCGAATTGCCGGCCTCGATCCTCAAGCGCCTGCCGCTGCGTTTCAACTATGACGACAATTATTTCTTCCACCGCTTCCAGGGCATGCCGCGCGCCGGCTATACGGCGATGGTGGCGGCGATCCTGGATCATCCGCGCATCTCGGTCGAGCTGGAGACCCCCTATCGCGCCGAGATGGCCGAGCAGGCCGACCACCTGTTCTGGTCGGGACCGCTGGACGGGTTCTTCGACTACAGCCTGGGCCGGCTGGGCTATCGCACCCTGGATTTCGAGCGTTTCACCTATCAGGGCGATTACCAGGGCTGCGCGGTGATGAACTATGGCGACCGCGATGTGCCCTGGACGCGCATCACCGAGCACAAGCATTTCTCGCCCTGGGAAAGCCACGAGGCCAGCACCTGTTATCGCGAATATTCGCGCGCCGCCGGGCCGGGCGACATCCCCTATTACCCGATCCGCCTGGTCGAGGAGAAATCGCTTCTGGCGCAATATGTCGATCTGGCGCAGGCGCAGAAGGGCGTCACCTTCGTCGGCCGGCTGGGCACCTATCGCTATCTCGACATGGACGTGACCATCCGCGAGGCGCTGGACACGGCGGCGGTGTTTTTGGGGGCGGCAAAGGCCGGGGATGCAATGCCGGCCTTTGTGAACAGTCCTCAGTAAGTTTTCGCCATATTGCCTTCCAACCGATCAAGGAAAGCATGAGCCTACAATGCGAACTGTACCACACCAAAATCGGTCGAGACAATCGACGTAAGAACACTATTGCAGGATGTTTACCAACCGACTCGCCTTGAGAGCCACTTCAAACCTATTGAACTCATCCGACTGAATAAAAGTCGGCTTGCGATCCTCTACTGGCAGGAAAAGCGTTGGCAATATACCGGTCGAAGGGTAGCGTTGGGCAATGTAACGATTACCCTTCTCATATTTTTCAATAAGATCTTTCCTCTGATCGAACGGGAGAAGCCGGCGCGAATCTTTTCCGTCTGAAGCATTTATAATCTTATCTAGCTTTATGACTTGATCGACGAGACGATCATGAGAGACAGCATTAAGTTTCAAAAAATTACAATGACGAACAAACTCCAAGGCCTCCAAGCTTAGGCTCGCCTTGTGATCTATAACTGCGGCAGTAGGAGCTTCGAAGCCGGCGCTTGAATCGATTCCGAGCACAGACAGAAAATCCGCGCCGATATCGCCATTTTTCAAGAATTTTTTATCAAAAATTCTGATGGTTAGATCATCGCTCGCGCTTTCCCAACGCTCGATCAGCCGCCGATAGTCCAAGAATCCAAGGTTGGTATCGGCAATATATCTATCGATGGTCTTCGTAAGTCTCGGATGAAAATCCCGAATTTGCTGGCCATACAGGGATTCCAAGTAATCGTCTTGCCGCCGCAAGTAGATTATCGTATGAATCCTTAACTCCGGAAGATATTCCCGGATGAGTTTTGGGTGCATCACCCACTCAAACTCCTCCGAGCTCATGACAATATTTTCGTGCTTTGTGAGCGAAAGCTCGCGCTTGAGTTTTTTCCAGATCGGCACATTATCCAAAGGAGCTGCTGGTGCTGACCTCTGAAATATCGCCTGCCCTAGCCGATGTTGTGCTTGAGTTACCCGACCGGTCGTGGGGTAATAGAACCCATAATCATTGAGTAGATCAATGTTCCTGCCTAGGAAGTGCTGCAACCAAGTTGTGGCAGTTTTATGAGTGCCGATGTGCAGATAAAGCGTTTGCATGGCTTTCCAGATTCGTGTCGCGTGCTGATCGTATCTATAGGATATTTTTGACTACACCTTTACAATCCTGGGTGCAAAAGACATCCCCCTCGCAATCGCCCGGAAGATCTCCCGCCGCATCCGCCAGGGCACATTGCCGCCCTTCATCTGCAAATGCACACCATAGGCATAGGCCAGCACGCCCATCAGGCCCGCCTCGCGCCGACGCCAGGAGGCCTCGTTGCGGGCGCCGTATTTGAACTTCCACAGGCTCTTTTCGTCCACGAGGCCGAAATTCACCCCGCGGTTGTCCGGCGTGTCGTGGATCACCCGGCTTTCGGGACAGAAAATGCCCGGATAGGACCGCGACAGCCCCCGGGTATATTCCGCATCGTCGAACCAGATGAAGTAATCCGCGATCGGCAACCCGTGCTTTTCCACCGCCCAACGCGGAATCAGAATCGACACGAACGAGGCGGAATCGACCAGCGCCCAGGCCGCCTCGGGATGCAGGAACCGCGGCCAGTCCCAGACCGGGCGCGGCGTGTTCATCTCGCACAGCGTGCCGTCGATCCATTCCACCCGCGAACAGGCAAAGCTGGGCCGCCATTCGTGCCGCGCCTCGAAGGCGGTGATGGCATGGACCAGCCGCTCGATCGCATCCGGCTGCGGATAGGCGTCGTCGTCCGAAACCCAGAAATAATGCGCCCCCAGCCCATAGGCGGCCTTGAGCCCCGCGTGAAAGCCGCCGGCGCCGCCGACGTTCTTGGGCAGGCGCAGATAGCGGATGCTCAGGTCGTCGCGGGCACGCGCCTCGACCAGGGCCTGGGTGTCGTCGGTCGAGGCATTGTCCACCACCAGGATGACATCGGGCCGCCGCGTCTGGCCGTCCAGCGCATCCAGCACCTTCATCAGCTTGGCCGAACGGTTGAACGTCACGATCACCGCGGCGGTCTTGCTCAATGCGCTCATCCGGAAAAACTACTCCTGCTGGCCCGAGGCCGCCTTTTGATAGACGGGCATCAGGATTTCCTCGGCGGTGGGGTCGGCCGTCAAGCCGGTCCAGGCGCGGACCAGCGCCTCGCGCTGCCGGGACAGGAAGGCGGCATCGCGCCACAGCCGGTCCACCGCCGCGACGATCCCCTTCACGCAGGCCTGCGGCTCCAGCGGCACCAGCAGATCCTGGGGCACGATCTCGGCCTGCGAGCCGACATCGGTCGAGATGGGGATGCAGCCCTGTTCCACCGCCTCGTAGCAGACCAGTGCCAGCCCCTCGTTGTTCGAGGGCAAGAGCAGGATGTCCGATTGCCGCAGGATCTCGGGCACCGGCGCATCGGCGGGCAGCAGCGCGACGCGATCGGCAAGCCCGTAGCGGCGCAGCAAGTCGCGGACCGTGTCCAGGAACGGCCCCTCGCCGACGATCTTGCCGGTCAGCTCGACATCGTTGCGCCTCGCCCAGGCGGCCAGCGCGCGAAACGCTTCGGCCACCACGACCGGGCGCTTCTGGTAATAAAGCCGGCCCACGAAGGCGACCTGGAGCCGCTTCTTGCCGGGCTGCATGTTCAGCTCGGGCAGGCCCTTGGGATGCCCGGACCGATCCAGCATCCGGCCCAGCCGGACCTTGCCGATAACATGGAAATGCTCGCGATAGTAATCGACCAGCTCCTTGCTGATCACGTGGTGGATGTCGATGAAATTCGACCAGACGCCCGAGCTGCGCGGAAAGCCGCCATCGGCATATTCGACGATATGCGTGCTGTCGATCACCTCGACCCAGGGCAGGTTGGCGCGGATCTGCGGCAGCGACTCGTAAAGCGGCCGGCAGTGATGGATATGGATCAGCCGGATGTTCTCGGCCAGGGCCAGCTGCTCGACATAGCGCGGCCACAGGTGATGGGGCAGATAGCGGTCGAGGCGCAGGAAGGTCACGTCCGGGCTGTCGGGCAGTTTCCCGGCCAGGCGCTGGATCGAGGGCACGCCGGCCGCGACAAAGACCCGCAGCCCCGCCTGCTGCGCCCAGCGAATGGTGTCGAAGCCCAGCTTTTCGGCGCCGCCGACCTCCAGCCAATGCATGCCGATCAGGATCGCCGGGCGCTTGCCGGTTTCCGGCGGCCGCGGCGGCGGCAGCAGGGAAGACCCGTCGCCCCGCAACAGCGAGACCCGCGGATGGCGCTTGACCGAGCGGCGCTTGCGCAGCATTTCCGCCTGATAGCGGATCTTCTCATAGACCAGCGGCGCCAGCCGGTGCACGGCCCGCAGCCGCCTGATCGGCGCCCAGGGCGCGTCCATCTGCTTGACCTCGCCGGGCAGCGGCTTGCGGGGGATGGACAGGGTGATCGTCACGCTGGCAGCGCCGGGATGGGCGCCGGGCCGCTCGAACTGGCCCAGGAACTGCGCATTCACGTGCTGGGGCTGGAAGGTGAAGGGGCCCTCGATGACGCTGGGCGCGCTCCAGACCGGATCATTGCCCTCGTAGAGGATGAAATGCAGCCTCTGCGTGGGATAGAGACGGGAATAGATGGAAACGATCTCGGCGATCTCGCGCTGGATATGCTCGGCTGGATCCTCGCCGACGGGGGCGAGTGCGGTCATGCTGGTCATGCTGCTGCGCGTCTCATCTGCCTGGGCTTTCCCTTTTGCCTGCGGTGTAATCGAGAACGGCATGAAGGGAAAGCCACTAGCGGCCTTGCCAGCCGTTCTGCGCAAGGGTGCGCAGATTGTCGCCACAGCCGTGCGGCAAAGGCCCCGTTCGCCCCATGGTTGCACATGACCTCACGGCCCGCGACGTTTTCGTCAAGGAAACCGAAGGCCGGGGCGGCTATGGTGGCCTCGCGCGGTGATTCGCGCCGCGGGCCCCGGCCCGGCGTCTTCTGATCGCGGAGGTCATGCATGGCGGGCAAGGCAAGATCCTGGTGGGGCGGCGCGGCGGCTGTCGCGGTTCTGGTCGTGCTGGGCTGGCTGGCCTGGCAGAACCGGGCCCAGGACGGGCAGCTTGCCGGCATCGCCTCGGGCAATGGCCGGATCGAGGCGACCGAGATCGACATCTCGGCCCTCTCCGCCGGCCGCATCGCCCGCATCCAGGCGGCCGAGGGCCAGTTCGTGCGCAAGGGCGAGGTGCTGGTGCAGATGGACACCCTGCAACTGGACGCGCAGAAGCGCCAGGCCGAGGCGCAGCTGCGCCGCGCCCGCATCGGGGTCGAGACCGCGCAAAGCCTGGTGACGCAGGCCGAAGCGCAGCACAAGGCCGCCGAGGCCACGGTCGAGCAGGCGCGGGCGGCGGCGGATGCGGCGGCGGCGCGACTGGCGCGCACCGAAAGCCTGGCGCGCAGCAATGTCGCCTCGCAGCAGGTGCTGGACGACGTGCGGGCCTCGGGACGCGAGACGCAGGCTGCCTTGGCCTCGGCCGAGGCCAACCTGGCCGCCGCCGAGGCCGGGATCGGCACCGCCCGCGCCCAGGTCGTCGATGCCGAGGCGGCGGTGGACGCGGCCCAGGCCGCGATCGAGGCCATCGAGGTGCAGATCGGCGACGCCACGCTGCAATCGCCGCGCGACGGCCGGGTGCAGTACCGCATCGCGCAAGAGGGCGAGATCGTCGCGGCAGGCGGGCGCATCCTGAACCTGGTCGATCTCGAGGATGTCTACATGACCTTCTTCCTGCCCACCTCGCAGGCCGGCCGGGTCGAGGTCGGGGCCGAGGCGCGGCTGGTCATGGACGCCGCCCCGCAATACGCGATCCCGGCGCGGATTTCCTATGTCGCGGATGTGGCGCAGTTCACGCCCAAGACCGTCGAGACCGCCGAGGAGCGCGAAAAGCTGATGTTCCGCGTCCGCGCCCAGGTCGATCCCGAATTGCTGCGCAAATACAGCAATTACGTCAAGACCGGCCTGCCCGGCATGGCCCATGTCCGCATCGACCCCGAGGTCGCCTGGCCCGATACGTTGTCCAACCTGGTAGAATGACCGTCCTGCCCGACCCTTCCGACGACCCGCCGGTGGCCGAGATCACCGGCGTCTCGCTGCGCTATCGCAAGGCCGTGGCGCTGGACGGGGTCACGCTGGCGCTTCCCGCCGGGCGCATGGTCGGGCTGATCGGCCCCGACGGCGTCGGCAAGTCCAGCCTCTTGTCGCTGATCGCCGGGGCGCGGGTGATCCAGCAGGGCCAGGTCCGGGTGCTGGGCGGCGACATGGGCGACGCGCATCAGCGCGCCCGCCTCTGCCCGCGCATCGCCTATATGCCGCAGGGGCTGGGCCGGAACCTTTATCCCACGCTGTCGGTGGCCGAGAACCTGGATTTCTTCGGCCGGCTTTTCGGCCACGGCCCGGCCGAGCGCGCGCGCCGCATCGACGCGCTGCTGGCCGCGACCGGCATGTCGCCGTTCCGCGACCGCCCCGCCGCCAAGCTTTCCGGCGGCATGAAGCAGAAGCTGGGCCTGTGCTGCGCGCTGATCCACGACCCGGACCTGCTGATCCTGGACGAGCCGACCACCGGCGTCGATCCGCTGTCCCGCCGCCAGTTCTGGGAGCTGATCGCCCGCATCCGCCGCGACCGCCCGGGCATGAGCGTCATCACCGCCACCGCCTATATGGAGGAAGCCGCCGGCTTCGACTGGCTGGTGGCGATGGACGCGGGCCGGGTGCTGGCCACCGGCAGCCCGGCCGAGCTGCTCGACCGCACCGGGGCCGAGGATCTGGACCGCGCCTTCATCGCGCTTCTGCCCGACAGCGAAAGGCGCGGGCACGAGCCGGTCTCGATCCCGCCGCGCCGGGCCGAGGACGGCGAGCCCGCCATCGAGGCGCGGCACCTGACCATGCGCTTCGGCGATTTCACTGCCGTCGACGACGTCAGCTTCCGCATCGAAAAGGGCGAGATCTTCGGCTTTCTCGGCTCGAACGGCTGCGGCAAGACCACGACCATGAAGATGCTGACCGGCCTTCTGCAGCCCAGCGAGGGCACGGCGCAGCTGTTCGGCGCCGCGCTCGACCCCTCGGACATGGCGGTGCGGCG
The DNA here is from genome assembly GCF_008824185.1 of Paracoccus pantotrophus. Lineage (NCBI taxonomy): Bacteria > Pseudomonadati > Pseudomonadota > Alphaproteobacteria > Rhodobacterales > Paracoccaceae > Paracoccus > Paracoccus pantotrophus. Next base: position 59,858 of record NZ_CP044425.1, read on the forward strand.
CCGGGTCGGCTTCATGAGCCAGTCCTTCTCGCTTTATTCCGAACTGACGGTGCGGCAGAACCTCGACCTGCATGCGCGGCTTTTCGGCATGGAGGCGGGGCAGGTCGCGGACCGGGTCCGGCGGATGATCGACCGCTTCGGGCTGGCGGGCGTCGCGGACGACCTGCCCGACGCGCTGCCGCTCGGCATCCGCCAGCGCCTGTCGCTGGCCGTGGCGATGATCCACGGCCCCGAGATCCTGATCCTGGACGAGCCGACCTCGGGCGTGGACCCGGTGGCGCGCGACGCCTTCTGGCGCATGCTGGGCGAGCTGTCGCGCCAGGACGGGGTGACGATCTTCGTCTCGACCCATTTCATGAACGAGGCCGAGCTTTGCGACCGCATCTCGCTGATGCATGCCGGCCGGGTGCTGGTCAGCGACACGGCCCAGGCGATCAGGCAATCCAAGGGCGCGGCGACGCTGGACGACGCCTTCGTCGCCTATCTGCAAGAGGCGATCGGCGACGAGCCCCCGCCCGCGCCGCTTGCCGATGCGCCCGAGGCGCCGGCGCCGCCCGGCAGCTGGTTCAGCCTGCGGCGGATGCTCAGCTATTCCCGGCTGGAATCGCTGCAACTGCGGCGCGACCCGATCCGGCTGACCCTGGCGCTGCTGGGCAGCCTGATCCTGATGTTCGTCATCGGCTACGGCATCAACATGGATGTCGAGGATCTCAGCTTTGCGGTGCTCGACCGCGACCAGACCGCGACCTCGCGCGACTATGTGCTGGACATCGCCGGCTCGCGCTATTTCACCGAAACCGCGCCGCTGGCGGGCTATGACGACATGGACGCCCGCATGCGCACCGGCAACCTTGCCCTGGCCATCGAGATCCCGCCCGGCTTTGCCCGCGACGTGGCGCGCGGCGGCGCGGTGCAGGTCGGCGCCTGGATCGACGGCGCCAACCCGACGCGGGCCGAAACCGTGCGGGGCTATGTCCAGGGCATGCATGCCGACTGGATCATGCGCAAGACGCGCGAGGCCCATGGCGAGGCGGCGGTGCAGGGCGCCTTCGAACTGGTGACGCGCTTTCGCTACAATCCCGACGTGAAAAGCATCGTCGCCATGGTGCCGGCGGTGATCCCGCTGCTTCTGCTGCTGATCCCGGCGGTGCTGACCACGCTCAGCGTGGTGCGCGAAAAGGAACTGGGCTCGATCATCAATTTCTACGTCACCCCGGTCACGCGGCTGGAATTCCTGATCGGCAAGCAATTGCCCTATGTGGCGCTGGCGATGCTGAACTTCGCGCTGATGACCGGTTTCGCGGTCTTTGCGTTCCGGGTGCCCTTCACCGGCAGCCTGGCGGCCTTTTCGCTGGCCGCGGCGCTTTACGTCTGCGCCACCACGGCCATGGGGCTCTTGATCTCGTCCTTCATGCGCAGCCAGGCGGCGGCGCTGTTTGCGACCGTGCTGCTGACCATGATCCCCGGCGCGCAATATTCCGGGCTGCTGGACCCGGTTTCCTCGCTGCAAGGCGTGGGCCGCGCCATCGGCGAGATCTATCCGACCACGCATTTCATCATCGCCTCGCGCGGGGCCTTCTCCAAGGGGCTGGGCTTCGACGACCTGGGCATGGCCTTCGCGGCGCTGGCGGCGGCGGGGCCGCTGATCCTGGGGCTCAGCGCGATCCTGCTGAGGAAACAGGCCAAATGAAGCTGCGCAACGTCTGGAACCTGGGCATCAAGGAGTTGCGCGGGCTGTGGCGCGACCCGGCCATGCTGCTGCTGATCGTCTATGCCTTCTCGCTGTCGATCTATACCGAATCCAAGGCGATGCCGGAAAGCCTGTCCAACGCCGCCATCGCCGTGGTGGACGAGGACCGCTCGGCGCTTTCCGAGCGCATGGTTTCGGCCTTCACCCCGCCCTATTTCGGCACGCCGCGGCTGATCACCACCACCCAGATGGACCGCCGCATGGACGAGGGGCTGGACACTTTCGCGCTGGACATCCCGCCCGATTTCCAGCGCGACCTGCTGGCCGGCCGCCATCCCGCGATCCAGCTGAACGTGGACGCCACCCGGATGAGCCAGGCCTTCACCGGCAGCGGCTATGTCCAGCAGATCGTGACGGCCGAGGTCTCGGAGTTCCTGGCCGGCCATCGCGGGGACGCCGCCCCGCCGGTCGAGCTGGCGCTGCGGGCGCGCTACAATCCGTCGCTGGACGCGGGCTGGTTCGGGGCGATCAACAGCGTCATCGACGCCGTGACCATGCTGTCGATCATCCTGACCGGCGCCGCGCTGATCCGCGAAAAGGAACATGGCACCGTCGAGCACCTGCTGGTCATGCCGGTGACCGCGGCCGAGATCATGCTGTCCAAGATCTGGACCATGGGGCTGGTGGTGCTGCTGGCCTCCAGCTTTGCCATCACCGTGGTGGTGCAGATGGCCTTGCAGGTGCCGGTGGCGGGCTCGGTGCCGCTGTTCATCGCCGCGGCGGCCTTGATGCTGTTCGCGACCACCTCGATGGGCATCTTCCTGGCCACCATGGCCGGGTCGATGCCGCAATTCGGCCTGCTTCTGATGCTGGTGCTGTTCCCGCTCCAGGTGCTGTCGGGCGGCATGACCCCGCGCGAAAGCATGCCCGACATCATCCGGGCGCTGATGTCGCTGGCGCCCAACACGCATTTCGTCATCCTGTCGCAGGGCGTGCTGTTCCGGGACGCGGGGCTGGGGGTGGTCTGGCCGCAGCTCCTGGCGCTGGCAGTGATCGGCGGCGTTCTGTTCTGGCTGGCGCTGCGGCAGTTCCGCCGCTTCCTGGCCTGAGCCCCGACTGGCCCGGCCCCGGACCGAGAGAAGCCGGACCCGAAGGCCCGGCAGTCGATACCATGTCAAACCACCACCATTTGACTGACTAATCAATTAACATACGGCGCGATTCGTTGAAACGTTTTTCTGGCGCCGGGCCCGCATCCTGCCGCGCCACAGGCACAAGGCAGGATCGGCAAACCCTGCGATGCGCAGCCGGCCATCCGCGCGCCGATCCCGGCGCCAGTCCTCAGTCCGTCACCGCGACATAGCTGCCGTTCTCGATCTTGAGGACATAGGTTCCATAGATCGGACGGCGGTCGTCCAGCAGCGAATAGCGCCCGAAGCCGATCCGCACCGGCACGTCCTTGGTCGCATCCAGCGCCTCGCGCAGGTCGTCGCGCGTCGGCTCGGGCCCGGCCTTGGCCAGCGCCTCGATCAGCACCCGCATGATCGAATAGCCAACCGCCGCCCAGCTGTCGGGGGCCGCGCCGGTTTCGGCCTCGAACCGCTGGGCAAAGGCGCGGCTGCTGGCGTCGAAGCCGCCGGGGATCCATTCTCCATAGAAATGCACGCCTTCGGCCGCGGCGCCGGCGATGTTCACGAATTCCGGCGACGAGAAGATATTCAGCCCCATCACCGTGACCTTGGGGTCCAGACCCGCCTGGCGCAGCTGCGTCGCGATGCCCGCGCCCTGCGCCGCATAAGAGGCGATGAAGACGCAATCGACATCGGAAAAGGCGATCTTGGTCGAGATCGAGCTGAAATCGGTATCGGTGCTTTGCACCATTTCGCGCGCCCCGATGGCAACCCCTTGCGCGGTGATGCCCTGCTCGAACTCTTGCAGAAGCTGCACATAGACCTCGATGTTCTGAATGCCGATCAGCGCACAGTTCTTCAGCTTCAGCTTTTGCGCCGCATAATCCGCCAGATGGGTGATCGAATCCGCCGGAGTCTGCGTCATGATATAGGACCAGGGCCCGTATTCCAGGATCTTGGGATTGTTGGTCGTGGTCAGGACCGGCACCTTCAACTCGTTGCCGACCTGCGCGCCAAGCTGCGCCACCGCGCCGCTGGTCGGCCCCAGGATCGCCAGCACCGAAGGATCGCGGCCATAGCGCGTGACCAGCGTGGTGGCCTGCGTCCGGTCGGTCGCGTCATCGGCAATCACCAGGTTGATGCGCCGGCCCTCGCCCAACTCGCCCGCCGCGTTCGATTCCCTCACCGCCTGCTTCATGCCCTCGGTGATCGGGATGCCGACAAAGGCCGCGGCCCCGGTCAGCGATTGCAGCGCGACGATCGTATGCTCCTCGGCGCCCGCCTGCGGAACGCAAAGCGCCGACAGCGCGGCCGCGGCAAGCCATGGCCTGAATCCTCTCATCTTTCTCTCCCTAGATTGGCTGGGTAATTGTATTTTTATGTTGATTCTATGCATACATATAAACCATCTTATGTCTACAAATTTTCCGTGACCAGGGAGGTATGGAGGAGGTATGGAAATGAGGAGCGGAAATTCCGATGCGGCGGACAGCGTGGTCGTCGTCGGGGGTGGGCTCAGCGGCATCGCCACCGCGATTGCTCTGGCCGATCGAGGGCGCCCTGTCGTCCTGCTGGAGGCGGGTGCCAAGATGGGCGGCGGCGCCGCCTATTCCGGCGGCCAGGTCTGGGTGGGGGCAAATCATGTCGCCCTGCGCGAAGGCATCGAGGGCGACAGCAAGCAGCGCGCGGAAAGCTATATCCGCGCCATCGCCCACCGCTTTCCCGAATATCTGGACGAACAGGCGATGCGGCGCTGGATCGACACCGCCCCCGACGCGATGCGCTATTGGGAGGAAACCGGCGCGATCCGCTGGGCGGTGATCCCCGGCCTGGCCGATTACCACAACGAGGCCGAGGGCGCGATGCCGGCCGGCCGCTACCTGACCAATGCGCCCATCACGCGGGACGCCCTGGGCGCCTGGCGCGACAAGCTGCTGATCAGCCCCTATTTCCCGGTCGGCCTGACCTATGCCGAACTGTTCGAACGCGGCCGCCGGATCAGCATCGTCGACGAAACCGCCGATGAGGACGAAGGCGGCCCCATCCAGGGCTTTGGCCAGTCCGAACGCCGCGCGGCCCTCGATGGCGGACCGGAAGTCCTGACCTTCGGCCCCGGCGTGGTCGGCAGTTTCCTGGCCCGCGCCATTCGCGACCCGCGCATCACCATCCTGCTCGGGCATCGCGTCACGCAGCTGAAAAGCGACGCCTCGGGCCGGGTCGTCGGCGTGGTCGCCACCTGCGAGGCCGGCACGGCCGAGTTCGACGGGCCGGTGGTGCTGGCCACCTCCACCTTCGACAACGATCCCGACCTGGTGCGCGAAATCGTCGGGCTGGACCCCGAGCAATGGGGCAGCGTCGGTCCGAAAACCCTGCGCGGCGACGGCATCAGGCTTGCCCGTTCGGTCGGCGGCGCGGTGGTGAAGCTCCCGCCTAGCGCGCAGACGATGCAGCCCGGCTGGAAGTCGGACTATAACGAGGGCTTTTCCTACGGTCCCGATACGGCGATGCCCCATACCATGATCGTCAACCGCCATGGCCGGCGCTATTGCGACGATTCCTATTGGGTGGACATCGCGCAAGCCACCATGGACGACACGGCGGAAAACCTGCCCTTCTTCCTGATCTTCGACGAGCAGCACCATCGCAAATACGGGCTGGGCATGACCCCGCCCGGCGCCGATTATCCCGAAGGGCTGGTCACTTCGGCGCCGACCCTGCGCGAACTGGCCAGCAAGCTGGGCATTGATCCCGACGGGCTGGAGGCGACGGCGGAACGCTTCAACCGCTTTGCCGAAACCGGCATCGACGAGGATTTCAGCCGCGGCACGCGCGACTTCGTGCGCCGCTTCTATGGCGATCCGGCGCATCAGCCCAACCCGGTTCTGGGCAGCATCGCCCAAGCACCGTTCCACGGGCTTCGCCTGCGCTTCGTCGCGGCCGCGGTCGGCAACAGCGGCATCCATGTCGATGGCGAGGGGCGGGTGCTGGACGAGGCAGGCGCAGTGATCCCCGGATTGCACGGCGTCGGCTCCTGCACCGCCCAGACCGTGACCGGCACCGGCTATAACAGCGGCATCGCGCTGGGGCGGGGGCTTGCGATGGCCTATCTGGTGGCACGCGACATCACCGGCGCGAACTAGGCGCCGCGGGACCGGGCCCGGCCCGGCCGCCCCTCCGGCCTTTTCCGGCCCCCGCCCATGCCCCGAGGCATGCAGGGCCATTGCTCCGGCCCAGCCCGCTGGCCTATTGCTTTCGCGGCAAAACCCGGCACAAGCGGCGGCGCCGGGCTTCTACCCGCCCGCACGCCGGGGAACGCGGCCAGAAAAGGAGACTGCGCTTGCATCGCTGTGAAACGGCCCAATGCGCCATCCGGCTGGACGACCTGGGCTATGAGGTCGCGGGGCGCCCGGTGCTGGACGGCGTCACCCTGCATTCCTCGGCCCGGCGCATCGGCGTGGTGGGCCGGAACGGCTCGGGCAAAAGCACGCTGGCGCGGCTGCTGGCCGGGCTGATCGCGCCGACCCGCGGCCAGCTCCGCATCGGCGGCCGGGACGTGTTCCGCGACCGCCGCGCGGCGCTGGAAACCGTGGGCATCCTGTTCCAGAACCCCGAGCACCAGATCATCTTTCCCCGCGTCGCCGAGGAAATCGCCTTCGGCCCGCGCCAGCAGGGGCTGGACAAGGTGCAGACCGCCGCGCGGGTCGAATCGGTGCTGCGCTCCTTCGACAAGCTGCATTGGAAGGACGCGCCGATCTCGGCCCTGTCGCAGGGCCAGAAGCACCTGGTCTGCATGATGGCGGTGCTGGCCATGCGGCCGCGCCTGCTGATCCTGGACGAGCCCTATGCCGGGCTCGACATCCCGACCCGGCGGCAGCTTGCCCGCTATCTGCACCGGATCGAGACGCGGCTGCTGCACATCTCGCACGAACCCTCGGACCTCGAGAGCTGCGACGAACTGTTCTGGCTGGACCGCGGCCGCATCGTGGCGCAGGGCGCGCCGGCCGGGCTGCTGCCCGATTTCACCGCCGAGATGATCCGGCTGGGAGAGCTTGATGATATCGCTGACCTCGCCGGTTGAGACCCGCGCCCATCGCTGGCCGGCCGGGCCGAAGCTCGGGGGGCTGTGCCTGGCCTCGACCGCGCTGTTCATGGTGGGCGACATCGCGGTCCATGCCGCGGCGCTGGTCGCGGTGCTGGCGCTTTACGCCGCGCCGGGGCCGGTCTTCCTGCGCGCGGGGCTGCGCAGCCTGCGGGTGGTGCTGCCCTTTGTCGCCGTCCTGCTGGCCTGGCACGCGGCGGCCGGCGACATGCGCCTGGGGCTGCTCATCACCCTGCGCATGGTGACGCTGGTGGCGCTGGCCAACCTGGTGACGATGACCACGGGGCTCGAGGATCTGGTCGAGCTGGTCCGCCGCCTGACCGCGCCGCTGCGCCGGCTGGGCCTGCCGACCGGGATGCTGGAGATCGCCATCCCGCTGGTCATCCGCTTCACCCCGGTCCTGGTCGCCCGCGCCGAGACCCTGGCCGAGGCCTGGCGCGCCCGGTCCCGCCGCCGTCCCGGCTGGCGGCTGATCCTGCCGCTGACCCTGCAGGCACTGGACGATGCCGATCATGTCGGCGAAGCTTTGCGCGCGCGCGGCGGCCCGCTTGGACCGCATGGACAGGAGTAGCAGCATGGAACGCAATATCGCCCAGATCGCCCTTTTCGCCGCGATGATCGCGGCGCTGGGGCTGGTGCCGCAGATCACCCTCGGCTTCGGCGTGCCGATCACGGCGCAGACGCTGGGCGTCATGCTGGCCGGCGCGGTGCTTGGCGCGCGGCGCGGCGCGGCGGCGGCGGCGCTGTTCCTGCTGCTGGTGGCGCTTGGCCTGCCGCTGCTGGCGGGCGGGCGCGGCGGGCTTGGCGCCTTCGTCGCGCCGACGGCGGGCTTTGCGCTCGGCTTTCCGGTCGCGGCCTTTGCCACCGGGCTGTTCGTCGAGCATGTGCGGCTGCGTTCGGCCGGGCTGGCGGCCGGGCTGGGCGCGGTTTTCGGCGGGATCGCGGTCCTTTATGTCTTCGGCGCGACCGGGCTTGCCATCGTGGCGCAGAAAAGCCTGCTCGAAGCCTTCACCCTGGTCGCGGTCTTCATTCCCGGCGATCTGCTGAAGGCGGCGATCACCGGCATGCTGGTGCAGGCGCTGGCCAGGGTGCGGCCGCAGACGCTGGCCTGGCATCACCAGGCGGCGGGCCCCGGCGAACGGCGCCTGTAACCCCCCGCCCCGCCCGGCTGCCGGTCATCTGCCGGGACAGGCCGGCGCTTGGGATGGCCCCCCTCGGTCCCCCCGCCCGGCCCCGTTTGGGGGTTGACCCGCGGCCGCTCCGGCGGGAACCCTGCGCGGGTGAACCAGTCCTTGCCTGCAGGAAATCCCATGGCCAATTGCCGTCCCATCGTGCTGTCCGACGATCATGTCGCCCGCGTCGCCGCGGCCGAGGGGCCGCTGCACGATCCGCGCTGGCGGATGCTCGAGGATGCCGATCTCGACCGCCTGGCCCAGCGGCTGACGCAGGATCGGCCGCGGCCGATCCCGGTCTTCGCCTATGGGTCGCTGATCTGGAATCCCGGCTTTGCCGTGGGCGCGCGCCGCCGCGCCACCGCGATCGGCTGGCATCGCAGCTTCTCGATCTCGCTCGACCATTTCCGCGGCACGCCCGAGCGGCCGGGGCTGATGCTGGCCCTGGCCTCGGGCGGCAGCTGCGAGGGGCTGGTGCTGGAAATCGCCGAAGGCAGCGAGGCGGAATCGCTGCGCGCCATCCTGCGGCGCGAGCTTGTCGCGCATGAACTCTCTGCCAATGCCTGCTGGATCGAGGTCGAGACCCGGCGCGGCCGCGAGCCGGCCCTGACCTTCTATGCCGACCCGGTCGGCACGCAGCGCGCCGAGCTGACGGTCGCGGAACAGGCACGGCGGCTGGCCCGCGCCGCGGGGGCGGCGGGCTCGGGCGCGGAATACCTGCTGCGCACGGTCCGGGGGCTGGCCGAACACGGCATCCATGACGACTACATCTGGACGCTCCAGAAACTCGTGGCCGAGGAAATCGAGGCCGGCGCGGATGGGGAATCGGGCATCGCGGGACCGGCAGGACGGCCCCGCGCATAGACGGCCCCCTGCCCGCAAGGCAGGCATCCGGGCCAAGACGGCCGGCGGAATGCGCGCATCCCGCCGGGCTGGCGCGGACCCCATCCGCCGCGGAACAAGGGGCAAGCGGCAAAACCGGGCATCGCGCCCCGGGGCCGCAAGCGTCGCCGCCCCCGGGGAACGCGCCTCCGCTCATGCCGGCATGGAAAACGAAGTCATGCCGCGCTATAGCGTGTCGCCATATTGCGCGCCCATGATCTCGCCATTCTCCACGACGAATGAAACGCCGTGATCCCGGAACCTGCCGAAGGGGATGAAATGGCGGCCGTTCAGATTGGCCCGCGCCCATTGCCCCATGCTGGTCATGAGCTGTTCCATTTCCGAATCATCGGCATCGGTCATTCGCCGGATTTCCTGCATGTCCAGGTTGGCTTGATGACTCCATGGCATTGCTTGTCCTCCACATAGGAATATTCGTTCAGAAACGCGGCTGGCGCGCCGGCAAAGGCCGCGCGGATTTTCCGCCTCTGCCGGCGCATGTTCACTGCACGCCGATCAGGCCAAGCTGGTTGTCAAGCGTCGTACCGGTGATGGAATACTTGGCGGTCTTGTTCGTCCCCTTGCGATAGACGAAGGCCTGCTGCGCCACGTTGTCATTGCCCCACACGACAAAAGCCTTCAGCTTCACCCGCGAGCCCTCGGGGATCTTGAGCGACCCCAGATCCACGGTTTTCTCCTGGCCCAGGGGAATGTCGGTGTTCTCCTCATAGGTCTGGCTGCTGCCGCCATCGGGCGGCGCCGCGACCACGTGAAGCTTGGCAACGAAACCGCCGCCATTCCGCAGGCTGAATTTCTCGATATCCATGATGATGCTCCCTTCCTTATCAACCACGTCGATACGCATGAACGGGATGGCGGCCGATCAGGAACTGATCGTCAGCTCGTCGCCCTCTGTTTCGGCCGGCCCTTCGTCTTTCGTTTCGGCAGCCTTTTCATCGCGATGCCGCGGCACGGCGGGATCGTCGATCGTCAGCTTTTCCGAACCGGGATCCGTCGCCACGCTGTGATGAAGCAGCTGGGTCCGGTATTTCTCCCAGTCGATCGGCGAGCGCAGCTTTTCCTCGATCCTGCCTTCCACGAAAATATCGATGATCGGTTTTCTCAGCGCCTCGGGCAGCAGGAAGATGATCGGCACGACATCCGCGAATGAGATGACGCTCCACCATCCCGCATGGCTCAGCGTCGTCGCCCATCCATAAGGGTCAAGCGCCAGGGCCGGATTGCCGCCGGCGCTGGTGACCTCCACGTCCTGGAAGGACTCTTCCCACAAGGATTTCGACGAGGATTCGGATTTGAAGCCGCCATGGGCGCTTGCCGTCACCTTCTTGTAAGAGCCCTGAACCTCGGTGGAAAAGCTGCGAGCCAGGCTATGTGCATCCTCGCCCGCCTTTGTCTCCCGGTCCTGGCGATAGATTAGCTTGCCGCCGACAAGCGTGCGCAGCGGAAAATGCGTCCCGTAGCTGTCCAGGATGGCAGCAAGCGCCTCGGCCCTTTCCCCGGCCGTCGCGGGGGGCGCATTCACCAGGGCATATGCCTCGTCATACAGCGGCTTGGACAGGGTGACATTGCGCGGGTCGATCACGATCTCGGCCCTGGCCACCAGATATTCGATCCGCAGATGCAGGGCGGCGCTGGCCTCCTTGTGATCGCTTGTCTTGGTTTCGGTATAATCGCTCTTGATCGAAAGGCTGGCGGCCTTGCCCTCGACGCCGAAATCGCCCCCGACATTCCAGGACAGCGAGGAGGCGATGGCGTCCAGCGTCCGGCTTTGCGTCGCCGAAGCCGAAAACCGGGTCGAGCGGATCGGCCGCGCGACACAAAGGAAATCCGCCGCGTCCTCGGCATCCAGCGCCGGGCGCGGCGGCCGGTCAAGATTGAAGCTGCCGCCGGGGATCGACACGAAGCGCAGGCCATGAAGATGGCGCAGGGCATTCAGGATGACTTGCCGTTCGCCGCCATCCATCGTGTCGAAAACGTCCTGCGGGGCGCCGGTCGGGGCGGTCGGCCGCCCCAGCACCTGTTGCAGCATGTCCTCGGTCTGGATCAGCCCCGGCTGGGCACCGCCGCCGGTCTCGGTCTTCGGCTTCGCCGGGGCGGATGCCGGGGAACTGCCTGCCGGTGTCGCCCCGCCGCGCTTGCGCGGGCTTTCAAAGCGGAACCGCAGCAGCCCCAGCTTTTCATCGGGCTTGCCCAGGCGTCCGACGATCTCGTAGGGCTCCATGTCCTCGGCAATGGGCTTGCCGGAGGAATCGAGAAACGGGCGCCCCATGGGAATGCCGTCGCAGCCCTTCAGGAAATCCCGCAGCTGGCCAAGCGTCTTGTTCTCGCCGCCATCGGGCCAGTCGATCTGGCGCGGCTTTTCGCCATCCTCCAGGAAAAGAAGCTTGAATTTCTTGGCCGCCGCGGGTTCTGCCTCGCGCTTGACGGAAAGCTCGTCCAGCCGCCGCAGATAGGTCGTGGCCTCGGCCGCCTTGTCCACATCCGCGCCCGCGATTCGAAAGACATCGTCCTTGTCGACCAGCGAGTCGTTCTGCGTCCTGAATTGTGCCAGGGTTTCGTCGGCGCGGACATAGACCTTGTGTTCCCTGCCCTTGCGATCCTTGAACTTGACCTGCCGGCGAATGGGAACGATCTCGACCACCATATTGTCGGCGACGGCGGTTGCCGTCTCGCGATCCTGGGGAACAAGCGTCAGGGCATCGGCGCTCTTGCCGGTGCGGAACTGGTCGAACGCGTCCATTTCACCGGTCGAGACGAAAAGCTTGCGCAGATCCGCAAGGCTTGCGTTTTCGGCAGCGGCATCCGTTCGCGACGTGCCATCGCGTGACCTGAGGATGAAGCTTATCATGAACACCTCGGCTAATGGTTCATAATCACCCTAATCCGATGCGAATTTCCTGCGCGCCTCTGCCAGGGCTTCCGCCGATCCCAATGTCACGATTTTCAGATCGAGCTTTTCGGCAAAGGCGTTCGAATCCCTCAGCGGCTTGATCGGTATGGGCCTTGTGTTTTCCGGCAAAGCCGGACCATGGGCAAGGTAGCCGAAACCGGGATCAAGCCCGATTCCGGTCGAAACCGGGGTCGCAATGGCAAGCGGGGATTCCGGCGGCGGGCCGGACCCGTTTCCCGCAACCGGCGCCGATTGCGGCTTTCCCGGCTTGGAGAAATCCGAAGGAACCTCGAATAGATTCGCGGTCTCATCGACCTCCTGCTGTGAAATCTGCTCGACCGCGCGGCCGGAGCTGGTAAATGCGGCCGGAACCGAACCGATGTCGTCGGTGGTCTTCAACTCGCGAAGCGCCGCCAGAATATCGGGCAGCTTTTCCGGTGAAAAATCCTGCAGGATCTTTCCCGGCGCATAGGTCGCCATCAGCGCGGCCAGCTCGCCGAACCGCTGCGCGTCGCACCGGGGCCGGTCGGAACTCCACCGCACGCCGCCGGCCTCGAACTCCGACAGCGGCGCAATCTTCAAGGTCAGGATCTTGCGCAGATCGGGACTGACCCCGTCATTGAACCGCACCTTTTCCCTGGAAACCGGAACAAGCGCCCGATCGCCGTCTTGCCAGCGGTCCAGCAGGATGTTTCCGGCAATATCCAGCCTGGACGGATCGAAATTATGCGCAATATTGACGATCCGGCTGGTTATTTCCGTGCCCTGCCCCGCATTGTCGGCAATTTCCAGCCAAGCCATGAAACCACGCGGCCCCGAGGAATTGACCTGCAATTTGAAAGGCTGGTCTCTGACCAGGAACAGGACAGCCTTTACCGTTCCAAGATTATGATCCAGCAAAAAGAAACCTTGCGCGCCGTCTTGATTGCCGGCAAGGCTGATCGTCGCATTCTCGCTGGATACGGAATCAACAGAACGTCCCTGGATGTTGGTCGATACCATCATCCCCACTCCGCACGCAATGTTTAACCAATACCCTGCATGCATAACACGTTTCGGATTTCCCCCAAAGTCATAATCGTCCGGGCGAGTATATTATTAGGCCAGTTCAGATGACCTTTCCCCGAATATCGCAGGTTTTATCCATGATTGGATGAAATAACCGAACCCCCGCCGGAAAGCCGCATTATCGCCGGGGCCGGGCCGGCCGCGCGCCCCGGGCCGGGGACGCATGGGGCGCGAAAGGCGGGCGATTTGGTGCTATCATCGACCCCGGCGCGACGAACGGGACGCGGCGCCGCGGCATCCATCCAGCGTATGCGAAACCACGGGGAGGAAACGCAATGCCAGACCTGCCATTCTCATCCGAACGCTATGGCCCGGCCGAAAGGCAGATGGCCCAGGCGCTCGTGACCTTGGAAAACCGCATCCTGCATCCCGGGCCGGCGCCCGATTGCGATTGCAGGGAGGGGATGTTTCCCGGTCTCAGCCGGCGCGGGATGCTGCTCGGCGGGGCGCTTCTTGGGGGCGCGCTGCTCGGTGCCCGCCCTGCCCGCGCCGAGGCGCCGCCCGGCGCCATCGAATACCCGGTGCAGCCCGACCCGGCCAGGGAACAGGGCCGGGTGATCCTGGAGGACGGCGGCTACGGCTCGCGGTCGCAATTCGAGAACGAGATCCGCTGGCGCTATCCGACCGCCAGCCTGGATTCCAGCTGGTCGCTGACGCCGCTGGCCTCGGGCCACGGGATCATCACCCCCTCGGGCCTGCATTTCGAACGCCACCATGCCGGCATCCCGAACATCGATCCGCAGCGCCACAGCCTGATCCTGCACGGCATGGTGGACAAGCCGCTGCGCCTGACCATGGACGACCTCAAGCGGATGCCCTCGGTCAGCCGGATCGTGTTCATCGAATGTTCCGGCAACGGGCTGACGGAATGGGAAAAGCCCACGCTCAGGACCGTGCAGGGCACGCATGGGCTGACCTCGACCTCGGAATGGACCGGGGTGCGGCTCTCGACCGTGCTGAACGAGGCCGGCCTGCAGGACGGCGCCGCCTGGATCCTGGCCGAGGGCGCGGATGCGGCGGTCATGACCCGCTCGATCCCCATCGACAAGGCGATGGACGACGCCATCCTGGCCTATGCGCAGAACGGCGAGGCGCTGCGCCCCGAACAGGGCTATCCGCTGCGCCTGCTGCTGCCGGGCTACGAGGGCAACACCCAGATCAAATGGCTGCGCCGGCTCGAGATCGGCGACAAGCCCTTCATGACCCGCGAGGAGACGCTGAAATATACCGACCTGCTGGCCGACGGCACCGCCCGGCAGTTCACCCTGACCATGGACGCGAAATCGGTCATCACCTTCCCCTCGGGGGCGATGCGGCTGCCGCGCCCGGGCTTTTACGAGATCACCGGCCTGGCCTGGTCGGGGCGCGGCCGCATCGCCGAGGTCGAGGTCTCGGCCGATGGCGGCCAGAGCTGGACCCAGGCCGCGCTGCAAGAGCCGGTGCTGGACAAGTGCCACACCCGCTTCCGCCTGCCCTGGATCTGGGACGGGGCCGAGGCGGTGCTGCAAAGCCGCTGCACCGACGATACCGGCTATCGCCAGCCGACCCTGGCCGAACTGGTCCAGGCGCGGGGCACGAAGTCGGTCTATCACCTGAACGCGATCCAAAGCTGGCGCGTTGCTCAGGACGGCGAGGTGTCCAATGTTCATGTCTAGGCAATATCCCCTGCGCAGCGCCCTTGCGCTGGCTTGCGCGCTGCTTCCGCTGGGCGGGCTTGCCCAGGACGCCGCCGCCCCCCGCACCGTCGCCGCGCTGCCGGCCGAACTGCCCGACAGCGGCGAACCCACGCCGCCCTCGCCCGCGGTCGCGGACCAGGAGGCCGCCGGGACTCCGGGGCTGGAGGCGAATTTCGGCATCGGCAGGGCGGCGACCGAGGAAGAGATCGCGGCGATCGACATCGACGTGACGCCCGACGGGCACGGGCTTCCCGACGGCCGCGGCAGCTATGCCGACGGCAAGGCGCTTTACGACGAGCGTTGCCTGGCCTGCCATGGCGAGAACCTGGAAGGCATCCCCGAAACCGGCGGACCGGCGCTGATCGGCGGCCGCGACACGCTGGCCAGCGACACGCCCCTCAAGACGGTGGAAAGCTACCTGGCCCATGCCAGCACGCTTTACGACTATATCCACCGGGCCATGCCGATGGATGCGCCCGGCTCGCTCACGCCGGACGAGGTCTATGCGGTCAGCGCCTATATCCTGGGCCGCGCCGGGATCGTGGACGAGACGACGGTGCTGGACCGCGAAAGCCTGCCGCTGATCCACATGCCCAATGCCGAGGGTTTCGCGGACGATCCGCGGCCCGAGCGGCTTTGAAACCGGCATGGGCGCATCGCGATGCGCCCATCGCACCGACCCGGTCGCCGCCCTTGGGCCGCGTCGCGCAACCCCGCGGTTGCCGCGACGCGGCCCCGGTTGTCCACGGCCCCGGTTGTCCACGGCCAGCCCTCCCGACAATGTCCGGGCCGAAAGTGCAGCCTTTTGGTTCACTCCGCCCACCGCCATTCGCTGAACTCCACGCGGCAGGCACAGCGCCAAGGCCAGGGATTGCCGACCGTCCCGGTGGTCCAATGTCGGGGCAGGAAGTAAAGCCTTCCGATCACTCCGCCCGCATCCATTCATCGGATCCCACGCGGCGGGTAGGGCGACAGGCCGGGGATCGCCGGCGCGCTGGTTCCACCCGACCAGCTTCCGCAGGCCCACCCCGCATCGGCGCCGTCAAGACTTCACCGCCCCCGATCTGCCACTCCACGCCCCCTGCCCTTTCCGCGACCCAAAGGCAGCGGCCATTGCGCGTATCCGGGCCGTCTGGAGGCACTTAAGCAACCAGCGTGGACCCATCTCGGCCGCCATAAAATCAGTTGGTTATCATATTTATCCGCATATGATCGAGATTTTGCGGATAACAGCAGAGGGGCCTATCTCACCCAATTCCCGCCAAGCGACGCCCCTTCCCCGCTTCAGGGCACCTGCCGCTCCAAGCCGGATACCGCCTTGGACAGCCTGGAACTCGCCGGCCCATCCCCGCGACCGGGCAGGTTGGAACCAGCCACCGCCAGGACCGGCCTCTGCTTATTGCTACCTTCCTTGGCAGGCTTTGGCAACAAGGCCGGGACCGTCAGGGCGTGATGCCGGTTCCGGCCTTGGGGCTCATCCTCAAGGTTTCGCTGCGAAACCCCTAGCCGTCCAGCAGCGCCTGGATCTCGCGCACCACCCGCTCCATGAGATCGTCGTCCAGCTGACCGCCCTCCAGCCTCAGGATATGCGCCTTGCCCTCTCTGCCCCAGCGGATCTCGACGCCGCCTGCGGTGCGCCGGGTCATGGCCTCGCTCCAGCCTTGGCGCGGCGCGTTGGAGCGCGGACGCCCCGCCCGGCCCAGCTCGCTGCGATTGCTCTCCAGAGCTTGCAGCACCGGCTCGATCAGGGCCCATTCCTCCTCGGCATCGCCGGGAATCCGCACGGACAGGGATTGCCGCAGCCGGGCCTCGGCGCCGTTGCGCAAGGCGGTGGCCAGGCGCAGGCCGCGCCTTTCGGTCAGCGCCTCGGGAAAGCGCAGCATGTCGCCCAGCTCCTCGAAGATCAGCGCGAATGAGCGCACCTTGGACCGCTTGGCCTTGGAGCCGGTGGCGAAAAGCTTGTTCACCGCGTCCTCGGTATTGGCGAAGGCGCCCTGGTTGGCGGCGATCACGGCGATGCGGCCGCGCTCGAAATGGCTAAGCTCCTCGCGGACCTCGTTCTCCTCGACCATGGCGACGAAAGCCTCGTCGGTCTCGGTGCGGGGGCGGATCAGGGCGCGGATCGTGGCATGCTTCTCGGCCTGGGTCAGGTCGTGCAGCGCCCGCACCGCATGCAGCCGGCGATAGCCCGAGAGCAGCCCGTAGCGCGGCCCCTGCCCTTCGGGCCGGTCGATCTCGAAGACCTCGATCGGCAGCCGCAGCCCATGCGCGGCGATGGACAGCCGCAGCTCCTGCATGTCCTCCTCGCTCATCACCATGCGGTCGCGGATCATCGCGCCCTCGTCGATCTGCTCGATCGGCAGCTCGACGATCAGCAGCCCCCGCTCCTGCGCGTCATGCAGCCGGGCGGCATCGGCATCGGCCCTGGCGCGGGCGGCGCGGCTTTCCACGCTTTCGGCGCTGGCCAGGGCGGCGCTGTCGGCCGCGACCTGGGCGATGGGGGGGGCGATGCCGCGGCCCAGGGCGGGCCGCTCGAAGGTTTCGCTGCGAAACTGCGCCTCGATCCGGTCCAGATCGGCGCTGCTGGGGGTCTCCAGCCTTCTGCGCTTAGCCATGGGCCTGCTCCCTCACCTCGGCCGCCTCGTCGGCCTGCTGCATCTGAAGATCGCGCCACCAGGTGCCCAGGATCAACTCCTTCACCTCGGCCCAGGTGCGGTCGAATGTCTCGCGGCCGCGGACATAGGTCTCGCGGTTGAACTCGCGGTAATCGGCCTCGTAGATGCCGTTCACCTGTTCGCCGGCCTGGCCGACCATGGCGGTCAGTTCCTGGCGATAGGTGGTCATGAAATCGCCGAAATAGGCCTGGATGACATTCGCCAGGTCGGTCTGCTGGGCGGCGTCGAAGCGGGTGATGATGGCCCGCACCGCGTCCCATTCGAAGCGCATCTCGGGCAGCCCGTCGCGGCGGCGGGCGGCGTTCTCGCCTTCCTCGACGCTGGCGAAGGTCGAATAGAGCATGTCGAAGAAGCGCCCGGTCGAGTCGAATTCCAGGAACGAGGCGCCCAGCGGGACCAGCAGGATGTCGGCCGCCGCCAGCGCGTTGATGGTCAGGTAGCCAAGCGCGGGGGGCGTATCGAGGATGATGATGTCATAGCTTTCCAGGATGCCGTCATTGGCCAGCGCATTGCCGAGCGCATCCCAGAGCGGCCAGCCGCGCAGGCCCATGCGCCAGACCGGCACCTGGAATTCGGCCCAGTAGAGGTTCAGCTGCGCGCCGAGCAGGTCGATATTGGGCCAATGCGTCTTCTGGATCAGGTCCGTGGCAGAAAGCGTCAGCGCCTCGGTCAGGGTCTCGTCGAAGGGCAGGGGGGTTTGGCCCGCCGCCTCGCGCACCCGGTTCTCGTCCTGAAGCGCCAGCGCATAGTCCTTGGCCAGAAGCGGGAAGGCCGTGGACCATTCGTCGGCCACCTTGCCGCCCATGATCGAGGTCATGCTGCCCTGGCTGTCCAGGTCGATCACCAGCACCTTGTAGCCGTCCAGCGCCGCCGACATGGCCAGATGCGCGGCGGTCGAGGTCTTGCCGACGCCGCCCTTGAAATTGGCCACGGCGATGGTCTTGGCCGGCAGGCCCTCGGGGCGCCAGGGGCGGTATTCCCGGCCGGCCGCGCCCTCGGTCGCGAAATGGTCGCGCAGGCGCAGCACGTCGTCGAGGCTGAACCATTTCGAATTGCCCTCGCCCTGGCCCTGCGGCAGGTCGGGGTTCTTGAGCAGCACGCGGCGGAAATGCGCCGGCGCCACCGGGATCAGGTAGCGGCAGACCTCCCAGGTGGAAAAGCGGCGCAGCCGCTTCCTGCCGTCGGGGGCATAGCCGCGCTCGGCCAGATCCTGGCGGCCCTTGGCGGCGAAGGCGGCGGCTTTCGCGAATCGGGCCGTGTCGATAGGCTCGGAAAGACGCTGGGCCGCCTTGGCCGGGCTGATGTTGAAATAGGGGGGAAGGGGGTCTTTGCCTGAAGACATGCCGCTACCTCTGCGATGTGCTGCTTCGTTGGATATTTTGGCGAAACTATTACACATCCCCGGCCGCAAGTGAATCGTTCTGCGAGGTTTCGCAGCGAAATTCCCCCGGAATCAGGAAAAGCAGCAGCGTAAAGTTTGGATTCCTTTCAGGTCTTTAGAATCTTTACGGGTCAAGAATCCGCGTTTTTTCATAGGGATAAGGACGATAAGGCACCCGTTTACAGGTCCAAAGGCACCTGTTTGCGGGACCAGGGGCACCCGAATCCGGGAGGTGGGGCACCGATTCGCGGGAAACCGGGTTTCCACATGCGGGATCGGCCGGAAGGCGCGGTTTTCTGCCTGTTTCGGCCCCAAGACCCGACTCCTGCGCCCTGTAAACGGGTGCCTTTCGCGGCCGGAAGCAGCAAAGGCACCCGTCTTCGGGATGGCGTTTCGCGGATCATGGGAACCCGGATGACTGTTGTGGCGAGGTACCTGATCGGGCATAATCCGCATAACGACAAGAAGGGCAGGGCGATGGGGGATATTCCTCGCGACCAGCTTTCGGGCGCGCTGCGCCGGGGGGCGGTCAAGAAGCATGTGGCGGCGATCCATGTCTCGGGCAAGCTGACGCTATTGCAGCGCAAGCTGTCCAACGTCCTGCTGCTCAATGCCTATGACACGCTGATCAGCCGCGCGCGCCACCAGATCGACGCGCGCACGCTGTGCCTGATGATCGGCTATAACAGCAACGACATGGAGACGCTGAAGCAATCCCTGCGCGGCCTGGCCGAGACGGTGGCCGAATGGGACATGCTGGACGAAAAGGGCCAGCAGGAATGGGGCGTGTCGAGCCTGCTGAGCTATGCCAAGCTGAAGGGCGGGATCTGCGAATATGCCTATTCCCCGGCGCTGGCGGAAAAGCTGCACGACCCCAAGGTCTTTGCGCTGATCAACCTGAACATCCAGCGCCGCTTCACCAGCGGCCATGCGCTGGCGCTTTACGAGAATTGCTATCGTTTCGTCAGGACCGGCTCGACCGGCTGGTGGCCCTTGGACCTGTTCCGGCGGCTGATGGGGGTCGAGGGCTCGGCCTATTACGAGACCTTCAAGCACCTGAACGCCAAGGTCATCAAGCCCGCCGTGGACGAGGTGAACCGCACCAGCAACATCCTGGTCACGCCCGAGACGAGGAAGCAGGGCAGGGTGGTGACGGAAATCCGCTTTCGCATCAAGGAGAACCCGCAGCTGGCGATCCTGGACATGGACGACGGCGAGGGGATGCGGCACGGCGCCGTCTATGCCCGGCTGCGCGGCCTGGGGGTCAGCGACCGGCTGGCGCGGCAATGGCTGACCGCGCATGGCGAGGAGCAGGTGCTGGAAAAGCTGGATTATGTCGAGACGCGCAAGAACGTGAAAAGCAAGCTGGGCTACCTGACCGCGGCGCTGGAGGGGAATTTCGGCGCGACGGCCGAGCGGGCAGGGGAGGCGGCCCCCAATCCGCGGGCCGAGCGGCTGCGCCGCATCCTGGACGCGGTCAAGGCCCGCACCCCCACCCAGCGCGATGCCGACAAGCGGTTGTTCCTGGCGCAGCTGTCCGATGCCCGCATGCGCGAGGATTTCGAGAAGCACGGCTGGATGTCGCCGCTGAACGCCATCCGCATCGCCGCCTTCTGGGAAGAGATGTCCCCCGGATTGCTGGAGGGGCTGGACGAGGTCTGAGGGCCGCGCCTAGCCCGGCAGGGCCTTGTCGCGGTCCTGCGGCTGGCCGTCCTCTGCCGCGTGTTTCAGCCCGGCCAGCATGGCGGCGGCATGGGCGGCATAGGGGCCGATCCAGCGGTCCTGCAGGGCCTGGATCGGCAGCGCGTCCAGGTGGTTCCACCTTTCGCGGCCGCGGCGCTCGACCACGACCAGCCCGGCCGCCTCCAGCACCCGCAGGTGCTGCATGACCGTGCAGCGGTCCAGCTGCGACATCGCCTCGCACAGCCCGCCGGTGGTCTGCGGCCCCGCCTTGAGCCGGTCGAGCAATTGCCGCCGCACCCGGTGCCCCAGCGCCTTGAACAGCGCGTCGTCCTGATCTTCTGTTGACATGTTATAATTCTATAACATTATGGGATGCAGGACAAGGGCGGACAGAACCAGGAGGATCGTCGCATGGAACTGAAATTCACCGTCAGCGGCCGGATCGCGAAGCCGGTCGGCGAGGTGTTCGAGGCCGTGGTGAACCCCGACAGCCTGTCGCAGTTCTTCACCACCGGCGGGGCGAGGGGGCGGCTGGCCACCGGGGCCGAGGTGAGCTGGGATTTCCACGATTTCCCCGGCGCCTTTCCGGTGCTGGTGCAGGAGGTGGTGCCCAACGAGCGCATCGTCCTGCAATGGGAGGCCGAGGGCGAGCCGCGCATCTGGACCACCGTGACCATGACCTTTCACCCGCTGGAGGACGGGCGCACGCTGGTGCGGATCAGCGAATACGGCTGGCCCGAGACCGAGGCCGGGCTAAGGGGCTGCCTGGGCAATTGCGAGGGCTGGACCGGGATGCTTTGCGCGATGAAGGCATGGCTGGAACACGGCATCAAGCTGCGCGAGGGCTTCTACAAATAGGCCGGGCGGCTTGGCGCGGGCCGTTCCGGCGCCGGCGCCTAGCCTTGCCGGCGGTCCATCAGGCCGGCGCGGTGCAGCCTGCGGTAGAAGGTCGAGCGGTCGATCCCGGCCAGCCGCGCCGCCGCCGAGACATTGCCGCGGCACCGTTCCAGGAATGCCAGCAGTTCGGGCCCGGATTGCGGGTCGGGCTGCGCCGCGGGGCCGGCGATATGGCAGGGCAGGTCGCCCGGCTCGACCGGCCGGCCTTCGCAAAGCGCCGCGCATAATTCGCAGACATTGATGATCTCGCGCACATTGCCCGGCCAGTCATGGGCCAGCAGCCGCTGCCGGGCGGCTTGCGTGAAGCCGACCCTTTCCTCGGTGGCGGCGGCGATGCGGTCGATCAGCCATTCCAGGTCGCGGCGCGCGCGCACCGGGGGCACGTCCAGCACCAGCCCGTTCAGGCGATAGAACAGATCCTGGCGGAAGCTGCCCTCGGCCACCTGCGCGGCCAGGTCGCGATGCGAGGCCGAGATGACGCGGATGTCCACCGGCTCGACGCGGGTTCCGCCGACCGGCAGCACCTCGTGCTCGGCCAGAACGCGCAGCAGCCGGGCCTGCAGGGGCAGGGGCATGTCGCCGATCTCGTCCAGGAAAAGCGTGCCGCCATGCGCCTCGCGGATCAGGCCCTTCTTGCCGCGGGCATGGGCGCCGGTGAAGGCGTTCGGGACATAGCCGAACAGCTCGGATTCGATCAGCGCCTCGGGCAGGGCGGCGCAGTTGATGGCCACGAAGGGGCCGCGGCGGCGCGAGGACTGGTGCATCGCGCGGGCGATGAACTCCTTGCCGGTCCCGGTTTCGCCGCGCAGGATCACGCTGATCTTGCGGTCCACCACCTTGGCGGCGCGCTCGGCCAGGTGCTGCATGGCGGGATCGCCGCCGTGGATGGCGCGCAGGGGGGCGGGCAGGGCCGTGGCGGCGGTACTGCGCGGCGGGGCGGCGGGCGGCACGGCGCGGGCAAAGAGGATGCCGCCCGACTGCATCTCCAGCACCCCCTCGACCGGGGCCTGGGCCGCCGACAGCACCGGCAGATCCTCGAAGTCGTGGGCAAAGACATCGCTGAAGGGGCGGCCGATCAGATCGCCCCTTACCAGCTCATGCGCGTTATGCGTCATGCCGGTGATGCGGCCGTCCGCCCCGACCGCCACCGCCGCCATCGGGTCCACGTCCAGAAATTCGGGCGAGGGATGCAGGCGCAGGATCCAGTCCGAGCGATGATTGCAGGCCAGGTTGGCCATCTCGATGCGGCGGGCGCAGGATTTCATCACCTCCAGCGTCAGCGCCTGGCTGATCTTGTCCTGCGGCGCTTGCAGATGCGACAGGTCCAGCACGCCCAGCAGGTTGCCGCGGCTGTCGTGGATCGGTACCGCCGTGCAGGACAACGGCGTCAGCGTCACGTCGAAATGATCGCTGCGATGCACGGTGATCGCCTGGCCCGAGGCCAGGCAGGCGCCGACCCCGTTGGTGCCGACATCGCGCTCGTGCCATTCCGAGCCGGTGATCAGCCCGGCATGGCGCAATTCGCGATCCAGCTGCGCATCGCCGATGGCGTCCACGGTCACGCCCCGCGCATTGGCCAGCAGCAGCACATAGCCCATCGAATTGACCCGGCGATAGAGATCCTCCATCCCGTGCCGGGCCATGCGCAGCAATTCCTCGGATTCCTGGCGGTGCTGGCGCAGCTCGCCCTGGGTGACGATGCGCGGCCCCAGGTGCCGGGTCGGGTCGAGCCGGTGTTCGTTCACGCAGCGCCGCCAGGACGCCAGAACATCCGGGTCGCGGCGCGAGGATTGCCCTTCGGCCGCGCGAAAGATTTCAAGGACATGCGTCCCCGTGTCCTGCATTCCTCCCATCGGCTCCTCCCAAAGCCCGGCGCGACGATAGCACGGCTTGGCCGCGCCGGGGTGGAAAACTTTGCCGCGGCGGCGGGACTCAGCGGGACAGGTCGATCAGGATCTTGAGCTGGGTGCCGGCGGGGTCCAGCAGCGCCTCGAACCCCTCGGCCACGGCCTGGTCCAGCGCGATGCGCCTGGTCACAACCCGGCTGGCCGGAATGGCGCCCGAGGCGATCAGCTCGATGGTGCGCGGCCAGCCATGGGTCGGATAGCACCACGAGCCGCGGATCTCGGCATCCTTGAAGGTCAGCTGGAAGAAATCCACGCTGCCCTTGCCCGGATGCAGCCCGGTCTGCACGATCACCCCCTGCTTGCGCAGCGCGTCGAGGCAGGATTGCAGCGCCCGTTCGTTGCCGACGCATTCCAGCGCCACGTCGCAGCCGAGGCCGCCTTCGGTGCCGGCGCGCACCCGCTCGCCCACATCCTCGCGCGCCGGGTTGATGGCGACGACACCCGGCACCACCTCGGCGGCGAGCGCCAGCCGCGTGTCGTTCACGTCCGAGACGAACAGCCGCGTCGCGCCGAAGGCCCGCGCGGTCAGCAGCGCCAGGATGCCGATGGGGCCGGCGCCCGTGACCAGCACCGAGTTCCCCGCCGTGATCCGGCCGCGGTCGCAGGCATAGACGCAGACGGCGGTCGGCTCGACCAGCGCGGCCTCTTCGTCGGTCATGCCGTCGGGGATCTTCTCGACATTGTAGTCGTTGAGCAGCGCCATCTCGGCCATGCCGCCCGAGACCCAGGACAGCCCGACCAGCGCCAGGCTGCCCGAGAGGTTGTGCCAGCCCCGGTCGGCGAAATATTCGCCGCCGCGCGGCATGATCAGCGGCTGCACCGCCACCCGGTCGCCGGGCGCGACCTTGGTCACGCCCTCGCCCACCGCCACGACCTCGCCGCCGAATTCATGGCCCAGCACCTGCGGGCCATGGGCGCCGGAATAGGGATGCGGCTGGGTGGGGATGAAGATCGGGCCCGAGGCATATTCGTGCAGGTCGGTGCCGCAGATGCCGACGAAGCGGTTTCGGATCAGCACCTGGCCGGGGCCGGGCCGGGGCGGTTCGGGGATGTCCTCGATCCGCAGATCCCTGGCGGCGTGGAAACGCAATGCTTTCATGGGGATGCCTCACAATTCGTCATAGGCGGCCAGCGCCTTGGCGGCATAGACCGTGCCCGGCCCGCCGGACATCTCGATGGCGATGGCAAGAACCTCGACGAACTCGTCGCGGCTGGCGCCATGGGCCTTGGCCTCGGCGGTGTGGAAGATGATGCAATCCTCGCAGCCGCGCCCGATGGCGACGGCGATGGCGATCATTTCCTTCATGGCGGGGCTGACCTTGCCCTCGCGGTTGGCGGCGAGCATCAGCCCGCGAAAGGCCGACATGGTCTTGCCGTCGGCCTTGTAAAGCGCGGCGGCGCGCGCGTTCATCTCGGCCAGTTTCTGTTTCGCGCTCATAGCAGCACCATGCCGCCGTCGACGACCAGGCTTTGCCCGGTCATGTAGTCCGACCCGGCCGAGGCGAGGAAGATCGAGACGCCGGCCAGATCCTCGGGGCGCGAGGGGCGGCCCAGCAGGATGTCGGCGGAAAAGCCCTCGAAAGCCTCGTTGTCGCGGCTGGTCAGCCCCTCGTCCTTGAAGCCCTTGTCGATCAGCTTCCACATGTCGGTGGCGACCACGCCGGGGCAGATGGCGTTGACGCAGATGCCGTGCTTGCCGAAGGCGCGGGCCGCGGCCTGGGTCAGCGCCACCACGGCGAACTTGCTGGCCGAGTAATGCGCCAAGGGCTCGTAGCCCTGCTTGCCGGCGATCGAGGCGGTGTTGACGATCTTGCCGCCGCCGCCCTGGGCGATGAACTGCCGTGCCGCCTCCTGGATGCCGATCAGCACGCCCATGGCGTTCACGTCCATGACGCGGTGCCAGTCGTCCTCGGTGATGTCGTTGAACGGCTTGACCTGGGCGATGCCGGCATTGTTGAACATGGCATCCAGCCGGCCATGTTCGGCGACGGTGCGGGCGATCAGCGCGCGCGTGCTGGCGCGGTCGGTCACATCGACGGCAAGGCCGATGGCCTGCCCGCCCGCCTCGCGGATCTCGGCGGCGGTGGTTTCGGCGGTATCGGCGGCGATGTCGGCGATCACCACCCGGGCGCCGGCCTGCGCCAGCCCCTCGGCGATGGAGCGGCCGATGCCGCGGCCGGCGCCGGTGACGATGACCACGCGGCCTTCGACGGAATTGCTCATCTCTCTCCTCCCATTGCAAGGGGCCGCCCCCGAGGGGACGGCCGGCGGATCAGGCGATGAAGTCGCGGATCAGGCGGTTGACCTCGGCCGATTGCTCCATCTGCACCATGTGGCCGGCGTCCGGGATGACATGGCGCGACGCCCCCGGCAGGCTTTCGGCATGGGCGGCGGGGATGATCGCATCGGCCTCGCCCCAGATCACCTGGGCGGGGACGCCCGAGGCGGCCAGCGCCTCGGCCAGTTGCTCGGCCTGCCGGCCCTCGCGGAACAGGTTTCCGGCCAGTTCGGCCAGGAAATCCTGCACCCCGTCGAGGCGCTTGTATTTCAGCAGGTCCTCGACCATCGCGCGGCTGACCAGCGACTGGTCCCTGAACAGATGCGCCAGCACCGGCTTCAGGTCCTTGCGCCCGGCGGCCTTCACGAAGCCGTCGATGTAATCGGCATTGATCTCGGATCCGAGGCCCGCCGGACAGATCAGCGTGACCGAGGCCGCGCGTTCGGGGTGCCGGGCCGCCAGCGTGCCGGCGACCAGCCCGCCCATGGAATGACCGGCCAGATGCGCCCTGTCCGCGCCGATATGGTCGAGGAAGGCCAGGACGGTTTCCACCATCAGCCCCAGCCCCGCCGGGCGCGCCGATTTCACCGACTGGCCATGGCCGGGCAGGTCCAGCGCATAGACCGGCGCCGATTCCGCCAGCGCGTCGATGTTGAACAGCCAGTTGTCCAGATCGCCGCCGAAGCCGTGGATCAGCACCAGCGGTACGCCCTCGCCCGGACGCTCGGCATAGCGGATGCGGCCCATGGGCAGGTCGGCATATTGATAGGCGGGTCCGGCATCCTCGTCCTCGTCGCCGGCCGAGGGGGCCTGATAGGCGGCGACATAGGCGTCGATTTCCGCGTCGGGCACCGATTCCGGCGCCATCACCGCCAGCAGCGCGCGCACCGGATAGGTCTCGCCCTCGATGCCGACGCGGCGGCGCAAGAGGCCCCCGTCGGCGGCCTCGACCACATTGGCGATCTTGTCGGTCTCGACATCCATGATCTCGTCGCCGGGCTTGATCTCGGCGCCCTCGGCCACGTGCCAGGCCGCCAGCTTGCCCTCGCGCATCGAGAGCCCCCATTTCGGCATCAGGATCGGGGTGATGTCTGCCATGTCAGTTCTCCAGCGTCTTGCGGACGGCCGCGGCGATGCGCTCGGCCGAGGGCACATAGGCGTCCTCCAGCGAGGGCGAGAAGGGCACCGGCGCATGCGGCGGCGTCACCATCTGGATCGGTGCCTTGAGGGCGCCGAAGGCGTCCTGCGCCACGGTGGCGGCGATGTCGGCGGCGATGGAACAGCGCGGGTTCGCCTCGTCCACGCAGACCAGCCGGCCGGTCGCCTCGACGCTTTCCAGCACCGTGTCCATGTCGATGGGCGAGAGCGTGCGCAGGTCGATCACCTCGGCGTCGACGCCGTCCTTCTTCAGCATCTCGGCGGCTTCCAGCGCGCGGCCGACCATCTGGCCATAGGTGACGATGGTGGCGTCGCCGCCCTCGCGGACGATGTTCGCCTCGCCGAAGGGGATGGCATAGGGCTCCTCGGGCACATCCGCCGTGCTGGCGTAGAGGTTCTTGTGTTCGAGGAAGATCACCGGGTCGTTGTCGCGGATCGCCTGGATCAGCAGCCCCTTGCAGTCATAGGCGTTCGAGGGGCAGACCACCTTGAGGCCGGGGATATGGGTGAACAGCGGCGTCAGCATCTGGCTGTGCTGGGCGGCGGCGCGGAAGCCGGCGCCGCACATCGCCCGGATCACCACCGGGGTTTCCGCCTTGCCGCCGAACATGTAGCGGAATTTCGCCGCCTGGTTGAAGACCTGGTCCAGGCAGACGCCGATGAAATCGACGAACATCAGTTCCGCCACCGGCCGCAGCCCCGCCGTCGCCGCGCCGATGGCGGCGCCGACATAGGCGCTTTCCGACAGCGGCGTGTCGATCATCTGCTTCGGGTGCTTGGCGTAAAGCCCCTTGCTGACGCCAAGGACGCCGCCCCAGGCGTCATCCTCGCCCTGCGCGCCGGCGCCGCCGACGATATCCTCGCCCATCATGATCACGGTGGGGTCGCGGCTCATCTCCTGATCCAGCGCCTCGTTCACCGCGTCCTTCATGCTGATGATGCGTGCCATGGTAATTCCTCCCTCAATAGCTCACATAGACGTCGGCGGTCAGTTTCGCGGCCTCGGGCAGCGGCGCGGCGATGGCCTCGGCCACGGCCTCGTCGATCAGCGCCGCCACCTCGGCGTCGATGGCATCGAGCTCGGCATCCGAGATCACCCCGGCCTCGGTCACTTTCTGGCGGAACAGCTTCAGGCAATCGTTGTGGGCGCGGTTGTATTCGTTCTCGCCCGGCGCCTTGTAGGTCTGGGCGTCGCCTTCGAAATGGCCGAAGAAGCGCACGTTCTTGCATTCCAAGAGCGTCGGCCCGGCGCCTTCGCGGGCGCGGCGGATGACCTCGCCCGCCGCCTCGTGGACGGCGAAGAAATCCAGCCCGTCCACGGTGATCCCCGGCATGCCGAAGCCGGTCGCCCGGTCCACGTAGCTGTCCGAGGCGGTGGCGTAATCGACCGAGGTCGATTCGGCATAGCCGTTGTTTTCCACCACGAAGATCACCGGCAGGTTCCAGATCGCGGCCAGGTTCATGCTTTCCAGCACCGTGCCCTGGTTCGAGGCGCCGTCGCCGAAGAAGGTGATGCCGACGCCGTCATGGCCCAGCTTCTGCGCCGCCAGCGCCGCGCCGCAGACCAAGGGCGCCCCGGCGCCCAAGATGCCGTTCGCGCCCATCATCCCCAAGGACAGGTCGGCGATATGCATCGAGCCGCCCTTGCCGGCGCAGCAGCCGGTGGCCTTGCCATAGATCTCGGCCATCATCGCCTTGACGTCGACGCCCTTGGCGATGCAATGGCCATGGCCGCGATGGGTCGAGGCGATGCGGTCGCGGTCGTGCAGATGCATCATGATGCCGACCGCCGTCGCCTCTTCGCCGGCATAGAGGTGGACGAAGCCGGGGATCTCGCCGCGGGCGAAATCGACATGCAGCCGTTCCTCGAAATCGCGGATGGTGCGCATCTTGCGATAGGCGTCCAGAAGCTGCTCTTTCGGCAGCGGAAACGGATTGGACATGAACTCCTCCCTTGTCTGGTTCAGTCTGGGTTGCGGATGAACAGCCCGGCCGCGGCCGCATGGGCCATGCAGGCGGGCACGTCGATGGTGCGGAAGGCGTCGGGCACCAGCCGCACCGACACCCGGTCGCCTTCGGTGAAGGTCAGCTCGCGCTCGCCGTCGAAGGCCAGCGTGCCGGCGCGGATCGAGGGGGCATGCGCCCGGCCCGGTGCCATGCGCGCGACGCCGGCGATGCCCAGCCGGTCGATCAGGCCGGGCGCGATGGGGGCAAGCAACTGGCGCGGCGCGTCGGGCGACAGGCGGATATGGCGGCCCTCGGGCGTGGCGCGGTCCACCGGGTCGCAAAGCCCGGCGATCGCGGACATGCCGATGGCCTGCGGCAGGCCGAAGGTCACGAACAGGTCGCGAAAGCCCGTCGTCTTCCAGATGGCGCGGGCGCCGACGAAACGGTCCTCGACCACGGCGACATCGACCAGCGCGATCTCGCGCCGGTCGTCGTTCAGCGCGACCTCCAGCCATTTGTTCGGGCGCAGCGCCAGTTCGGCCGGCACCTGCCCGGTCGCGGCCAGCCCCACGGCCAGGCCGGTGATCGTCGGCTCGCGCAGCTCCGGGAAGGCGTTGTTGGTGCCGGTCGAGACGCCCGCCACCGGCACGCTGCCGCAGGCCCCCACGACGACGCGGTTGGTGCCGTCGCCGCCCAGCACCACGATGGCCGCAACGCCTTCGGCCGCCATCATCCGGGCGGCCCGGGCGCTGTCCTCGGGCGTGGCGGTGACGGGCATGTCCAGGTAGCGCAGCTGCGGGAAATTGGCGTGGCCCAGCCGCGCCTCGCGCCGGATGCTGCGTTCCAGGTGAAAGCGGATGCCGCCGTTTTCCGGCATGACCAGCACTTCCTCGACCCCGGCCGCGGCCAGCCCGGCCATCATGCGCAGCACGATATTGGCGCGGTCGTTGATGGGCAGGTTGCCCGCATGCGAGATCACCCGCCGGATGTCGCGGGCCGAAATCGGATTGGCGATGATGCCGACCTTGACCATGTCCGTCCTCCCTGACCATCATGCAAGCAACGACCGTGCCAGGGTCTGCAAGGCGGGATTTCCGGGGATTGCGGGGCGCGGGTGTCGCAGCGGCTGCAACACCTGTCGCGCCACGGGGCAGGGAGGCAGGACCATGCAAAGGCAAGAGCCGCGCCAGATCAGGGGCCTGTCGCTGAGCCAGCAGATGCGGCTGTCGCTGGAGGTGCTGCACATGGACGGGGCCAGGCTGCGCCGGCGCCTGCGCCACGAGGCGGCGGCCAATCCCTTGCTTGCCCTGTCGGCGGGGCCCGAGCCTGCGGCGGTCGTCTCGGGGCGGCAGGCGCTGCTGGAGCAGGTCGGGCTGATGCGCCTTGGCCCCGAGGAGGCGCGCATCGCCCGCGGCCTGGTGCATTGCCTGGACGAGCGCGGCTGGATCGCCGACCCGCTGCCCGAGATCGCCGGCTGGCTGTCCTGCAGCGCCGCGGCGATCGAGGCGCTGCTGCCCCGGCTGCAGGGGCTGGAGCCGCCCGGCGTCTTTGCCCGCTCGCTGGCCGAGCATCTGCGGCTGGGGCTCGAGGCGGCCGGGCGCTATGACCCGATGATCGCGACGCTTCTGGACCGGCTGGACCTGGCGGCGGCGGCGGATCTTGCCGCCATCGCCGGCCATTGCGGCTGCGACCTGGAGGATGCGGCGGGGATGCTGGAGGATCTGCGCCGGCTGGCCCCCTGTCCGCTGTCCGACGACCCGGCGCCGGCGCCGCCCGAACTGGAGCTGACGCCCAAGGGCGAGCTGCGCTGGATCGCGCCGACCGGGCTGGCGCTGCGCGATGGCGCGGCGGACGGGCCGGGCCGCATCGCCGCGCAGGCTCTGGTCGCGGCGGTCGAGGGCCGGGCGGGCACCCTGTGGCGCATCGGCCTGGCCCTGGCCGAGGTGCAGGGGCCATGGCTGCTGGGTCGGGGGCGGCTGAATCCGCTGACCATGACCGCGCTGGCCGAAAGGCTGGGGCTGGACAAGAGCACCGTCAGCCGCGCGGTCGCCGGGGTGGCGATCCGGGCGCCGCGCGGGACCGTGCCCTTGCGGGATCTGCTGCCCGCGCCGGTCAGCCCGCGCCTGCCCGGCGTGGGCCGCGAAGCCGTCCTGCGCCTGCTGGCGGCGCTGATCGAGAACTGGCCCAGGGCCGAGCCGCTGTCGGATGCGCGGCTGGCCGCGGCCCTGGCGCGGCGCGGCATGCCGCTGGCGCGCCGCACCGTCGCCAAATACCGCGCCAGCCTGGGCAAGCCGCGCCGGTAACGGGCGGCGGCGATTCCGTGCGGCGGCATCCTGCCGATGCCTCGATCCCCTGGATCGGCAAGGCGGATTCGCCGGGACGGGGCCTTTGCGATGCGTGCCGCCGCGTCGGGCCGGCGGGCCGGCCTGCAATTCAGGGTTTTCCAATCAACAATTTGCGATGCCGGGCTCGTGGCGGTGCCGGCAATATCCAGCAACGCATCCAGGCAGGAGAAGATGCCGCCCCATAAGGGGTTTCGCCCCCGGATGGAGACCCGCATCCACGGGTTGCGGACCCTGGCGCCGCTGTCCTTCCGCCGCTTTTGCGGCGCGATCGCCGATGTCTGGTCGGTGCGGGGCGAGGCGGGCGGCGGCGGGCTCTACATCGCGCCGGACCCGCGCATCGTGATCTTCCTGGGCGAGGCACCGCCGCCGCTGGCGCTGCGCACCGGCGCGGACAAGGCCGAGCATCGCGGCATCCAGGCGCTGCATGTCCCGGCCGGCCTTCCGCTGCGGAGCCGCATCGAGGCGCGGCATGAAAAGATGCACCTGGGCTTTCACCTGGAAAGCGGTGCCTTGCAGCAGCGGCTGGCGGCCGCGAACATCCGGCCGGACCTGTCCGTGCCGCGGCTGATCGGGCAAGCGGCAGCCTGGCCGACCTTGCCCAGCTGGCGGCCGACGCGGTCCGGTCCCCGCGCCGGGGCGACATGCTGATCGATGCGCTGCTTTCGGCCACCTTGGGCGAGATCTTCGCCACCGAAGCCGAAACCGGGCCATCCGCCCCGGTCAGCGGCGGGCTTTTCCTGCGCAGGATGGCCGCCCTGGAACGCCACCTGCACCAGAACCTGAACCGCCATGTCACGGTGGCCGGGATGGCCGGGCTTTCGGAAAGCCGGTTCTTTCACGCCTTCAAGCAATCGTGCAACGAGACGCCGCAGCGTTGGCAGGCCAGCCTGCGGCTGAACGCGGCCTGCGAGATGATGCGCGATCCGGCCCTGTCGCTGGCCGACATCGCCTATGCGACGGGCTTTGCCGACCAGGCGC
This sequence comes from Paracoccus pantotrophus, assembly GCF_008824185.1. Lineage (NCBI taxonomy): Bacteria > Pseudomonadati > Pseudomonadota > Alphaproteobacteria > Rhodobacterales > Paracoccaceae > Paracoccus > Paracoccus pantotrophus. The sequence continues at coordinate 91,735 of NZ_CP044425.1, forward strand.
ATCTGTCGCGCGCCTTCCGCGCCGCCCATGGCATGCCCCCTTCGGTCTGGCGCCGCATCGCATTGCAGGATTCCTGAAAAAAACCCAGTGGTCCCGTTCAAGACAGCCGCGGAATACCCGAGTGCATAGCTCGGAAACTTTCGCGGACAGAACAGGTCAAGATGAACAAAGCCCAACCGCTCCTTCTCGGTGTCAGCGTGTTTGCCGTCGCGCCGACCAGCGCCTTCGCCCAGGACCAGCAGGATCCCCGCCAGGCCTTCATGGGTGCGATCGTGCTGGACACCGTTGCCATCGCGGGGTTTGAAAACCCCCAGCGCGCCGCTGGCGGGCAGGGTCGCACGTTCCTTGGCCATCACCAAGACCGGCCGGCCGATCCTGGCGACGCAATCCTCGGTCTCGGTCGTGCCGCGCGCCCAGATCGAAGAGCAGGGCGCGACGAACCTTTCCGAGGCGCTGAGCTATTCCGCCGGCATCGTGACCGGGAATTATGGCGGCGATCCGCGATTCGACAGCCTGTTTCTGCGCAGCTTCAACCTGGAGAACGACAAGTTCCTGGACGGGCTGCGGCTGATGCGCGCGACCCAGTTCCCGACCAGCGCCCCGGTCTTCGAGCTTTACGGGCTGGGCCGGGTCGAGGTGCTGCGTGGCCCGGCCTTGGTGTTTTACGGGGCGGGATCGCCGGCGGGCCTGGTCAACATGGTGCAAAGCACGCGCCCGCAACCAGAAATCCTGCACTTTCTTCAACCTCCTGTGACAGGGAGGTTTTTTGCTGTCCGGACAGCCGATCCGCCCCCAGGCTGAGGCCCAGGATCGCTGCCAGCGCGCCATGCAGCTCGACCGGGGCAGCATCCGCTTGCCCGGGCCGGGAACCGGCGTCACCATGATCGTGTCGATGAGGCCGCGGATCGCATCCCGCGCCTCACCTTCGGCCTCCGGTTCCGTCAGCCCGGCGATCAGCGCCTGGATCCGGTCGTGATAGGTCTCGGCGATGCGGGAATGCAGACGGGTCGTCGTGGGGGCGGGGGCCGCGGCCAGCTCCTGCTCGAGCTGCTTCTGCCGGGCCTCGAGCTGTTCCATCTTCGCCCTGATGCGCTCGGGCGGCGTGCCGGCGGCACCTGGTGCTGCAGAACCGCATCGCATGGATCAAGTCCGTGATTGTCGGCGGTCGCACCCATGGGCATTTCAAGCCGCTCAACAGCCGCAGGTTCCTGAACAGGACCTATGAAGAAGTGCTGCACGGGTCGCTTCGCGGGAACCTGGCGGTCGACCGGCTGGCGATAGGCGTAACCTGTCAAGACAAGGGGAATCTGTCGCGCTGGCGTCATGCGACGGCGGATCTGCGCTGCGCAGGAAACTGCTGGCATATCCCTTACGAGACCGTTCGCAACGACGCCGGAAAGTTCCACCATCCTGCGGCGTATCCCCTCGAACTCGCGCGGCGATGCCTGAAGCTGCACGGACGACAGGGACTGGTGCTGGACCCGTTCGCCGGCTCCGGCACCACGCTCGTTGCGGCCAAGGAGTTGGGATGGCGCGGGACCGGCATCGAAATCGATGAGGTCTATGCCGAAACCGCAAAGATGCGCATCGCCGAGACAGAGGCCGCAGGCGAGATTTGACATGGCAGGCGCGCCCGCGGCATGCGCAGTAGCGTTTGCGTGGCCACGCTTGCAATCACACAATAGATTCGCTATATATAAGCATAATCATATCGAAACTATCAAGCTCAGATGGCCATGGCGCACATCGTTCACCCGGAATCTCGTCGAAAGCCGCATCGACTGCGGACTGATCCGCATGGCGAACGGCCTCTCTATACATCCGACGACATCTCTGCGTCCGTCTTTACGGCGGGCTCTGTCCATGTCGACGTTTTCGTTGGTGTCGCTTCGGCTGATATCGACAGGTGGTCCTCAGTCGTCGAATCCCGGGTTGCCCCGGCTTCGGCGCAGCCCGGATCGAAAAAAGCTCGGGACGAGGTAAAGGAGGCCATGAAAGCGGCCTTTGCCGAAGTGTTCAGCGACCGCTTTTCCGGCGAGATCGACAAGGTGGTCGATGCCTATCGCGTCATGCTCCGGGAGAGCCTGGCGAAAGGTGACGACACCGAGTTGCAGGCGGCGCTCAACCGCGCCCGGCTCCAGGAAAAAATTCTGGCCGGCACCTCGATGGTCGATCAGGCACAGGCATGCGAGCTGCTTGGGCTGTCGGCGGCAAACCCCTCTGCCACGATGAAGCGCAAAGAGGAAAAGCGGGAAATCCTGCGGTTCACGGTCGATGGTCGTGCCGTCTATCCGTTGTTCCAGTTCGACGTCGAGGGTCGCCGCATCTATCCGGCCATGGCGAAGTTGATCGCGTTGACGCCCCGGACCTGGAGCGGTTTTCGCCTGCTGCACTGGCTGACGCGGCCACATCTCGATTTCGGCGCTGCGCCTGCCGAGCGACTCGGCGTCGAGGCTGACGCCGTGATCGCGGCATTCGAACGGGAGATCGTGCCTGCGGAGCATGGCTGATGCGGTTCGATCTGACGATTCCCGACCCGTCCACCATGCGGGTCGGGAAGGAGGCCTATGTGACGCTCGACGCGGGCACCGAGCTTCATCGCATCCACCCCGCCGTTTATGAGGCCGAACAGTTCAACCCGACCGCTGCGGGCGATGCGCGCTTCTTTCCGATCCGGGATGCCGAAGGCGCGATTATCCCGACCATTTATGCGGCGCAGACATTTTCCTGCGCGACTTGCGAAATCATCCTGCGCTGTCCCGATACCCCGCCGGTTGATCCGAAGACCGGCCTGCCGACCTTCCAGATCGTTTATCCCGCCGACTACAGGGCCTATGACCACAGTATCGTCCGAACCACCTCGGCGCTGCGTCTGGTCGATCTGACCAATGCCGGGCAGCGTAGGATCGGCGTCAACCACAGCGTCCTGCTGGCGGGCCCGCGCAGCACCTATCCGGCAACGCGGGGCTGGGCCGAGCGCATCCATGCCGCATGCCCGGCGGCGCATGGCCTATATTACAGTTCGGTCCAGTACGGCCCGGATTTCGCGATCCTGCTGTTTGGCGATAGGGTAGGGGGAGGAATCCTGGAGCCGGTCTCGACCCGTGCCGTGGCCGACGCAGCCTGTCATGCGGAAATTCGTGCCATCGCCGAAAGCCTGTCGATCGATTACGAGGATGTTTGACGGTCGCGGAAACCGCAGGGCGGGGGCCTGGAACCGGTCAGGGGCCCGGATGGGCTTGCCCTTCAAGACGTCATGCGAAGCGCCTTGCCCCCGCGACGCAGGCGACCACGATCGCGGTCGAGGCGATCATGGTCCATGCGATGGGCTCTCCGAGGAAGATCGCGGCAAGCACGAAGCCGAAGAAGGGCTGGAAAAGCTGCAACTGCCCGACGCCGGCTATGCCGCCAAGGGCGAGGCCGCGATACCAGAAGATGAACCCGACCATCATGCTGAAGACGGATACATAGGCGAGGCCGGTCCAGCCGGGGGTCGTGACGTCGCTGAAGCTGTCGGGCCAGGTGACGAGGGTCAGGACGCCCATGACCGGCAGCGACAGGATCAGGGACCAGGAGATGACCTGCCAGCCGCCCAGGCGGCGCGACAAGGTGGCGCCTTCGGCATAGCCGAGGCCGCAGACGACGACCGCCGCGACCATGAGCAGGTCGCCGGCCACCGTGCCGCCGCCGCTGCCGTGCAGGGCGAAACCCGCGACCGCCGCCGCGCCGATGATCGAGAAGGCCCAGAACGGCGCATGCGGACGCTCGCCGCCGCGCAACACGCCGAAGATGGCGGTCGCCAGCGGCAGCAGGCCGATGAAGACGATGGAATGGGCGGCGGTGATGTGCCGAAGCGCCAGCGCGGTCAGCAAGGGAAAGCCGACGACCACGCCGATGGCGACGAGCGCCAGGGGCGGGATGTCCCCGCGCCCGGGCCGGGGCTGGCGCAGCGCAAGGAGAAAGGCTGCGCCCAACAGCGCGGCCAGCAGCGCCCGCGCCGAGGTCAGGAAGATCGGGGTGAAGTCCGCCACCGCCACCCGTGTGGCCGGCAGCGAGCCGCTGAAGATGATGACCCCGATCAGGCCGCTGCCCCATCCTGCTGATTTCATGCCCATGCACCCTCGCTTGCAAGGATGTTCCATAGCGCCTTGCGGCTCGCGCGGACAGAAACGGTGCGATACGATTATCCGGATCCGTATGGCATGAATCGCCCATACAGTTTGCGGGGAGTTGATCGTGGCAGATGACGACATGACCCGGACAGGGGCGCTGATGCGCGAAGTCCGCACGAGGATTGCCAGCCGGGCTTTGGCGCCGGGCGACCGCCTGCCATCGGTCCGGGGGTTTGCCAGGACTATGGGCGTGTCGCCCTCGACGGTGGTCGAGGCCTATGCCCGACTGGAGGCCGAAGGCGTCATCCGCGCCCGGCGCGGCTCGGGCTTCTATGTCACCGGCGCCGATCTGCCGCCGATGGCGCTGGCAGAGATGGGGCCGCCTCGCGAACGCGATATCGATCCGTTCTGGGTGTCGCGGCAGTCGCTCGATGCGGATCCCGCCGTCCTGAAGCCCGGCTGCGGCTGGCTTCCGGCGGACTGGATGCCGAATGCCGCGCTGCGGAAGGGGTTGCGGGCGCTTGGGCGCGCCAATGATGCGCTGCTGTCGGATTACGGCGGCACCCGGGGCTCGATCGAGCTGCGCCGCCTGCTGATCGCCCGCTTCGCCGATCAGGGCATCACCGCGACGGCGGACCAGGTCCTGCTGACGGGGTCGGGGACGCAGGCCATCGACCTGATCTGCCGGTTGCTTCTGCGTCCGGGGGATGCGGTTCTGGTCGACGATCCCTGCTATTTCAATTTCCACGCCCTGCTGCGCGCGCATCAGGTGCGCATTGTCGGCACCCCCTTCACGCCTGCGGGACCGGACATTGCCGCCTTCGAGCAGGCGCTGATCGACGAGAAGCCGCGCCTCTACATCACCAATTCCGCGCTGCACAACCCGACCGGCGCCAGCATCTCGCCCCAGATCGCGCATCGGGTGCTGAGCGCCGCCGCCGCCCACGGGCTGACCATCGTCGAGGACGACATCTTCGCGGATTTCGAGCCGACGCCGTCGCCGCGCCTTGCCATCCTCGACGGGCTCCAGCGGGTGATCAGGATCGGAAGCTTTTCCAAGACGCTCTCGGCCTCGGTGCGCTGCGGCTATATCGCGGCCCGGGCGGACTGGATCGAAAGCCTGGTCGACTTGCAGGTCGCGACCAGCTTCGGCGGTCCCAGCCCGGTCTCGACCGAACTGATCGCCGGCGTCCTGGCCGGGGGAAGCTATCGCAGGCATATGGACGATGTGCGTCAGCGGCTGGCGCATGCGAGGATCGAGGTGGCGGAACGGCTGGCGCAACTGGGCATCGTTCCGTGGATCATGCCGCGGGGCGGATTCTACCTCTGGTGCCGGCTGCCGGATGGATTGGACTCGGCAGTCGTCGCCCGGCGCTGCATGGAACGCAATGTCGTGCTTGCGCCCGGAAACGTCTTCAGCGCCTCGCAATCGGCGGCGCCGTTCGTCCGCTTCAACGTCGCGCAGATGGGGGACCGGCGGATCATCCCGATCCTGGAACGCGCGATGGAGATGGGGATTTCCGCTCCGACTGCAGGTCGGGCGCATGCCGGGATGGCCGATCAGGGAAGGACATGGCATCCTGAGAGCAAGGCGGTTCGTGGCGCTGGCATGAAAGGGGGATGAGGGAACCCTCCCGGCACGGGTTGCTGCGCAGGCAGCGGGGGTGATCATCCCGTGACGCCCCGCCAATCATGGGACGGGCACAAGCGAGGCACATCTTCATGACGACCGGAAAGATCCGCATCGGCATCGGGGGCTGGACCTATGAACCCTGGCGGAACAGCTTCTATCCCGAAAAGCTCGCACGGAAGCGGGAACTGGAATATGCCAGCCGTCAGCTCACCTCGATCGAGGTGAACGGCACCTATTACGGCAGCCAGAAGCCCGAGAGCTTCCGCAAGTGGCACGACGAGACGCCCGAGGATTTCGTCTTTTCGCTGAAGGCGCCGCGTTACGCCACCAACCGCAAGGTGCTGGCCGATGCGGGCGAGACCATAGAGCGGTTCCTGAACAGCGGTGTGATCCTGCTTGGCGACAAGCTTGGTCCGATCAACTGGCAGTTCATGGCGACGAAGAAGTTCGATCCGGGCGATTTCGAGGCCTTCCTGAAGCTTTTGCCGCCGTCGCACGAGGGGCGCGCGCTTCGCCATGTGGTCGAGGTCCGCCACGACAGTTTCCGCGTACCGAAATTCATCGAGCTGATCCGCGCCCATCATGTGGCGGCGGTGGTTTCGGCGGACGGAGGGTTCCCCCAGATCGCCGATCCGACCGCCGATTTCGTCTATGCGCGGATCATGGGCACGGTTGAGGACGAACCCTTGGGCTACAGCCCCGAGACGCTGGATCTCTGGGCGCAGCGGGCCCGGACCTGGGCTGCGGGCGGCGCGCCCGAGAGGCTGGACCATGTCGGAGACCCCGCCCGGTCCGGGCCGCGCGACGTCTATCTCTACGTCATCGGCGGCCATAAGGCCAGGAACCCTCATGCGGCCATGGCGCTGATCGAGCGGCTGGGCTGAGGGTGGCCCGAAGGCCCGCTGGCCCGCTGGATCAGCTGGCGTCCGGGAGCGGTTTCCCGTCGAATGAGCCGCTGACCTTGGGTGCCGCCTCTCTCCTCGAAGGGCATGCGCATGGGATGCCGGGTGTTCGGCTCTATGCTGCCAGAAATCTGGGCAGCCAGGACGGGATGCCGGCGGCCGTCGCCAGGATGAGACGGGATCGCCCGCTTTCGATGCCGCGGCAAACGATCTCGACCATGCCGCCAAGGATCCTGGCCCAGCCGAAGCGCTTCCCGATGCGCTTTCGGTTTCGCTGTGGCGGGCCACGCTTTCATCGGCGTGCCATCGACCGGCACGACATCTTGGTGGTCAGCACCCAGGCCGGCCCGTCAATTCCGAGGCTTGCGAACCAGCAAAATAGCAGGTTGCATCGCATCTGTTCCATCACCTGCCGCTCCGGCCGGACCGGACGCCGGATCGTTCGCGACTGCCAGATCGTCCTGTTGCGCTCCCCCGGGCTGCGATATCCTCGAGCCATGAAGCTCAGTCAGAGCATACGGTTCTGCACCTCCGCCGACGGCACCCGCATCGCCGTCGCGTCCTGCGGGAACGGGCCGGTGATCCTGCGGGCGGCGCATTGGCTGAGCCATGTCGACTACGATCTGGAAAGCCCGGTCTGGCGGCCGTGGCTGCAGGCGCTTTCGGTCCGCAACCGGTTCGTGCGCTATGATCCGCGCGGCTGCGGCCTGTCGGACCGGCATGTCGCCGACCTTTCGGTCGAGGCGTGGCATGCGGACATGGAGGCGGTGGCCGCATCGATCGAGGAGCCGCGCTTCGTGCTGCTGGGGCTGTCGCAGGGCGGTGCGCTTGCCATCACCTATGCCCTGCGCCACCCCGAGCGCGTCTCGCATCTGGTACTCCTGAACGCCTATGCCCAGGGCAGGCGGATCCGGGCGCGGACCGAGGCTGAACTGCTGGAGGCCGAGACGCTGGTCAATTTCGTGCGCATCGGCTGGGGGCGCGACAATCCGGCCTTCTGCCGGTTCTTCACCAATCTGTTCATCCCCGACGGAACGCCCGAGCAGCATCGCTGGTGGGGCGATCTCGAACGGACCACGGCAAGCGCCGAGGTCGCCGCCGAGCTGCTGTCGCAGATGCAGGGGATCGACGTGTCGGACCTTGCGGGAAAGCTGCGCCTGCCCACGCTGATCGCGCATTGCCGCGGCGACATGCGCGTGCCCTTCGACGAAGGCTGCCGGCTTGCTGCCGCGATTCCGGGCGCGCGCTTCGTGCCGCTGGAGAGCAAGAACCATGTCCTCCTGCCGGAGGAACCGGCCTGGGCCGTGTTCCACGCCGAACTTGCCGCCTTTCTCGGGCAGGACCGGCGCGTGCTGCCGCGCGCGCTCCGCGAGGCGGGGCTGACACCGGCCGAGTCTGCCCTGCTGGACCTCGTTGCCGAGGGGCTCGACAATCGGGCAATCGCGGAACGCCTGGGCAAGAGCGTGAAGACGGTGCGCAACCAGCTGTCGGTGATCTTCAGCAAGCTCGGGGTGCACAGCCGGTCGCAGGCGATCGTCATCGCCCTGTCCGGCCGAGAGGCCGGCTGACGCCCGGATCGTTCAAGCGGGACATCTGGCCCCTGTCTGGCCGGATTTTCCTGTCCGTGCGGGACCGCGGCCTCATGCGCATGGCCAGGGTGCGGCGCATTCTTGGGTGATCGGGCGCAAAGCGCCGCCCGAAGACAAGGAGGAGACCCGACATGACACAACCCGACGAAACCATCCTCAACGAACTCGTCACCCGCGTCCTCGGCGATCTGGGCGGCGCGGTCAGCGTGCCGCTGGTGCGGATCGGAGACGCGCTCGACCTCTACCGCACCCTGGCCCGGATCGGGCCGGTGGATGCCGACGCGCTGGCCGAGGCGGCCGGATGCGCGCCGCGCTATCTGCGCGAGTGGCTGGCGGCGCAGGCGGCCTCGGGCTATGTACACCATGAGGCCGGGCGGTTCTCGCTGACGCCCGAGCAGGCGCTGGTCTTTGCCGAACCCGACAGTCCGGTCAACCTGATCGGCGCCTTCGATACCGCCGCGGCCATGGCCGAGAACCAGGCCAAGGTGCAGGCGGCCTTCACGACCGGCCGCGGCGTGGCCTGGGGCGATCAGGCCGGCTGCATGTTCTGCGCGGTGGCGCGGCTGTTCCGGCCGGGCTATGTGAACGCGCTGGTGCAGGACTGGCTGCCGGCGCTGGACGGGGTTCTGGACAAGCTGAAGGCGGGTGCGGCGGTGGCCGATGTGGGCTGCGGCCACGGGCTCTCGACGATCCTGATGGCGCAGGCGTTCCCGGCATCCCGGTTCACCGGCTACGATTTCCATCCGGCGTCGATCGCCGCCGCGACCGCGCATGCCCGGGCGCACGGGTTGCCCAACCTGCGTTTCGAGGTCGGCCGGGCACAGGATTTCGACGGAGGCGGGTTCGACCTGATCACCTGCTTCGACTGCCTGCACGACATGGGCGATCCCGAGGCCGCGGCGGCGCATATCAGGCGGGCGCTGAAGGACGACGGCACCTGGATGGTGGTCGAGCCGATGGCCGGGGACAGGCTGGAGGACAATCTCAACCCGGTCGGGCGGCTTTACTATTCGGCCTCGACGATGATCTGCGTTCCCACCTCGCTGGCGCAAGAGACCGGGCTCGCGCTCGGCGCGCAGGCGGGGGAGAGGCGGCTGGCCGAGGTGATCCGGTCGGGCGGCTTCACCCGCGTCCGGCGGGCCGCCCAGACCCCGCTCAACATGGTGCTCGAAGCGACCTGAAGAGGCTGGGAGTCCTGGCATTTGCCACGCGGCCGGTGTCGCCCGTGCCCGGCTTAGTATTCGTCATGCGGCCGCGGCCAGCTCATGGCGCCGTTCTCGTTGCGGCCCTTTGGGGGGGGCAGGTCCAGCCAGTTGAACGCGCCCAACTGATCCGCGAAGCTCTCGCGGATGCGGCAATGGCGGTCAACCCCTCGGTTGTGCAACCCGCGTCGATGTCGCCTGAGGGCGCGCTGCCCACGCCGATGCCGCCGACCAGTGCGCCGCCGATCCTGATCGGCAGGCCGCCGGCCTGAATGACCATGCGGTCATCCATGCCGCGCAACCCGTCATTGGCGGGCTTGGTGGCGATAAATTCTGCGCCGGTGTCGGCCCCCATGGTAGCCCTCGGCCCGGCAGGCTCGCGGAGCAGGGAGAGATTTTGTCGCGCTTCCGGTCTCGATGCGCCTGACCGGAAAGGCGAGCGACGCGAGATCGGGCGTGATCGCCTGCTTCGGACGTCGCACGCGCGCGACGTAAAAGCGATAGCGCCTCGAACAATGTGCAACCGCCCGTCGGGTTTCACCGGCCCGCTCCAGACAGACGGGACTTTATCTTCCAGTCACCCGTCTGCCCGTCCGGCAGCAGCAGCCAGCTTTTCGCGTCGATCCGGGTGCCGCGAGCGGTCGTGTAAGGCGCAATCGTCAGGACGATCCCGGGGCCTTCGCTTTGGTGGCTGCATGGGACGATCACGCCGTCGCTGAACTCGGCGATCTGTTCCTGCGGGTTCTCTTCCTCGGCAATCCGCACCCGGCATCCGGGATAGGCGTGGGTATCGGATAGCTGAAAGCGCAAGTTGCGGCCCTCCTTGTGGGCATGGCGTTTCCATTTCCCTCCTCAAGGTCCATCGCCCTCGCCCGGTTCCACGGCGGCGGTCCGGATCGGCATTCACATGATGCCCAGCCCCATTGGCATTCCAGTGCCGCCCCGGCTAATCCTGCCGCCAGACCTGATGCCGCGGATGCCCCGCGCCATATTCAAGGAAGGATCGGCCAGAGATGAAACCGAACTTGATCGCCGCCGCCATGCTGTCCGTGGCCGCCATGACCCTCGCCGCCTGCGAAGAGGGAGCGCAGCAGGCCGAGGCGGCGCCGGGAGTCTGCCGCCCGGATGTCGCCGAGGCCCTGGCGGGGAGGGACCGGCTGACCGACGCTCAGGCCATGGAACTGACCGGTGCCACCATTGTGCGGCAGATCCAGCCCGGTCAGGGCGTGACGATGGATTATCGCCAGGAGCGGGTGACGGTGGAAACCGATCCGGGGACCGGCAAGATTCTTCGCGCCAGCTGCGGCTAGGCAAGGGCCGATCGAAGCTCATGGGCCTGCTGGCGCAATTCACGCCGTCACCTCGAAACCGCCGGACTCGCCGTTGATGAGGACATCAATGCGGTGACGGCCGGAGAAGTGGCGGCGGATCCTGCTGTCAGGCGCGTAGGTGCGGCGCCCATGGCAGGCGCGGGCGGGTGCCCTCTGACGCAAGGCGGCGGCGGGCATTTGCCGTGTCGGTATTGCCCGGATCGGCCCGCCTATCCGTCCCCAGGCGACGGCCCCCTGCGATCGCCGCCCGCGGGCGGCTCCATTCCCGCGCCGCGATCGGCCGAGAGATCGACCGGAATCGTCAGCCTTCCGACATAGCCGCGCGACGGATCGCCGCTCAGCGTCAGCGTCTGTTGCCGGATCTCGGCCTCGCTGTTGTCACGAAAGACGTTGTCGCTGGCCAGCGTGATGCGGCCGAGGTTGCGGCTGCCGTTGGAATAGCGCGCATCCGCCGCATAGACTGCGGCACAGTCGGTTTCGGGCAGGACGATCTGTGCGGTCAGAAGGGAAGCCTTGCCACGGACCGCGGCTGCGGCGCTTGCGAAGACCTCAAAGTGGATATGCGGCCAGCGCCCGTCATAGCAGCCGGGGAAGATCGTGGTGAAGCGCACCGGGCCATCGGCATCGCTGATGCCGACGCCGCGCAGGTAGTTGGCCTCGGGAATATCGTAGAGCGAATAATTCCCCGTCGCATCGCAGCCCCAGATATAGAGCGCATGACCGATCAGCGGCGTGCAGCCAGCGGCATCCTGCAAGGTCAGTTCCAGGTCCAGCCGCAGACCATCCGCCGTGCCGGAAAAGCCGCCGAAAGAGGCGCGCAGATCCTCGCGGATCACGCCCTCCTGGGTCAGCACATTGACGATGCGGCCCGCCTTAGAGTTCGAGCCGTCCCCCGGATAGGGCCCGGCGGTTTCCCAGGGCAGCGCCACGCATTCCAGCGCCGAAGCCGGCGCGGCGGCAAGCCCCACCCCCAGCCCGCCGAGCAGCGCCAGAACCCGGCGGCGACCAAGCATCCTGGTCAGATCCTCGGCGAAACCGGCATCATGGGCGTGGTTCTGTTCATGGTAATGATGGGTCACTTCCTAGCTTCCTTTCAGGCTTGAGGGTCGCAGGAGGGGGCGCCGCAGGGCGTCATCCAGTCTGTGCTTCAGGGTGGCCAGGACATGCAGCACCAGGACGGCGGTGATGAACAGCCCGAGGCCGGCGTGGATCCGGCTCGCCAGCGCATCCGGCCAGCCGATCTCGCCAATGGACGGCATCAGCGTCAGATCCCAGATGGACAGCGCCCGGCCGCCGGCCACGGTCATGAGGATACCGCTCAGCGGCATCAGCACGATACCCGCGAGCAGCAGCACATGAACCATCCGCGCCACGCGGCGCTGCCAGAGGGGCGTGTCCGGGGCGTCAGCGGCAAAGCCCTGCGCGATCCGCCAACCGACGCGACAGAGGCCGAAGACGAACACGCCGAGTGCCTTGTGCCGGTTCACCGGCAATGAAGGAATCTGGTTTCAAAAAAGTGGTAGGGCCCGCCGTGAAGCGCGAAGCCGTCGCATATCTGCAGGCCGAACATGGCCTGTCGGAGCGACGGGCCCGCCTTATCATCGGTGCGGATCGGAAGATGATCCGCTATCGGTCACAACGCCCGCCCGACGCGGCATTGTGTGGGCGGCTGCGAGAACTCGCCAATGAGCGCCGTCGGTTCGGCTATCGGCGACTCTTCATCCTGTTGCGACGCGAGGGCGAGCCTTCCGGGATCAACCGGATCTACCGTTTGTATCGCGAGGAAGGGTTGACGGTGCGCAAACGGATAGCTCGGCGCCGGGCGCATCCGCGCGTTGGCCCGGCTGGTGCCGCAGACCGGCCTGCTGATCGCGGGCGAGCGCCTTCGCGAGAGCCCCGCCGGCCGGCTGCGCCCCCGGTGATCCGGTACCGGTGCGGCCCGGGGCGCGCATTCCCGCCGATGGCGAGATCGTCGAGGGCCTGGGCGGCATCGACGAAAGCCCGGTGACCGGCGAAAGCCTGCCCCGCAGCCGCGGGCCGGGCGATCCGGTCCTTGCCGGCATCGTCAATGCCCAGGCGACGCTGCATATCCGCGTGACCCGCGCCGGCGCCGACAACATCATCGCCCGCATCATCCGGCTGGTCGAGGAAGGCGAGGAGGCCCGCGCGCCCGCCGAGCGTTTCATTGACCGCTCCAGCCGCTGGTACATGCCCGCGGTGGTGCCGCCGGCGCTTCTGGCCGGCGATCCTGACCGGGACAACCCGCGCAGCGCCGCCGCCATCGCCGGCCCCCTGGGCACCGATTGGCGCGCCGGCATGTTGCCTGGGGACAAGCTGGCCGCGATCCGCGACCTGACTGCCCCGGGGCGGGGTGATGATGGTGGGCGACGGCATCAACGACGCCCCGGCGCTGAAACAGGCCAGCATCGGCGTGGCGATGGGCCCGGGCACCGACGTGGCGCTGGCGACAGCCGACGCGGCGATCCTGCGCGACCGGGTCACGGATATCGCCGCGCTGATCCGGCTGGCCCGTGTCACCATGGCGAATATCCGCCAGAACGTCGCCATCGCGCTGGGGCTGAAGGGCGTGCTTCTGATCGCCTCGGTCCTGGTGATCACCGGGCTGTGGATCGCCATCCTGGCCGATACCGGCGCCACGGTGCTGGTGACGCTGAACGCGCTGCGCCTGTTGCGGCTAGACCCGACGCGGGAATAGGCGGGGGGCGCGCGCGCTCAGGCGGCCCCGCCGACGCTCAGCGCGCCTCGTTCACGATGCGGATCTGGGTGAATTCATGCAGCCCCTCCTCGGCGAATTCGACGCCGAGGCCGGATTGCTTGGCACCCCCGAAAGGCATGTTCGGCCCGAAATCCAGGTGCTTGTTGATCCAGACCGTGCCGCTTTCCATGCGCTCGGCCACCTGGCGGGCCAGGTCGCGATCCTCGCCCCAGACCGAGCCGCCCAGGCCAAGCTCGATGCCGTTGGCGCTGGCCACCGCCGATTCCACGTCCTCGAAGCGGATCACCGGCAGGATCGGGCCGAACTGTTCCTCGTCCACGATCCGGTCGCCGTCCTTGACATCGGCGACGATGGTCGGGCGGATGAAATAGCCCGGCCCCTCGGCGATCTCGCCGCCGGCGATGATGCGGCCGTCGGCGCGGGCGGAATCGAGGAAGCCCTTGACCTTCTCGAACTGCATGCGGTTCTGCAGCGGGCCGATGGTGGTGCCCTGCTGCAAGCCGTCGCCGACCACGGCGGCCTCGGCCAGCTCGGCCAGGCGGGCGCAGACTTCCTCATAGATCGAATCATGCACATAGGCGCGCTTGATCGCCAGGCAGACCTGCCCGGCATTCATGAAGGCGCCGGCGAAAAGCCCCGGCGCCACCTTGGCCGGATCGGCGCCCGGCAGCACGATGGCCGCGTCGTTGCCGCCCAGCTCAAGCGTCAGCCGCTTGATGGTGGATGCGGCGCTGGCCATGATCTTCTGCCCGGTCGCGGTCGAGCCGGTGAACGAGATCTTGGCGACATCGGGATGGCTGGTCAGCGCCGCGCCCAGGTCGTTCTGGTCGGTGACGATGTTGACCACGCCCGGCGGCAGGATCCCGGCGATGATCTCGCCCAGTTTCAGCGTGGTCAGCGGCGTGGTCGGGGCGGGCTTGACCACCATGGTATTGCCGGTCAGCAGCGCCAGCGGCAGCTTGAAGGCCACGATCAGCACCGGGAAGTTCCAGGGAATGATCGCCCCGACCACGCCCAGCGGCTTGCGGAACTGCCGCACCAGCCGGCTGTCGCTGTCCTCGATCACCTTTACCGGCAGGTCATAGCTCGCCAGATGGCGGATGAAGGCGCAGGTATAGGCGATCTCGGCCTGCGCCTCGGGCAGGGGCTTGCCCTGTTCCTGCGTCAGCAGCCGGGCGAATGCCTCGGCCTGCGCCTCGAGCGCGTCGGCGATCTGCAGGATCAGCGCGCGGCGCTCCTCGATCGGGCGGGCGGCCCAGGCCGGAAAGGCCGCCTTGGCCGCCGCCACCGCCGCATGAAGCTGCGCCTCCGAGGCACGGGGGGCTTCGGCCAGCAGCTGTTCGTTGGCCGGGTTCACGACCTCCATGGTCCTGTCGCCCGCGACCAGCTGGCCGTCGATCAGCAATCGGTATTCCGTCATTTCGTCCCTCCCCAAAAGCGTCGTGCAAGTCTGGGGCAGAAAGGCGGGCCGATTCTTGCCATATCCGGCCAATTCGCCGGGGCCGAGGGGCGCCGGCCGAAATCTGGCCGGAAATGTCAAATCCGCAACGGCCTGATTTTGCGGCATGATCCGGGAAAGCGGCGGATTTGTAACGGTTTTTCGCAAGCCCCGTCCCAAGGCCCGCGCGATGCGGCGATTCTTGGGGATCGTCCGGCGGATATGCTACACTTTGTCGCAACAGGGAAATAGCGGGGCAAGGCGCGAGACAGCGGCCACCCGGCGCAGCCACGGGAAATGCCATGCAAGGGTCATGGATTCGCGGAGCCATCGCATTCATGCTGATCGGGTCCGAGGCGGACGGCGCCCCGGCTGCCGCTGCCCCGGCGCCGGCGATGCCCCTGCAGACCTTCGTCAACCATCTCGAACAGGAGCGCGCCGCCAGCAGCGACGGCCTGCGCTCATGGCGCTCGGGCGAGGAGATGGAGCTTTCCGCCATCGGCATCCTGGGCGACGCGGTCGCCCCGCGCCGCACGCTGGGCGAGGCGCTGCGGCTTTTCGCCCGCGGCTTTCCGGTGCTGCAATCGAACAGCCGGATCTCGCTTGAGGTGATCGGCGACGAGGCGCATGTCTGCTACCGGGTGCTCGACCCGCGGATCTGGCCGCGGCGGGCGGATGCCGAGCTGACGCTGGGGCTGATCCGCGGCATCTGCGACCGCTACGCGGTGCCGAACAGCGCGATCCAGGACCTGTGCTTCGAGCATCAGTCGGATCGCGACCTACGGGTCCTGGCGCATCATCTGGGCCGGACGCCGCGCTTCGGCCAGGACGAGAACCGCATCGTGTTTTCCGCGCGCGTGCTGGCCAACACGCTGCGCGCCGAGGCCGGGGGCGACGACGTCATGACGCTATCGAAACGACTGGACGAGGCGCTGACCGAGCTGCGCCGGCAGACCCCGGTCGCGCAGCGGGTGCACGAGCTGATCCTGGCGCAGATGGAACGCGGGCTGGTCAACCAGTGCCATATCGCCGCGCAGCTCGGCATGTCCGAGCGTTCGCTGCGCCGGGCGCTGGCGGCCGAGGGCCAGCCGTTCCACGAGATCCTCGAGGAATGCCGCCGCGTCCACGGTTTCGCGCTGCTGGTGCGCAGCGACCGGCTGTTTGGCGAGATCGCGCTGCTGCTGGGCTATTCCGATCAGACCGCCTTTTCGCGGGCCTTCTCGCGCTGGTATGGCGCCTCGCCGCGCGAACTGAGGAAGATGGGCGCCGAGGAAGTCAGCGTGATCCGCTGATCGAAGCGCCCCTCGCGCGCCGGGCCGCTATGGGCGATGAAGATGCGCGTGGCGTCGGCCCGCCGCGCCTCGATGGCGGCCAGGATGCGCCGGCAGGCGGCATCGTCGATTTCCGAGAATGCCTCGTCGAAGATCAGCACCTCGGCCGGGCGCAGCAGCGCGCGGGCGATGGCGATGCGCTGGCGCAGCCCGCCCGACAGATTGGCGCCGGTTTCGCCGATGGGCGTGGCAAGCCCGGCCTCGGCCCGCGCCCATCCGGCCAGATCGGCGGCCTCCAGCGCCTGCCACAGTGCGGCATCGCCCGCATCCGGCGCGGCCAGGCGCAGGTTCTCGGCCAGCGTGCCGCGCAGGATCGCCGGGCGTTGCGCCAGATGGGTGATGCGCGCGGCAAGCCGCAAGGGGCGCAGATGCGCGACCTCGGCGCCCGCAAGCCGCACCGCTCCCTCGGCCAGCGGCGCGTCGCGGGTCAGCGCGGCCATCAGCCGCGACTTGCCGATCCCCGACGGCCCATCCAGCAGCACGCGCTGGCCCGGCAGGATCACGGCCGTCACCGGATGATGCGCCGCGCCCGCGGCCCGGGCCTCGCGCAGGGCGATGGTCAGCGGGCCGGGCGGCGGCTCGGCGCCCGCGTCGGGACGGGCCGAGGCGATCACCGCGCCCAGCCGGTCCGCCGCCACCCGCGCCCGGGCCTGCGCATGGTAGAGGCCCAGCAGGTTGCGCAGCGGCCCCGACATCATCCCGGCATAGGCAAGGAACGCGACCAGCGTGCCGATCTGCCATTCGCCGCGCACCACCTGCCAGCCGCCGACCAGCAGGATGGTGCCGCGCAGGATGGCGGTGATGGTCTGGCTGACCGCGCCCACCGTCTCGGACCAGAGCCGCTGGCGGGTCAGCCCGGCGATCTGCGCCTGCTGCGCGGCACCGAAGCTGGTCGCCCGCTGGTCCAGCGCGCCCAGCCCGCGCAAAGTGGCGCGGGCCGACAGCGTCTCGGCCATCTGCGCGGAAAGCGCGCCGCGCTGGCCGCGCACATCCTCGGCCAGCGCGCGGGTCCGGGGCCGGGCGCGGGACAGGAACCACAACTCGAAGGGCGCAGCCAAAAGCGGCAGGACCGCCATGCGCCAGTCCAGCGCGATCATCAGCCCCAGCCCGCCGGCCAGCCGGAACAGCGCGCCGACCGCGACCAGGGCGGTGTCGAAGGCGAAGCCCTGGATCTCGGCGCAGTCGCCGTCCAGCCGCGCCATCGCCTCGCCCAGCGGCAGGTCGGGGTGGTCGGGATCGCGTGCCAGCGCCGCGCCGAACAGCCGGCCGCGCAGATCGGCCAGCATCCGGGCCGAGGCGCGCAGGTGCAGCATCGAGTTCACCATCCCGAAGCCCACCGCGCCCAGGCCGAGCGCAAAGGACAGCCCGGCCCAGAGGATCAGCGCGCCCATGTCCCGCGCCATGATGCCGGCGTCGATCACCTGCCGGGTCAGCATCGGCATGGCCAGCCCCAGCGCCGCCGCGGCAAGCGAGGCCGCCAGCACCACCAGCCCCGAAGGCAGCGCCCGCGCCATCACCGGCGCCAGCCAGCCCGCCGCCTCGGGGCCGAAGATCAGCCGGGCAAGGCGGGCGGCCAGCCTATCCATGGCCGCATTTCCGTTCCGGGCCGTGATGGATCGCGCGCGCCGCCAGCGCGGCGATGGCGGCAGGCCCGTCCAGCCGGCCCGCCCCCGCCATGATCGCCGCCAGATGGCCGGCGATGCGCGCCGCGCCTAGGCTCGCGCCGCCCATGCCGGGCGGGCCGTGCTCGGGCGAGTTGCACCAGGCGCCGAACAGCGCCGGGCCGAGCTGCGACAGATCATCCCAGCCGCAGCGCGCATCGCCGGTGGCGGCGATCACGCCGGGATAGGCGGCGGGAAAGCAGGGCGCGCCGCGGGCCGGATGCGCCGCGACCAGCACCGCGCCGTCCGCGACCAGCGCCTCGCAGGCCCGGCGCAACGGCGCGCGGTCGGCGCTCAGGCCCAGGCTCATGCAGATCACCTCGGGCCGCGCCTCGGCCATGGCGGCGAACCAGCGCAGCGCGGCGGCGACGCGCAGCGCGCTGGTGACGGGCCGGTCGTCGAAGACCTGCGCATGGATGATTGCCGCGCCCGGACAGGCGCGGCGGATGATCGCGGCGACGGCGGTGCCGTGGCCCAGCCGGTCGGGCAGGGCGGGGATGGCCGAGCCGTCGGCCATGAAGGCGCGGGCGTCCTCGGCCCGGTCCTCGGGGCCGGGGCCGCTGTCGATCACCCCCACCCGCAGCATGTCATTCGTCCCGCGTGAACAGCCGCACCGAGGCCAGCGACATCGAGGCGTTGCCGGGCAGGTCGACCTGGCCCTTCTTCTCCAGCGTCTCGGCGTCATAGGCGGCAAGGTCGCCAAGCGCGCCGCCCAGCCAGACCGTGCTGCCGTCGGTCGAGACGTTCACGGAATAATAGCTGTGCGGCAGCGCCACCCGCTTGATCGAGGCGTTCTTTTCCAGATCGAAGCTTTCCAGCACGTTATAGGCGCCGAAGGCGCGGGTCTTGGCCGGGTTCACCGCGGTCGAGAAATAGAACACGTCCATGATGCGGATTTCGCGCATCGCCATCTCGCCGGTCTCCAGGTCCATGGTCAACAACCCGGTGCGATAGGCTGCCGGGTCGGCCGGGTCGATGTCCTTGCGCGCAGTGTAGAAGGGCGTCGCCATCACCCCCGAGCTTTCGTGCTGGTTCCAGACCGCCAGCACGTCGGGCTGGGCATAGGTCTCGGCCTCCCAGCTCTGGATCGGCTTGTCCTCGATCAGCGTGCCGGTCTCGGGATCCATGACATGCAGGTCGCGGCCCAGCCCGTAAAGCTTCGAGCCGTCGCGGGCCCAGGCCAGCATGGTGACCTGGCGCGGCGCCTCGAAGGCCTTGCGCCGTTCCAGCGTCTCGGCATCGTAAAGCGCGATGCGGGTGGGCTGGACCTCGAAATGCGTCAGTTCCAGCTTCACCGGGCTTTCATAGATCGCCAGCGTCTTGCCATCGGGGGAAAGCGCGGCGCCGAACAGGCTTTTCACCCGCTCCTCGGCGGTGGACAGGTCGATGCGGCCCAGCGTCTCGCCGGTCACGAGGTCGACCTTGACCAGGCTTTCGGACTTGTTGACCGTGGCATAGGCGATCCTGCCGTCCGGCGCGACCATCGGCACCATGGGCGTCGGCCCGGCGTCGTCGATCTCGATCACCTTCTCGACCGCCATTGTCTGGGTATCGACCACGACCAGCTTGTTCGGCCGCGCCGGGGCGAGGATGTAGTCATGCGCGGCGGCCGGGCCGGCCAGCAGCGCCGCGGCAGAGGCCAGGAGCAGAAGCGATTTGCGCATCAGGACGAGCCTTTCGTTTCCGGGAACACCGATTGCAGCTTGCGCCAGTCCTGCATGACGTCGTCGGCGCCGGCGCTCCAGTTCGGATAGGTGTTCAGCGTGTCGGCCACCTGCGCCGGCCACCAGCAGGGATCGGCGCAGCCGTACAGGTCGGCCTCCATCGGCTGGCACAGGTTCGAGACGGCGCCGAAGGCGTCCACCTCCCAGCCGGGATCGAAGGAGGTGGTGCAGCCGACCAGCGAATTCATCGCCACGACCTCCTCCTCGCGGCCCTCGGCCTCGGCTTCGACGAAGGCCTTGGCCTTGGCGTTGGCGGGGATCAGATGTTTCATTGGAGAACCTCCCTTGCTGGGCCGGACCGGGTGATCCGGGGTTCCAATTGGCTGCGGAAGAAGGACGGGTTGGCCTGCATGATGCGGACATAGGATTCGATGCCGAAATCGACCCAGTCCCGCATCAGGTCGCAGTAATGCCAGACCGGCGCGAAGGGATCGCCTTGCCGGGCATAGCTTTCGTGATAGCAGCCGCCGGCGCAGATACTGCGGATGCGGCAGGTCTTGCAGCCGAAGGCGCTGCGGTCCTGCGCGGTCTCGATGAAGCCGGCGAGCTTGGGGATGTCGATGCCGGTTTCGACATTGCCGTAGGTCGGCTGGTTCGAACCGACGAAGCGGTGGCAGAGGTGCAGCTCGCCCTCCTTGTCGACGGCGAGCATCCCCAGGCCCGCGCCGCAGGGCACCGCCTTCTTGGTGCCCTGGGCGATATCGGTCAAAAGCTGGTGCATGTTGGAAAAGCCGATATTCTCGCCCCGGCAGGCGGCCTCGACATAGCGCCGGCCCAGGGTCTTCATGTCCTCGAAGGCGCGCTTCAGCGCCTCCTGGTCCAGGTTGAAGACCGCGATCGGCCCCGAGGTCGCCGGGCCGAAGCCGACCTCGTGAAAGCCCAACTCGTTCTTCAGGTGGTCGTGGATGCCGATGACGTCGGTCACGCCGCGCGTCAGCGTCACCCGCACGCCGACCGGGCGCGAGCGATAGCGCGCCAGCAGCATGCGCACATTGCGCGCCACCAGGTCATAGGTGCCCTTGCCGCCCACGGTCTTGCGGTTCGCGTCATGCAGCGCCTTCGGCCCGTCCATGCTGACGGTCAGCGCAAAGCGATGCGTGTCGAACCAGTCGACCAGTTCCGGCGTCAAGAGCGTCGCATTGGTGGTCAGCGAGAAATCGACCGTCTTGCCGAGTTCCGCCGCGCGCGGCAGGGCATAGGCCACCACCTCGCGGATCAGGGCCATGTTCGACAGCGGCTCGCCGCCGAAGAACACCACGTTCACCCGGTCGCGGGCATGGGCCTGCTTCAGCAGCAGCTCGAAACTGGCCTTCGCCGTCTGAAAGCCCATCTTCTGGCCCTTGGCGGGGGTGGTCAGGTCTTCCTTGTAGCAATAGGTGCAGGCCAGGTTGCAGCCGGTGTTGACGTTCAGGATGATGGTCGAGAGGGGGATCTCCTCGACCTTCACGACGGGGCGCGGAATGTCCGCCGCCTCGGCATCGCGCAGGATGTCCAGTGCCAGGAAGCTTTGCAGGCATTCCGACAGCGTGTCGGGGCCGTGGCGCGGGCCAAGCTCGGCGCGCATCAGATCGGGGTCGACGGCGGGCGCCCGCCGGAACAGGTCGTAGACGTCGCGCGCCACGCCGTCGAGCTCGAACAGGCTGGTCGTCGGCACATGCATCAGCATGGCATGGCCGTCGACATCGACGCGATGGGCATTGTGGCGGATCAGGGTCAGGGCTCCCATGGCGTCACCGGATCGGCGCGTCGACGAAGCGCTGCACCGTGGCGTAGAGATGCGCCTCGGCACTCAGCGGCTCGCCTCCGGCATCGACGGTGGCGACCACCTTCAGGTTGCCGGCATTGTTGGTCTGCATCGGCCGTTCCGGGTTCGGCCCGGCATCGGCGGGCGTGAACAGGCCGGTGTCGTCGATTGAGCCGGCATATTTCGCGTCCTGCATCTTTTCCGCCTCCTCGTCGAAATTGTCGGTGGCCCAGCTGGCCGGGAAGGCGCCCAGGGCGATGTCGTCCCCGGTCCCGGCTTCGCCGTCGGGACCGTTCAGCCAGCCCATCGCCTCGAACTGCGCCGGCACCTTGGGGATCGGGCCGCCATTGCCGCCGATGCGGGCGATGGTCATGTCGGGCACGATGCTGATGCGGTCGGGCCGGTCATAGGCCACCAGCTCGACCTTCTGCCCGCCCAGATCCAGGCTGACCGGGCCGGGCGCGCCGCTGGCGGTCAGCTTCAGCACCGTCACGCCGTCCCCGGCGCTTTCCACGCTGCCGGTAACGCTTTCGGGCAGGGTCAAGGCATCGCCCAGGCCGGTGCCCGCGACGCGGACCCGCGTTTCCTCGCCGATCTTCAGCCGCGCGGGCGCTGCCGCCAGCACCTGCGGCGCGCCGTCCGCCCTCACCGCCGCCAGCCTTCCGCCGATCACGTCGCTGTCGGCATGATACCAGCGGCCCGAGAAGCGGCCGTCCTCGAAGGCCATGACCTGGCGGATGGTGGTCTCGCCGTCGCTCAGCGTCGCACGCCATTCGCCGGCGCCGAGGATGCGGCCGGTGCCGGCAAAGCTCCGGCTGCCATCGGCGAAGTCGAGGGTCATGGTCACCTCGTAATCCTCGCCCGCCTTCTTCAGCGCCAGCCGGCCGGTATAGTCGCCGCGCCCCGGCTGCCGCCCGGCCAGCACGTAATCGCCCGAGGCGTCGCCGGCAAAGGCGGCCGGCGCCTCGCCCAGCGGATAGGTCTTGGCCAGGAAGGGGATGATCTCGGCCTGGGCGATGCCCCACCAGTCGCGATCCCGCGCCAGCGCCTGGTATTCCAGCGTCGGGAACTGGCCGAGGTGGAAGTTGACCAGATGCGTCCAGTCCTCGGGGGTGCGGCGCTGCAAGGCGACGCGGGCATAGGAATGGCAGCGGCCGCAGGTCTGGGTCATCAGCGTGTCGGGGCCCTCGTCCCAGGCCACCGGCTCGCGTTCCAGGATGTAGCGGCGCTCTTCGGTCTCGGCCAGGGTCAGGCCGCGGGTATCGGACAGGTAGCGCACCACGGCCGCGCGCTCCTCGGGTTCCAGCGCGACGCCGTGGTTGCGCATCATCCGCGTCACGGTCATGTCCCAGCCCTCGGGCGTCTTGCGGGCGGCGTCGATGCGCTCCCATCGGCCGTCCTCGTGCTTGACATGGCAGGCGGCGCAGGCGTTCTCCAGCACCTCCTCGCCCGTCACCGCCAGCGCCGGGGCGGCGGCAAGGGCGGCGACAGAGACCAGCGCGGTTCGGGTAAGTGGCTTCATCTGGCGGCTTCCTCTGGCTCGTCGGGATGGATGGCCCGATTGCGATGGGATCCAGAAAAGCGCCGGGGGGCGGCAGGTTTCTTGTCATTCCCGGCCAGAGTCGCGGCAGATCGCCGCGCCCCCCGCCTTTGGCCGCAAATGTCAGGTTCGCGGGCCGGCAGCGGGCGCAGACTGCCGGATATCCGGGCGAACGGAAGGGAAAGCGCATGGGGGCGGATGCCGATCTGATCGTGCTGGGCGGCGGGCCGGCGGGCGCGGTTTCGGCCTGGCTGGCCGCGCGCGACGGGCTGCGCGTGCTGCTGGTCGATCCCGCCCGCAGCCGGCCAAGGCTCGAGGGGCTCAGCCCGCGGCTGCATCGTTGGCTGGCGGGTCAAGGGCTGCTCGACGGGTTCGACGGCATTGCAGGCCCGCTGCGGCGACAGGTGGACTGGGCCGGGATCAGCGAAAGCAATGCCGAGCATGTGGTCGAGCGCGCGGCGCTGGACGCGCATCTGCGCCGCTGCGCCGAAGCCGCCGGCGCCCGGCTGGTGATCGGCAGCGGCCGGCCGGAACCGGGCGGGGCGCTGCTTGGCAGCGGAGGGCTGCGCGCGCCCATGGTCATCGACGCCAGGGGTCGCCGGTCGCCCGCTGCGGGCGGCAAGGCCCCGGCCACCCTGGCGCTGTCCGGCTGGGTCGCCGCCGCCCTGCCCCCGGGCATCCGGCTGGCGGCGCTGGCGCAGGGCTGGCTGTGGCGGGTGGCGCTGCCCGACGGCCGGGTCTGGGTGCAGGCCATGCTGGATGCCGGTGGCGACGGCAGGCCGGCGGATCGGTTGCGGGCTGCGATGGCCGCGGCCGAGCCCGCGCTGGCGGATGCACCGCTGCCGGGCCCGCCGCTGCTGCGCGAGGCCGCGCCGCGTCTGCCCGGCCCGATTGGCGCGCTGGACCTGCTGCGCGTCGGCGATGCCCTTGCCGCCATGGACCCGCTGTCCGGCCACGGCCAGTTCTGGGCGGTGTCGAGCGCGCTGGCCGCCGCCGCCGTGCGCCGCACCCTGGCGGCCCGGCCCGGCTCCGAATCCCTCTGCCGCCGCTTCCTGGCCGAGCGCGCGCTGCAGACGAGCCTGCACCAGGCACGGATCGGCCGCGATTTCCTGCGCGCCGAGCCGCGGTTTCGCGCCGAGCCCTTCTGGGCAGCGCGGCTGGGCTTTCCCGACGACCGGCCCGCCGCCGCGCCGCCGGTGGTCCCGCACATTGCCCCTGCCATCCTGGTCGAGGACGGGCTGCTGGCCGAGCGCGAGGTGCTGCATACACCCGGCGCGCCGCAGGGCGTCGGCTGGTTCGGCAACATCCCCGCCGCCGAGGCCTGGCGGTCATGGCAGCAGGGCGGAGCCCCCGCCCTGCAGGCCCGCTGGGGCGAGGCAGGGGCGCGGATCGCCCGGCAGTTTCAGGCTGGGCCTCGGGTTGGCTGACCCAGCGCCGCGGCACGCCGGCGCAGCACCGCATAGGCCAACCCGGCGATCACGAAGGTAGCAGGGGCCGAGAAGGATGCGGCCGCGCCGCCGATGAAATGCAGCGCCAGCCCGCCGGCCGAGGCGATCAGCCAGGCCCCCAGCCCGCGGGATTGATGGCACGGGCGGGCTGCGGATCCTCGGGCTCGGCGCCGGTGATGTGGACCAGGGCGATCGCGACCCAAGCCACCACGAAGATGCCCTGATAGGCCAGGGCCTGCAGGATATAGGCAAAGACATCGGCCAGCATCAGCGCATAGGCGATGGTGCCGGCCACGCAGGCCCAGACCCATTTCGCCAGGCGCAGGCGAAACACGGTGCGGGCAAAGCTCTCCATGTTCACCGCGGCGAGGTAATGGTGTTTGTTCCCATGGTTTGATGGTGCGATCCTTTCTCAGGAATGGACGGATGCCTTATGGGACAAGTTCGTCACGCAAGCGCCACGACCACGCACGCGATCCGAGCTGCAATACAACGCCCGCAGCTGCGCAATGCCTCTGCTCCGGTGGACTAGTCTCGCACCGCCGTTCTTACTCCGTTCCTGACCAGCTCGATCAGAGACGCAGGATCGATAGCTTTGCAGAGTGCGCTCTTGCGAGGCTTTACGCAGGTCATGTCTTCGGCGGTCAGCATGGCGTTGATCACCGCCTCATCGACCGCGTTCACCGTAGCCAGATAGACCGGGTCCAGCCAATCGTCGGGAATGGCGGTCATGCTGCGCGGTGCGGTGGCAAGTGCATTGCGCGGGATCGCATTGGCGGTCGAGAAGGCGATAAAGATGTCGCCCGAATTGTTGCCGCCCGGGCTGCCACTGCGGCTGATCCCCAGACCGCCGCGTTGAGCCAACCGCTCAAGCTGGTTAGGCAGCAGCGGAATATCGGTGGCGATGACCACGATGATGGAGCCCTGCTCGTGGTCCAGAAGCAGGTTCTCACGCATATGCTGCCCGGCAGGCACGCCAAGCACGGTCAGCCAGTCGCGCCGTCCGTAATTTGCCTGGACCAGCACACCGACGGTGTAGTCCCGTCCGCCCAGACGCACGACCTGAGAGGCGGTGCCGGTGCCGCCTTTGAATTCATAGGCGATCATGCCGGTGCCGCCACCGACATTGCCCTCGGCCAACGGCCCCGAGACGGCGCCTTCCAGGGCCGAGATCACATGCTCCTCGCGCACATGCATGCCGTTGATGTCGTTCAGGACGCCGTCATAAGTCTCGGCCACAACCGGCATCGCCCAGAGGTGGTCGTTCAGAAACTCCTCGGCATATTGGCGGATCATCCACTTCGTCGCTGCCGAATGCGCCACGCCGATGCCATGGGTGTTCGTCAGGCAGATCGGCCCCGAGAAATGCCCCGCATGGCGGATCCAGTGGCTGCCCGTCATCTCGCCATTGCCGTTCAGTGCGTGGATGCCCGCCCAGACCGGCCGGATCTCGGCAAGATGGCCGCGGGGCAGGATCGCGGTGACGCCGGTGCGAATGGGCCCTTCACCCACCCGCAGCGGACCATCCCCCTCGATGATCGTCGTGTAACCGACCTTGACGCCGGGCACATCGGTGATCGCGTTCCATTGCCCGGTCTGCCCGGGAAACGGCAGTCCGAGCTGACGTCCGCGCAGCTTTCTCAAGCAGGTTTCCATGGCCGGCACAGTCTCCATTGTTAGTAAAATAACTCAACTTGACATGAATGATGTAATTATATCATTGTCAAGAGTATCGGTAAAAACCGCCGACAGGGGGGAAGATCGGAATGAAACGAAATACCGTAGCCATGATCACGGCAGTTACCGCCATGCTGACGATGGCCCCGGCGTGGGCCGAAAATCTGATACGCATCGGCTCGCCCTATCAGACGACGACGCTGGACCCGATCCGGTCGTCGGCCGCTGGCAATATTGAGACCTTTGGCCAGCTTTACTCCCGTCTGCTTCGTCGTGATGCCGATGGTAAGATGCAGCCCGGTCTGGCGGAGGAGTGGACGATCTCTGACGACGGGCTGGAGTTGGTCTTCACGCTGCGCGACGCGAAGTTTTCGAACGGCACGCCGATCATCGCTGACGACGTGGCCTTCAGCCTGACCCGCGCCATCAAGGATGAGAAATCGGCCTATTCCGCGACGCTGGCGGCGATCGATTCGGTGACCGCCGTGGACTCGCATACAGTGCGGGTGACGCTGAAGCACAAATTCGCGCCGATCCTTGAAAATCTCGAGGTGTTCAACGCCGGCATCGTCTCGAAAGCCGATGTCGAGGCGCGGGGCGAGCAGGCTTTTGTGGATAAGCCGGTGACATCGGGGCCCTATGAGGTGCGCGAATGGCGCCCCAACGACCGGCTGATCCTCGAGCCCAACCCCCATTACTGGCGCGAGGGCTATCCCAAGAACGACGGCGCCGAGTTCATCGAGATCTCCAACGCCAACACCCGTGTCTCGATGATGATGTCGGGCGAGCTGGAGGCCATGCGCGAGGTTCCCTGGTCGCAGCTCGCCGAGATGCAGAGCCGTGACAATGTGACGGTGGCGCTGGAACCCTCGACGATGATCTACGTGACGCTGCTGAATGGACGGCGCCCGCCCTTTGACAACGTCAAGGCCCGGCAGGCGGCCGCCTATGCGCTGAACGTCCCGGCCATTGCCAAGGCGATGACCGAAGGCCACGCCCAGCCCGCCAATACGACCCTTCCCTCGGCCCTGAACTATCACGACGAGGACTTTCCCGGCCTGCCTTACGATCCGGCCCTGGCCCGGACCCTGCTGAAAGAGGGCGGCTATGACGGCAAGGAACTGACGGTGCTGATCGCTCCGACCACCGATTCCGATAAGCTCGCGACGCTTTTGCAGGCGCAATGGAGTGCCATCGGCTTGAAGACCAAGATCGAAAAGGTCGACCGCAGCGTCTGGTGGGAGCGGGTGCCGGCCGGCGACTACGATCTGGCGCCAAGCTGGTGGTATAACGAGACTCCGGACCCCGACCTTGCGGTTCGCTGGGCGCTGTGCGGCAGCTGCGGCACGTATAGTTTCCAGACCTATTACGAGAACGCCGCAGTGGACCAGCTGACCGAACAGGCGGTTCGCGAACTGGACCCTGCCAAGCGCGCCGCGCTTTACGCCCAGATCCAGCGGATTTCGACCGATGAGGTCGCGCAGATCCCACTGTACTATCCGCCCTATGCCAATGCCTACGCCCGGGATCTTCAGGGGCTGACGCTCAGCCCGTCGCTGCAATGGTCGCTGGAAGAGGCGGTCCTGTCGCGCTGACACCCCCGCGGCCGGGGCGTCCCGTCCCGGCCTTCACCCTCAGCTCAAGGATCTTTCATGACCTTTCTTGCGTTCCTGGCAAGACGGCTCGCCGGGACCATTCCGGTGCTGATCGGAATCAGCCTAGCCGCTTTCCTGTTGGTGCATCTGGCTCCGGGCGACCCGGCAAGGCTGCTGATGGGCGACCGCGCCAGCGAAGAGGCGGTCGCGGCGCTACGCGACCGGATGGGGCTGAACGACAATCTGGCAACGCAATACCTGAACTATATGGGCCACCTCTTGCGGGCCGATCTGGGCCAGTCGCTGCGTTTTCAGCGGCCAGTGCTGACGCTGATCGGGCAGTTCCTGCCGGCGACGTTGTTCCTGATCGGCTATGTCATGGTCATCAGCGTGCCGTTGACCGTGATCCTTGCGGTGACGGCCGCGCGCAACCGCGACCGCTGGCCCGATCAGTTCATCCGGCTAGGGGCGATCATCGGCATGACCTTCCCGGTGTTCTGGCTTGCGCTGATGATGTCGCGCTACTTCGGGGTCGAGTTGGGCTGGCTGCCCGTCAGCGGCTTTGGTGAAGGTTTCACCGGCCATTTGCGCCATCTCTTCCTGCCCGCGATCAGCATCTCGGCCTGGCTAGTACCGCTGTTGCTGCGCAGCCTGCGCGCGACGCTGATCCATGAGATGGAGGCCGATTACGTCGTCGCCGGCCGCTCCAAGGGGCTGCCCGAGGGGCTGAATTTCCGCCGGCATGTGCTGATGAACTCGCTGATCCCCACGCTGAACCTGCTGGGGGTGATGCTGGCCTATCTGATAGGCGGCGCCGTGGTGGTCGAGGTCGTCTATGCCGTCCCCGGCATTGGCACGCTGATGATAAACGCCGTTCTGGGCCGCGATTTCCAGGTCATTCAGGGCGTTACCGTCGTCTATGCCCTGCTGACCGTGCTGATCACGCTTTGCGTGGACCTGCTTTCCGCCCTCATTGACCCGAGGATCAAGCCATGACCACG
The DNA here is from genome assembly GCF_008824185.1 of Paracoccus pantotrophus. Taxonomy (NCBI): domain Bacteria; kingdom Pseudomonadati; phylum Pseudomonadota; class Alphaproteobacteria; order Rhodobacterales; family Paracoccaceae; genus Paracoccus; species Paracoccus pantotrophus. The sequence continues at coordinate 120,400 of NZ_CP044425.1, forward strand.
CCGGACATGACAACCCAAGCCACCAAGGCCCGAGTTTCGACGGCCCTTGCCGCCTTTCTGTCCCGCAACGGCACGTTCGAGGTGCTGGCCGGGCTGCTGATCCTGACGGCGCTGCTAGTACTGGCATTCGCGGCGACGCATGTCGTCCCCGCCGATCCCAGCGCCATTGATTTCGAGGCGCTGATGGCGCCGCCGTCGGTTGCGCATCCCTTCGGCACCGATCACCTTGGACGCGACGTGTTCTCGCGTACGGTATTCGCGCTGCGCATCGACCTGTGGATGGGAGTGGCGGGCGTGGCCGCTCCGCTGGTCATCGGCACGGCTCTGGGGCTGGTCGCCGGCTATTTCGGCGGCTGGGCCGATGCGATCCTGTCGCGAATTGTCGATGTTACGGTGGCCTTTCCCTTTTTCGTTCTGGTCATCGCCATCATTGGCATCATGGGGCCGGGGCTGACCAACTATTTCATCGCGCTGGCGCTCGTGGGCTGGGTTTCTTATGCCCGGCTGGTGCGCGCGCAAACCGCCGTGCTGCGCGACAAGGATTATGTGCAGGCCGCACGGGTGCTTGGCTATTCGACACCGGTGATCCTGTTTCGCCATGTCATGCCGGCGACCCTGCCGGTGGTGCTGGTCTATGCCACGACCGATATCGTGATGATCGTGCTGGCGGGGGCGAGCCTTGGGTTTCTGGGCCTTGGCGTGCAGCCGCCGACCCCCGAATGGGGCGCGATGATCGCCGAAGGCCAGCCCTATGTCGTCAACGCCTGGTGGATCTGCCTGTTTCCCGGCCTTGCCGCCATCGTCATGGGCTTCGGCTTTGTGCTGCTGAGCGACGGCCTTTCAAGGATGATCAGACAATGACGAAATCCTCCGCACCCCTGCTTTCGATCCGCGACCTGTCGGTGTCCTTCGGCGATGTCTCGGTGGTCCGTAACGTCAGTTTCGACCTGCACCCCGGAGAGGTGCTGGGCATCGTCGGCGAAAGCGGGTCGGGCAAATCCATCACCTGCCGTGCCCTGATGGGGCTTTTACCCGAATACGCCCAGGTCTCGGGGCAGATCCGCTTTGACGGGCAGGACATGACCCGGGCGGACACGACTGCGATGCGCGCCCTACGTGGGCGGTACATGTCGATGATTTTCCAGAACCCGTCCTCGCATCTGGACCCGTTGCGTACCATCGGCCATCACATCGCCGAGCCGATCCGCCTGCACCGCACTGCCTCCAACGTTACCGACCGGGTGCTGGAGATCCTGCGCGCGGTGCGCATCAACGATCCTGCGCAACGCATGCGCGCCTATCCGCACGAACTGTCCGGCGGCATGAAGCAGCGCGTGATGATCGGCGGCGCCATTGCCTGCGCGCCGCGCATCCTGCTGGCAGACGAGCCGACCACGGCGCTTGACGTGACGGTGCAGGCACATATCCTCAAGGTGCTGCGCGATCTGAACCGTGAGCTGGGGCTTGCGGTGATCCTCGTGTCGCATGATCTGGCCGTGGTGGCCCAGATGTGCGACCGGGTTCTCGTCATGCGGAGCGGCGAAGTGCTGGAGCAGGGCAGCTCGGCCGAGATCCTGCGCAACCCCGGCCATGACTACACCCGCCTGCTGATCGCATCGCAGCCCGACCGATTGGAGCTGCCGCCGCGCCCCGTGCCGGGCGAAACGTCGCTGTTCAGTATCCGCAACCTCGACGTGACCTATCAGACCGGGGGCTTGCTTGGTCGGGGCAGGGGCGTGCGCGCCTTGCAGGACGTTTCTCTCGACATTCGCAAGGGCGAATGTTTCGGGATTGTCGGAGAAAGCGGCTCGGGGAAAAGCACCATGGCCAAGGTGCTGATGCGGCTCGTCACGCCTTCGAGCGGGCAAGTGCTGTATCGGGGCGCTGACGTGCATGGCCTGCACGGCAACGATCTGCTCGGATATCGCCGCAAGGTGCAGATGGCTTTCCAGAACCCGTTTGATTCCCTCAACCCCGCGATGACCGTGATCGAGGCCATCGCCGAGCCGCTGCGCCGTCACGGCCTTGCCGATGCTGCGACCGCGCGCAAGCGGGCGCTCGAGATGATGGCGCTGGTCGAATTGCCCGAAGAATACGCTCATCGCCGCCCGCGCCAGCTTTCGGGCGGCCAGTGCCAGCGCGTCGGCATCGCCCGCGCTCTGATTCTCGACCCCGAGGTGCTGGTCGCGGACGAGATCACCTCGGCGCTGGACGTGACCATTCAGGCCCAGATCCTGCGCCTGCTGGCGCGGCTGCGGCGCGAGCGCGACCTGACGGTGATCTATATCTCGCACGACCTGGATGTGGTGCGTAAACTTTGCGACCGCATCGCGGTGTTCCGCGCCGCGCGGCTCGTCGAAAGCGGTGAGACCGCGCAGGTGCTGGACCAGCCACAAAGCGAATATACGGCATTGCTGCGCGATTCCGTGCCGCGTATGCATGCAGATCATATATCCATCTGAGGAAAGGGTCATGGCCAGCGACGAAACCAAGCCGCGCGGCGAAATCGACCTGCTACGCTTCGTGCAGAACGGGCTTGATGGCGCTGGCGCGGAATGGTCGCGGTCGGGGCGTTTGATCGCCACCTATCTGCGCGACAACTGGGAACAGCTGCCCTATCAGACAGGCGCCTCTATCGCCGCGGCGGTCGGGCTAAGCGAAATGACGGTGATCCGCTTCATCCGTCAGCTGGGATTCGCCAATCTCAAGGAATTCAAGGCGGCGCTACGCCCGCCAACTGATTCCGATGCCGAAGAGATGGGCAATATCCGCCGCAGGCTCAAGCTCGACCCGCTGAACCAGCGCACGCTGGAGAAAAGCCTCGGGCGCGAACTAGAGGCCGTGGCCGCCGCCTACAGGCTGACGACGCTTCCGCGCTGGGGTGATTGCGTCGAGGCGATCCTGAAGGCGCGTCAGGTCTCCGTTCTGGGCTTTCAGGCATCGCGAGGGTTGGCGATCGATTTCTCGAGCCGCCTGCAATATGTCCGTCCCGGTGTCCGTTACGTTCAGGACCATGCCGGCATCCTGACCGAAGTCTTTGACATGGCTCATGAAAGCCATTGTCTTGTGCTGGTCGATACCCATGCCTATGCGCGCAAAGCGGTGTTGCTGGCGCAAAGGGCGCGCGAGATGGCAATGCCGCTGATCTTCGTCACCGACAGCTTCACCAACCGCGCCTATGATTTCACTGAAATGGTGCTGCAGGGCGAAACCTATGTCGAAACCTTTTGGGATTCCCCGGCCAGTCTTGCGATCATCCTGAACCTGCTGATCGATTCCGTGGCAAATCGGCTGGGGGGAGAGGTTTCTAAGCGCACCGAGCAGTTGCACGAGATGGGCCACTATTTCGCCGAGTTCGACCATCGCACCTCGCGGCTTGCCAGAAGCCAGGGTGAGCCGGACGCGGCGGGATAATCGCGCCGCATTGGAAGTGCCGGTCCGCGAGTTCTTTCCGCTGCACCGCAGTACTGTTCTGGCTCGTTTGGCAGCTATGGGCCGAAATGTTGCTGTGCAAGCGCGATGACGCGGCCCTATACAGCCAGGCTTGACGGCTGTGGGTGTCGCCAGGGCATGAGGTCTTCGATGTGGGATTTTGGGTGCCCGTCGAGGATGGCCCGGAGGGTTTCGGCGAGCTGGCCGGCGGGGTTCACGCCGGACATCTTGCAGGTAGGGACGAGCGAAGCCAGCATGACCCCGTTCTTGGCGCCGGCCTCGTTGCCGGCGAAGAGGGCATTCTTGCGGGTCGAGGTCATCATCCGTTCATTCTGCCCATGTCGGGCAGTTTGTTGAGGTGCATTACCGCTGGCACGCGCTTTTCGGCCGACAGTTCCGAGCCGAGCGCGTCGAGCGACGCAAGCCTGGCCAGTTCGTCCATGTCGAGATGCTGCCTGGTGTATTCATGGTCGTTGCCGCGTGGCTGCTCGACCCGACAGTTTGCACCGGCATGGATCTTGGGACATCGCGCGTGTCGCTCGGCGGTGACGACTGCCTTGCCAATCTCCGGTGGCAGGACGCCGATGGCGCCGCTGACGAGGCGCTCGGCGGTGAGCTGTGGAAGTGGTCGGCGTCGAGGCGGCGGGGGAAGTGGATCGCGCCGGGGCCGGGCTCGGTCAGGCGCAGGCGGGCGTAGACGGGGTTCTTCACCGCGCCCACGCCGACGATGAAGAGCGGAACCTTGCCCTTGTTGGTGCGCGTCGGGCGCCGGGGCCACACGGGCAAGCCGTGCGTTTGTCCTTTGTGGCCGGATCGAGGTGAAGTCAGACGATACCTCCGCCGCCGGATTGTGTCCGGGGCCTCTTTGCGGCAACGCGGTGGCGATAGCGCGAGGCGCGGAAGGTCGCGACCGGATCGATGGCCGCGCCGGCGCGCAGCCGTGCCATCTGCAGGATCGGCTCGACATCGGTGCGGAAGGCCGCGCGCAGCGTCGCCGCCGCCATCAGCGCATCGTTTTCCGCCCGGAAGAGGGGGCAGGCGAGGTGCTGGATGACAGGGATTGATTTGCGGCGTCATGCGCATATATTATGCACATGCAGGAGGTAGCCCGATGCAGACACAATCCGTTCCCAAAAAACCGACCAATCTGTCACTGGATCAGGGCTTGCTCAGCGAAGCCCGGTCCTTCGGAGTAAACCTGTCGCAGGCCGCAGAGGCCGGTTTGCGTCGCGCGGTCAGGGAAGCCAAAGCCGAGGCGTGGAAGCGTGAGAACGCCAAGGCGATTGAAGGGGTTAACCGTTGGGTCGAAGAGAACGGCCTGCCCCTTGAAAAATACCGGCTCTTCTGATGGCGCGATATGACGTTTATGCCAGCCCGGATGGTTCGGGGTATCTTCTCGATGTGCAGACCGACCTTCTGGACAATCTGAGCACGCGCCTTGTGGTGCCGATGATGCCGGTGGGCGCTTCGCCGCCCGTGCTCAAGCAGCTGAACCCCATCTTTGACATACAGTCCGAGCGCTATGTGATGGTGACGCAGTTCATGGCCGCGGTTCCCGCTTCCATTCTGAAGACACTCGCAGGCAGCCTTGCACAGCACGATACCGAGATCACGGGCGCGCTGGACATGCTCCTGACCGGGGTGTGACGCCCTCTCTTCTTCAGTTGCCCAATCCTTCCCGCTTCCCAAGCGTGGCGGCCCCGGTTTATGACTGGGGGCAAGGTCGACATCGCCACCAATTACGGTCTCGACAAGCAAGACCGGGATCAGCGCCTCAACTGGTTCGCATGCGAACCAGGACCATATCGAGAGCCTGATCCGAATGGTGTGTGAGAATCCGCGTAAAATCTCGAGCCACCACATGATGCGGGCTGCCGATGCACCGGCCCTGTTCTTCGCCGGCATCATGGCCTGGGACAAGGCCCGCAGGGACGAGGCCATCGGCTATCCGGTGAGCCATTGGGCGCATAGTCCAACAGCACCGTGCCATTGGGGTCGCAGGCGGTCCTGGGATAGACGGGCGCTCCAGGACCGCCGGCAGCGTCGTGAAGGCCAAGGAAACTCCTGAGCCCGGCTTTCAGGATCGGAAAGGGCATGCCGAGGTAACGCATCAGCCGAACACCTCAAACACCAGGGTCGGTGCGAAATCCGAGGTCTTTTGTGCGCGGATGGCATCCCCTGCCCCGATAGGCAGCACATCCCCCGGAAACAGGGCCAGGCCCCTGGTCTGCAAAGGCGCCGGGGTGAACGTCACCTCGACGGGCGCATCCCGGACCATCATCTTGCAGGCCATGCCTGGCATGAGGACAGGAACGAAAGTATCGGAAGTAATGAGAGCATCTGCCATGCCGAACGCGGCATGCGCGCCATCGCCCTCGGGCGGAAGAGCTACCTCTTCTTCGGCTCCGAGGCGGGCGGCAAAGCCGCCGCCATCGCCTGCACCCTGATCGAGACAGCCAAGCTCAACGCCGTCGATCCCCAAGCCTGGCTCGCAGATACCATCGCCCGCATCCCCGACTACAAGATCACCAAGGTCGATGATCTGCTGCCATGGCGTCGGAACGGATAGCGGTCAGCCCGCACGCTTACGATCTGGGCGCCAGCTACGAATGGGAAAACGGCGTGATCGGCCGGCTGAACATCAACAACGTGACGGACGAGGCCTATATCTCGGCCGGCGGGCTGAACTCCAGCTATTATGGCGACGGACGAACCGTGCAGGCAAGCTTGACATGTAAATGGTGACACTGTCCGGCAAGGGATTGATGCGACGCGCCCTTCTGGCTGCCGGCCCGCGCGGCGCCGGGGCTGCGGCTGGCGGCGGTGGACTGGGCCCTGGCCGAGACGGCGATGGCGCTTGGCCAGGCGCCGGTCGCCCTGGCCGAGCTGATCGCCTTTCGCGCCGCCACCGTCGACCTGGGCCTGCGCGGGGCGCCCAATCTCGAGGCGCTGAGCCTTGTCGCGCCCGAGCTGATCCTGTCCTCGAGCCATTACAGCGCCATTGAGCCGCGGCTGGCGCATCGCGCCGGTCTTTACCCGTGCGCTTTACGTCGCGGGCGAGCCGGCCTTTCCCAAGGTGATGGCGCTGCTGGGGGAACTGGCCGCGCGGCTGGGCGATCCCGCTGCCGGGACGCGGACCCAGGCCGCCGCCGCCGCCGAGCTCGCCATGCTGGCCGGCCGCGCCGCGCCCCATGCCGGGCGCGCCTGCCTGCTGTTCGAACTGGGCGATGCCCGCCATATCCGCGTCTTCGGCACCGACAGCCTGTTCGGCGGCGCGCTGGAGGCGATGGGGATGCGCAATGCCTGGACCGGGCGCACCCGCTTTGCCTTTGCCGCGCCCATCCCGCTGGAGCGGCTGGCTGCGTTCCCCGAGGCCCGGCTGGTCGTCCTGGATCCGATCCCGGTGCAGGTCGAGCGCGCGCTGCGCTCGGTGGCGCTGTGGAACAGCCTGCCGCCGGTCAGGGCGGGGCGGGTGCATCGCCTGCCGGAACCGCGGCCCTTTGCCGGCATGCCCTCGGCGCTGCGCTTCGGCCACGAGCTAGTCGCCGCTCTGGAGGGCCGGGGGATGAACCGCATGACCCTTGCCGGGGGACGGGGCGGTGCTGGCCCTGTGGATGATTGCCGCGGTGGCGGCGCTGCCGCTGGCCGAATGGCCCGCCTTGCCCTGGCGGATTGACGAGATGTCGGTCGGGCAGATCCCCTGCTGGCCTATGGGCTGATGCCGCGCGGGATCCTGGCCTTGCTGGCCGGCGCGGCGCTGGGGCTGGCCGGGGCGCTGATGCAGGCGGTGCTGCGCAACCCGCTGGCCGATCCGACGACGCCGGGCACCGCCTCGGGCGCGCAGCTCGCCATCGTCGCGGCCACGATCCATGCGCCGGGCTGGCTGGCCGGGGGCAACCTGCCGGTGGCGCTGGCGGGGGCGGGCGCGGCGACCTTCCTGATCATGGCGCTGGGGGCGCGGCGCGGCTTTGCCCCGGTGACGGTGACGTTCGCGGGGATGCTGGTGGGGCTGATGGCCTCGGCCCTGGCGACGGCGATGACCCGGACGCAGGGGCATTACCTCTTGTCGCGGGTGATGTGGAACGGCGGGGTGCTGGCGCAGGTGGACCGGTCGGGCAGCCGGAACATGGCGCTGGCGCTGCTGCCGGCGCTGGCCTCCGCGGCGGCGCTGGCCCGGCCGCTGATGGTGATGTCGCTGGGCCCCGAGGGCGCATGGGCTGGGCCTGCGGCTGGCGCCGCTGCGCCTTGCCACGCTGCTGCTGGCGGTGGCGCTGTCGGCCATGGTCTGGCCGAGATCGGGCTGGTGGGCTTTGTCGGCCTTGGCCGGGGCGCTGCTGGCCGGGGCGGGGGCGATCCTGCAGCGGCCGACCGCGAACCCGATGACCGCGCCCGAGCCGAGCCACTCCGCGATCATTGGACGGGCTCTGGGGTGATTGAAGCCGCTCTCTGGCTCTGCCGGTCGGTTTCGCTCTGGTTGACGCGCAGACCGCGGCGGGCGGCTGTCCGCCATGGGCGGCGCGAGGCCGCTCTGGTGGCTGCAGAAGGCGATCCACCTGCCGGCGCCGGCCCTGGCCTGCGCGCCGGTCTCCCAGGCGTGCGGGTAGGCGCATTCATGCATCAGGGATCGCCGGAGGCGCTCGATGAAGACGGTGTCGAGGCAGCGCCCCTGCCATCCATCGAGATGCGGGTGCCGGCCCGTTTCAGCCGATCAACCCAAGCGCAGGACGTGAACTGCGAAGCTCGATCGGCGTTCATGATCTCGGGTGGGCCACAGTGGTGGACCGCCTCGTTCCGGGCCGCAACGCAGAAATCCGCCGCCGGCGTGTTCGAGATGCGCCAGGCCAGCAGCTTGCGGGGGAACCGGTCCATGACGGCGACCGGGCAGAGGCAGCCCCGCCGCATCGGCAGATCGGCGATGCCGGCGCACCCGATCTGGTCGGGTTGCTCGACCCGCGGCCGCCCCCAGCGGATAGGGATAGGTCTTGCGCCCCGGCGCGGGCCTGCTGGCAGCGGGTTTCCGGCGGATCGGCATCAAGCGCATGAGCCGCATCAGCCGCCGGCTGCGCGTGACGTTCACGGCATGGCCTTCGTTGTGCAGGGGCCGGGTCATCTGCTGCACGCCGTCATCTGCTGCACGCCGTAGCAGGGCGTTTCCGGAAACTGCCGGTCGATCAGCCGCATAGGGGCGAGGTTCATCCCGGTCTCGTCCCTTGCTGCGCAACAGGACGCGGACCGCGGGATCGAGGACCGCGGGATCGACAGCAGGCGGCATGGCGCCCCGAGCGACAGCGCGGGACGGGAGCGTTCAATCATCGCGTTCGGGATCGGCCTTGAACCGGTGGCGGTTTCGATCCCTCGTCACTGGCCGGTCCAGGGCCTGGGCTTTCCGGACAGGAAGCGTTGGCGCCGGCCGGCTTCCCGATCCGGGCGTGCAGCGACCGCATCGTGGCCTCATCGATCTCGGCCTTCTTCCCGCCGCGTTCGAAGATGTCCGATGCCCCTTCGAGCAGCGCCTTCTTCCATTGATGGATCATCGTCGGGCGCACGCGGTATTCCGCGGCCAGCTCCGGCACGATGCGCCCGCCCTTCGCGGCCTCCGGCGCACCCGAGCCTTGAAGCCCGCGTCATGGTTCCTGCCTTTCGGCATCGTCCGATCCCCTCGTCCCTGGAGACCAGAAGACGGCGGATCGCAGCTTGCCTCACTGGCCGATTCTCGGCGGATAGCGCCTGTTTGGCTGCGTCACCTCCGCCCTTTGGCGGATGCTTTTTTATTTTGTCTGTGGGAGTCTGAGGATTTCCTCGTGTTTTTTGATGGCCTGGTCGATGTTGTCGAAGATTGTGAGGCTTGCGTTGTGCAGGACGGCGCCCATGGTGCACATGTTGCGGATCATGGGCATGGAATGGCTGACGACGATGGCGGATGATCGGGCCATGCGCTCGGCGAAGACGCGCTGGGACTTGGCGCGGAAATTGGCGTCGCCGACGCTGGTGACCTCGTCGACCAGATAGGTGTCGAAATGGATGCCCATCGAGGTGCCCATGGCCAGCCGCGAGCGCATGCCCGAGGAATAGCTGCCGAAGGGCTGGTGGTAATGCTGGCCCAGCTCGGCGAAATCGGCGACGTAATCGACCAGCTCGTCGGTGTCCACGCCGTAGATGCGGGCCACGAAGCGCACGTTCTGCGCCCCGGTCAGATCGGGGTGGAAACTGCCCGAGAACCCCACCGGCCAGGAAATCGTGCCGTCCGACAGCACCCGGCCGGCCGTGGGCAGCACGGTGCCGGCGATGATGCGCAGGAGCGTCGACTTGCCGGCGCCGTTGCGGCCCAGAAGCGCCACCGAGGCCCCGGTCGGGAACTCGGCGTTCAGATTGTCCGCCACCAGGGTCTCGCGGCCGTTGAGCCGGTAGATCTTGGTCAGGTTCTCGAGCCGGATCATGGCGCTAGCGGCGGTCGCGGACGCTGTAATAGACCAGCACCAGGATCGACCAGCCGGCCAGCAGCATGCCGGTGATCATCGCCCAGAGCCAGGGCCGGTCCGGCTCGGTCGGGCTTTGCGCCACCTTGGGCTCGATATGGGCGGCCAGGTAGCGGGCCTGGCGCTGCGCCTCGGCCAGCGCCGTCTCATGGGCGATGCGGGCCGAGCGATAGGCGCCCTCGGCGAATTCGCGGTCCACGGCCAGCTTTTCGTATTCCGCCATCAGCTGGGCATAGCTTTCGCCGGCCGGGCCCTGGCCCTCGGCGCCGAACTTGGCGCGCTCGGCCTCGATCAGCCGGCGCAGCGCGTCGATCTTCTGCTGGGACTGGGTGACGCGGTGGTCGGTGGGCTGGGCATTGTCCAAAAGCAGGTCATGGGCGACCAGCGCCTCGGCCAGCTGCGCCTGCAGCCCGCTCAGCACCCCCATCTGCCCGGCGAGATCGGCCTCGGGATCGACGATCTGCGAGCGCATGCGGAAGGCGGTCATGGCCTGGCGGGTCTCGGTCAGCTCGGCGCGGGCCTTGTCGAGCTCGGCCTTGGCCAGGCGGGTGGCGTCGTCCTGGGCGATGGTCGAGAGCTGGTTGATCTTGTCCGAGCTTTCCTGGAACACCGCCGCGGCGATCTGCTGGGCGTCCTCGGGGGTGAAGGCGCTGACCTTGAGGGTGATCAGCTGGGTGGTGCTGTCGTAGAGCACCTTGACCTGGCGCTGCCAGTAATCGGTCAGATCCTCGACATGGCCCTCGGGGTCGAAGGCGAAGACGAAGTCATGCGGCCAGGCGCGCGAGAAGCGGGCGCGCAGGTCGAGGCTGGCATCGATCCTTTCGACCATGTCCTGGCTGCGGATGTATTCGTAGAGGATGTCGGTATCCGAGGCGCTGCCGCCGGCGCCGGTCAGCGGCGCCAGCCCGCCCAGGAGATCGATCGAGGAGGTGGACTGTTCCTTGCGCACCGAGAAGCCGACGGTCGAGACATATTGGTCCTCGGCGCGCAGCCAGAGATAGCCGGCCCAGGCGAGGCTGGGCAGCACCACCAGCGCCAGGAAGGAGCCCAGGATCAGCCAGTGCCGGCGCCGGGGCTCGGCCATGCGGGCCGGCGGGCGCAGGGGCTGGGCCGGAGCGGGGGCGGGGGCCGGAGCGGGGGCCGGAGCGGGGGCCGGCGCGGGCGGCCGGGAGGCAGGGGGCGCGGCAGGCGGCATGGGCCGGACCGGGATCGGCTGGCCTTGCGGGCGCAGCGCCGGCGGCCTGGCCTGGGCTTGCGGCTGGGGGCCGGCCTGGGATGGAGCCTGGGATGGGGCCCTGGATTGGGGCTGCGCCTGGGAGGCGGCCGGGGCCGGCTGGCGATCCTGCGCCGCCGGCCCGCCTTGCCCCGATGGCTGGCCCGATGGCTGGCCCGATGGTTGGCCTTGTTGCGGGCCTTGTTGCGGGCCGGCCGGGGCGGCGGGCGGCTTCTGCGCCGCCTGGCCCGATCCTGGGCCCTGCTGCCGGCCGGCCGGGCCGGCGGGTTCCTGGGAAGGCCGGTCCTGGTCCATCGTCGCGCTCCGGGATTCGGGGGTATGGGATTCGGGGATCTGGGCTTGCGGGCCGGGTTTCGGGCCGGGTTGCGGGCCGGATGGCCGGGCGGGGCTGCCGCTCGGCGGCTTTCCGCCCGAGCCCCGCCGATCCTGCGGCCCATCCTGTTGCGGGCCTTGTTGCGGGCCGGCCGGGGCGGCGGGCGGCCGGCCCGGCCTGCTGCCTGCCGCCGGCCTTGGCGGCGGCTCTTGCGGCCGCGCCTGCGGCTGCGTCCCCGCCGCCGCGGCGTCGCCCGGCCCCTGGCCCCGCGATTGGGCCTGTGCCTGTGGCTGGGCCTGGGCCTGGATATGCGCCTGGATCCGTGCCTGGGCGCCCAGGCCCTGCTGGCCCTGGAAGGGGCGGGGGGCCGGGCCGGGCCGGGGCCGGGCGCCTGGGGCGGGCTGGGAGGCGGGCTGGATTGCAGGCTGGGATGCGGCCGGGGTTGCGGCCGGGGTTGTGGATTGCGATGCGGGTGCGGCCGGCCGGGGCGCGGCGGCCTCGACCGGCCGCGGGGCGGCGCCCGGCGCCCGGCTGGCCGGCTCGGCCGGCTGGCCGGCCTGGTCGCCGGCCGGTATGGAGGGGGTGGTCACGGGCAGCTGCGCTTTCGCTGGTTTACCTTTCGGCCGCAGTTGTTACATATTGCCGCCCGTCCAGGCCAGTGTTTGCGTTCACATGTCCGATACCGCCCCAGAAATCCGCCGCCCCCAGGGCCAGGCCGGCGCAGCCCGCCCGCCGCGGGTCCGCCGGCCGCAGCACCCGTCGCGCAACGGGCCGCGCTTTCGCATGCCGCGCACCGTGGTGGCGCTGATGCTGCGCGAGATGGCCACCAGCTATGGCCGCTCGGCCGGCGGCTATGTCTGGGCGGTGCTCGAGCCGGTGCTGGGCGTGGCGCTTCTGTCGGTGCTGTTCAGCATGGCGCTGCGCAGCCCCGGCCTCGGCTCGAACTTCCCGCTGTTCTATGCCACCGGCTACCTGCCCTTTGCCATGTTCACCGACCTGGCCAACAAGACTGCCGCCTCGATCCGCTTCTCGCGGCCCTTGCTGGCCTATCCCAGCGTGACCTTCCTCGATGCGCTGCTGGCGCGGGTGGTGCTGAACGCGCTGACCCATGTCGCGGTGATCGCCATCGTGATCGGCGGCATCTTCCTGGCCTATCAGCTGCCGGGGCCGGTGGACATGCCCTCGGTCTTCGAGGCGCTGCTGCTGGTGGCGCTGCTGGGCACCGGGGTGGGGGTGCTGAACTGCTACCTGATGAACGCCTTCCCGGTCTGGGAGCGGGTCTGGCACATCCTGACCCGGCCGCTGTTCCTGATCTCGGGGGTGATCTTCCTTTACGACATGATGCCGGTCCAGGCGCAGAACCTGCTGTGGTACAACCCGCTGATCCATTGCACCGGGCTGATGCGGCGCGGCTTCTATCCCACCTACGAGGCCGGCTATCTCAGCCAGGCCTATGTCGTCGCCCTCGCCCTCGCCCTCATGCTGGCGGGCCTCGCCCTGCTCGAGAGAAACCACCGCAAGCTCCTCGAAAGGTGAAGCCCCAAGCGGACGGGGCGGCCGGAACAGAAGGCCAGGACAGCAGGACGGATCCCCGGCATGCCAAGGCAAACGGGAAGGGGGCTCGTCCCTATGTCAGGCCTCACAACCAATAGATGACGGTCGCGGCGAGGGCGCAGGCCGAGAGAAACAGGATGGGGCGGCGATCGTAGCGGGCTGCGCTGCGCCGCCAGTCCTTCAGTCTGGCGAACATGTTCTCAATCCTGCGGCGTTGGCGGTAGAGGTCGGCGTTGTGCGGGATTGGTATCTTGCGACCGGTGCGGGAGGGGATGCAGGGTGAAATGCCCGTCTCGATCAGCGCGTTGCGGAACCCGTCGGCATCCTAGCCCCGCTCCCCGAGCAGCGCCCCGGCCCGTGGGATAGACGACAGGAGCGCCCGCGCCCCGATATAGTCGGAGGTCTGGTCTGCCGAGAGGAACATCCGGATCGGGCGGACCTTCGCCTCGGCCAAGGCTAGAGAAGCAGGTCCGAGGCGTTCAACTGCTCCAGCCCGCCCAGCTCGATCGTCAGCTCGGCCGTGCCATCGCCGTCCAGGTCGACCAGAAGCCGATGCGCGCCGGCCTGCGACCGGATATTCCGAGGCGTGGACCCGCTGGCTGCCGGTCATCGCCGGCATCCCCTGTGGTTGCGGTCCCATCCCGGGCGCGATGCGGCCTGCCTGGCATCGCCCGCCCATCGCGGTGACATGGCCGCCTCAGGCCGACCCCCGGCCGTTGCGCGACAGGGACCGCGGGACGGCTGCGGCCGCAGCGCGACATCCCGGACCATGCGCGGATCGCCGCGGTCCCGGATCGCGGCGGGTCCGAGCCAGCGCCGCGGCGATGCGGCCGGCATCGGGCGGGGTGCCTGCGTCCAGAGGCTTGAAAGCAGGAAAACAAAGGCCATGTCTAGGCTGGCCCCTTGGGGCCCTTGGGTTTTGCGCATGGGGTTTCGTCTTGCAGGGCTTCGGCTTGGACAGATACGCCCTGCGCCTTGAACAGGCGCATGGCTTGCCCCGGCCCCGTTGACACGCAAGGCGTGGACGGCTGGCCGGGGTCAAGCTGAATCCAGCCCGTTTTCCCAAGAGGTTCCGTCATGCTGCGCGCCCTTCTGCCGGCGATCTGCCCGCATTGCGGCGAGGATGTTCCCAGGGCTGCCGCCCGGCGATGTCCGATCTGCCGCGCTCCGTTTCCCTTGCCGTTCTCGGTGCCCGAGCCGCGCCGCCTGCCGCGGCGCAAGGGCGCAAAGGGGGGCGACGATGGCGAAAGATGAAGCCCCGGCCATGGGCCTGCTGTGGCGGCTGGCTGTGGTCGTCGCCCTGGCGCTGGCCGCCGCCACCCTGGTCGAGCCGCTGGCGCGGCGCCATCCCGACCTTTTCGCCTTGCAGCTTTGGGCGGGGCCGCTGCGCAACGCGGGCTTTTCCGTGGCCTGCTTTGCCGGGGCGCGCCTGGCGCATGGGCTGGCCGCCCGGCGCCTGCTGCGCCGCCGCAAGGGCCGGCGCCCGGTGCCCAAGGTGCTGCTGGACCTGTTGTGGTTCGGGCTGCTGGCCGTGGCCACGCTGGCCAGCCTGTCGCTGTTCTTCCGCCAGGATCTGTCGGGGATCCTGACCGGCTCGGGCCTGGTGCTGGCGGTGCTGGGCTTTGCCATCCGCAATGCGGTGGCCGACGTGTTCTCGGGGCTGGCGATGGGGATCGAGGCGCCGTTCCGCATCGGCGACTGGGTGCGCATCGAGACCCTGGCCGAAGGCAAGGTGCAGGAGATCGGCTGGCGCACCACGCGCCTCGTCAGCCGCGACAGCACCTATGTCATCCTGCCCAACAGCCAGATCTCGTCGCGGCGGATCACCAATTTCAGCGCGCCGCGGCAGGAATACCGCGACCATGCCGAACTGACCCTACCCGCAGACCTGCCGGTGGCCGAGGCCGGCCGGCTGATCGCCGCGGCCGCCGCCGCGGCGCGCATGATCTCGGCCGGCAAGCCGCCCGAGGTGCAGGTGACGGATTACGGTCCCGCCGGCATCACCTATCGGGTGAAATACTGGGTGCCGCAGCACGACCGCGAACTGGCCTGCCGCAACGAGGTCGTGAGCCTGATCGACGCCGCGCTGCGCGAACAGGGCATCCGGCTGGCGGCGGACCGGATGCCCTGCGGCCAGGGTCAGGACAGCGCCAGCGCCGGCAGCGCGCGGGCCGGGGCCCGCAGGCCGATCCGCCCGGCCTCGGCCGAGGCCAGGTAGATGTGGTGGAAGGCATCGACCCGCCCGCCGACCAGCTGGATGTCGTCGCGCCGCCAATGCCAGGGCTGGGCGTCCAGCACCCGCTCGAACGGGTCCGAGGCGGTGGCCGACCAGAAGGCGGCGATGCCGTCCGGCCGCAGCGCCCGGCGCAGCACCGCAAGGCCGCCTTTGCCGTAAAGCCGGCCGTTTTCGGGGCGCACGGTGAAATCCGGCCCGTTATCGGTATCCATCAGGATCACGTCGAAACCGGCGCGGGGCTCTGCCAGCACCGCCATCACATCCGCGATGCGCAGGCTGACGCGCGGGTCGCGCAGCGGGTGGCCGGCCAGATGGCCGATGCGGTCGCGGTTCCAGCCGGCGATCTGGGGGATCAGTTCGCAGACCGTGACCTGCGCGGCGGGGCCCAGCAATTCCAGCGCCGCGCGCAGGGTGAAGCCCATGCCGAGCCCGCCGATCAGCACGCGGGCGCCGGGCCGGCCATGCAGGCGCAGGCTGCGCTCGGCCAGCACGGTCTCGGACTGGTGGTTGAGGTTGGACATCAGCTCCAGGCCGTTGAAGCGGATCTCGTAAATTGCGCCGCGCTGGCGCAGCAGGATTTCATCGCCCGCCGCCGTGCCGGCGCGGGCCAGGGTGTTCCAGATGGGCATGATCGATCCCCGACATCGGGCAGGCCAGGGCCTCCCGGTGGTTGCGTGACGGTTTCGGAAAATGGCCTGGGGTTGTCCGGCGTTCAGCGCGCGGACAACCCCGGCACATTGTTGGCCCTGAAACCGATCAGCAGCGGAAAGATCGCCGAGGGATGCGGCAGGCCGAGCCGCGGCGCAGGGCCGCGATCCGGGCAGAACCGGTCCCGTCGCATCGCCAAGCCCCTATGCCGCCGGGGTCACCGGATCGGCGCGGCCGACCGCCAGCACGGTCAGTTCGCGCGTTTCGCCCGCGCGGGTGTCCCAGGGAAAGCGCGCGCCGGCCCGCAGGCCGATCAGCGCCACGCCGATGGGCGTCAGCACCGAGGCGCGGCCGGCGGCGATGTCGGCATCCTCGGGCCAGGCCAGCACCACGGTCTGCTCGCGCCCGGTGGTCTCGTCGCGGAAGGTGACGGCGCTGCCGATGCCGGCGACATCCTCGGGCATCCGCTCGGGCGGCAGGACGCGGGCGCGGGCCAGTTCGGTCAGCAGCCGGTCGGCAAGGTCGGGATTGCGCGCCATCGCCCCTTCGGCAAGGCGTTCGAGCCGGTCGAGCGTATCGCTGGCGATGGTGACTGGCGGTCGCGATGTTCTGGCCATGTCGGCTCCTTCAGTCATGTCATGACCCGCCGGGGCCGCCGCGGGGGGGGGCGGAGCAGCGGTCGAATTTCTGGATCAGGAAAGCCCCGGACGCGAGGTCAGCGCAAGCGCGCCCCTGTCCGGGGCAGCTGGCGCGTCAGCAGCAAACCGGTGCCGCACCGGCTCTTGCATAGGGGAATACGCATGGTCATGCCCCCACTCTAGCCGCGCCGCCGCCCCGAGTCGAGAGAGCGGCCTCGCCGGTCGCAGCGGCAGGTGCCGCTGTTACCCGACATCAGAACTGCCGCTTACGGGATCGGCCGATGGATCGCAACACGTGCTATCACGAATGGAATTTCGAAGGCGGTGGTGTGACGGCCGGGATCGCCGCCGCGTTCGGGGCGAACGATAACGATGGGGCGGCGGATTGAGGATCAAGCGGGCAGAAAAGACTTCCTGCCGGATCTGATGTCCCTGGGCTTCAGATCGGATGTCCCGCTTCAGCCGCCCTTTTGCGGGCAGGCCCAGCGGCCGAGGGGCAGGCGCCCGAGCCGACCCTAGCGCGTCTCGACGGTGGCGAGATAGCGGTGGACGGCCTCGGCGCCGCCGCCCAGCCAGGCCTGTTCTTCGCCGCGCAGTTCGGGCGGTTCCAGCCAGCCGGGCTCGATCCCGGTCATGTCGGGCAGCTGATGCGCGATGCCCTTGTGGCAGTCGATGCAGGTCTTTTCGCCGGAGATCAGGTAACGCTCGTGGATCTGGGCCGCGCGGCGGGTCTGCTTGGTGAAATCCATCGCCACCGCCGCGTGGCAGTTGCGGCATTCCAGCGAATCGTTGGCCTTGAGCCGCGCCCATTCGTGCTTGGCCAGTTCCAGCCGCTTTTCCAGGAATTTCTCGCGCGTGCTGATGGTGCCGAAGATCTTGCCCCAGACCTCCTTGGAGGCCTGCATCTTGCGGGCGATCTTGTCGGTCCATTCATGCGGGACGTGGCAGTCGGGACAACTGGCCCGGACCCCCGAGCGGTTCGAGAAATGCACCGTCGGCATCAGCTCCTGATAGACGTTGTCGCGCATCTCGTGGCAGCTGGTGCAGAATTTCTCGGTATTGGTGATTTCCAGCGCGGTATTGAACCCGCCCCAGAAGATCACGCCGCAGATGAAGCCGCCCAGCGTCAGGAAGCCGATGCTGAGAAAGCTGCTGGGACGGCTGATGACGCGCCAGAACCAGGTGACCCGGCCCCAGATCCAGCGGATGCTTGCCCTGATCCAGCCCATGTCACGGGCCCCCGGCGTGGCGATAGCCGTCGCGGAACTGGTTCGGCACCAGCGGCTGCACATCGGTCTGCTGGACGTGGCAGGCGGTGCAGAAATAGCGCCGCGGCGTCACGTCGGTCAGCACCTGCCCGTCGCGGTCCTGGAAATGCGTGACGCTGATCATCGGCGCGCCCGAGCCCTCGGTGAACTGCGGCTTGTGGCAATCCATGCAGCGGTTAGTGTTCACCGTCAGCTGGTAGCCGTCGATGGAATGCGGGATCACCGGCGGCTGTTCGGGATAGTTGCGCATCCGGCGCACGTCGTCGGTGATCGGCCGGCCGAGCGGCGGGATCTGGCCCTCGGACATCGGCTCGGCCCAGCCGGTCAAGGGCGGCACGATCTGCACCGCCGGCTCGGCCTGCGGCAGGGCGGCGCCGACCAGCGCGAACAGCAAAAGGCCGGCCATGGCGGCGGGCCGGATCAGACGGGAAGGATCTTGACCGCGCATTTCTTGAAATCCGTCTGTTTGGAAATGGGATCGGTGGCGTCCAGCGTCACCTTGTTGATCAGCTGGCTGGCGTCGAACCACGGCACGAAGACCACGCCGCGCGGCATCCGGTTCCTGCCGCGTGTCTCGACGCGCGAGCGGATCTCGCCCCGGCGCGAGACGATGCGCACCTCGGCCCCCTGGTTGAAGCCCATGTCGCGGGCGTCCTCGGGGTTCATGAAGCAGCGGGCGCCGGGAAAGGCCCGGTAAAGTTCCGGCACGCGCATGGTCATCGAGCCGGAATGCCAATGCTCCAGCACCCGGCCTGTCACCAGCCAGATGTTGTATTCCTCGTCGGGCGGTTCGGCCGGTGGCTCGTAGGGCACGGCGATGATGCGCGCCTTGCCGTCCGGGTTGCCATAGAACTGCACGCCGGCGCCCGGCTCGACATAGGGGTCCAGCCCCTCGCGATAGCGCCACAGCGTTTCCTTGCCGTCGACCACCGGCCAGCGCAGGCCGCGGACCTCGTGATAGGTGTCATAGGGGGCCAGGTCGTGGCCGTGGCCGCGGCCGAAGGCGGCATATTCTTCGAACAGGCCCTTCTGGACGTAGAAGCCGAATGCGTTCGATTCGCGGTTGGCGTAATCGGGGTTCAGTTCCGACAGGTCGAAGCGGTCCACGCTGCCGTTGCGGAACAGCACGTCGAACAGGCTCTGGCCACGATAGTTCGGGTTGGCGGCCAGGATCTCCTCGGGCCACACTTCGTCGGTGGTGAAGCGTTTCGAGAATTCCATCATCTGCCACAGGTCCGAGCGCGCCTCGCCCGGCGCCTCGACCAGCTGATGCCAGACATGGGTGCGCCGCTCGGCATTGCCATAGGCGCCCTCCTTCTCGACCCACATGGCGGCGGGCAGGATCAGGTCGGCGGCCAGGGCCGTCACCGTGGGATAGGCATCCGAGACAACGATGAAATTGTCCGGGTTGCGATAGCCCGGCCAGGCCTCGCCGTCGTTGTTGGGCGAGGCTTGCAGGTTGTTGTTCACCTGGATCCAGTAGAAGTTCAGCGTGCCGTCATGCAGCGCCCGGTCCTGCGCCACCGCATGCAGCCCCGGCTGCTCGGGGATCACGCCATGGGGGATGCGCCAGATCTCCTCGGCATGCTTGCGGTGTTCGGGATTGGTGACGGTCATGTCGGCGGGCAGGCGATGGGCGAAGGTGCCCACCTCGCGCGCCGTGCCGCAGGCCGAGGGCTGGCCGGTCAGCGAGAACGGGCTGTTGCCCGGTTCCGAGATCTTTCCGGTCAGCAGATGGAGATTATAGACCATCTGGTTGGCCCAGACGCCGCGCACATGCTGGTTGAAGCCCATGGTCCACAAGGACATGACCTTGCGGTCGGGATCGGCGTAAAGCTCGGCCAGCTGCTCCAGGAAGCCCGGCTCGACGCCGCTGAGTTCCGAGACCTTGTCCAGCGTGTATTCGCTGACCAGCTCGGCGAATTCCTCGAAGGTCGAGGGCGTGGTCGCCGCCGGATCCTCGGCCGTGCGCGCAGCCATCTCGCGTGGGTCGTCGTCGCGCAGGCCGTAGCCGATGCCGGTCGCGCCGGCGACGAAGGTGGTGTGGCGATCGACGAAATCGCGGTTCACCCGGCCGGTCTGGATGATGTGATTGGCGATGTAGTTCAGGATCGCCAGGTCGGTGCCGGGCTTGAAGACGATGGGAATATCGGCCAGGTCCGAGCTGCGATGGGTAAAGGTGGACAGCACCGCCACCTTCACATGCGGATGGCCCAGCCGCCGGTCCGCCACCCGCGTCCACAGGATCGGATGCATCTCGGCCATGTTCGAGCCCCAGAGGACAAAGGCGTCCGCCGCCTCGAAATCGTCATAGCAGCCCATCGGCTCGTCCATGCCGAAGGTGCGCATGAAGGCATAGGCCGCCGAGGCCATGCAATGCCGCGCATTGGGGTCGAGGTTGTTCGACCGGAAGCCTGCCCGCATCAGCTTGGTCGCGGCATAGCCCTCGAAGATGGTCCACTGGCCGGAACCGAACATGCCGAGCGCGGTCGGCCCCTTGTCCCTGAGCACCCGCTTGGCCTGGGCGGCCATGGTGTCGAAAGCCTCCTCCCAGCTGACCGGGGTGAACTCGCCGTCCTTGGCATAGACGCCGTCCTTCTTGCGCAGCAGCGGCTGGGTCAGGCGGTCGGCGCCATACATGATCTTGGACAGGAAATAGCCCTTGACGCAGTTCAGGCCGCGGTTCACCTCGGCCAGCAGGTCGCCATGGGTGGCGACCACGCGCCCCTCCTTGACACCCACCATGACGCCGCAGCCGGTGCCGCAAAAGCGGCAGGGCGCCTTGGACCAGGTGATTTGCAGCGATTCGACACCGCCGGGCACCGGCTGGGCCTGCGAGGACAGCGGGATATTGGCGGCCATGGCGGCGATCCCCGCCGCCTGCGCCTTGAGCAGATCGCGCCGGGAAATGGTCATGACAGTGCCTCCCTCTCATCGGCGGGAAGGATCTGTTCAAAGACCAGGTTGGCCGAGAACACGCCCTCCATCACCGAGATTGCCGCCATGCGGCTGCCGATCTCGCCCACCGAGGCGCCCTCCAGCACCAGGACGATCTTGGCGCCCTGGACGGCATGGACCTCGGTTCCGGGCAGGGTGGCGAAATGCCGGGCCAGGTCGGCCGCGCGATCCGGCCGGGCGGTGACGATGGCGCTGGAGATGTGCAGGAAACGCGATTCCCCGCCGCTGTCCTGTTTCAGCTTTCCGGTCAGAATGTCGCGTCGCTGGATGGGGGTCCTGTCTGGCTCGCGCATGGCCGCTCTCTAAATCTAATGCATGGGTCCGGGGGGTCCGAAGATGATCTGAGACATCCAGACCAGGAAGCCGTAGCCGCCGACGATCGCGACCGACAGGATCGGCCAGATCACCACGGCAAGGATCAGGAAGGCGATGACTTCATCCCGCTTGCGGTGCTTGGGACGATCGGTTTCTTTCGCGGAATCGATCATTTCTGGGCAACCTGTGCGACAAAATGTCTCAGTCCAATCTTCCACAGAACTGTGAAAAATCAAAGAAGGTTCCCGGAAAAATTCGCCCCGGCGCGGCATCTGGCCGGCCAGCCATCCGTGCGCGGTCGCATCGGACGCTTGAAAATGGTTGCTCGTCAGTAAGATAGGCCGGGCTTTCGCCCGTGCCCCGCCGCCGGCCTAGAGGCTGTAAAGCGCCCCGGCCGAGGTCAGGCCGATCACCAGCATCGACGCGACCAGCCCGCCGAGACCCGGCGGATGGGTTTTCGGTATCGTTCGATTCCTGCGCATGGCGTCCCCCGGCCAATGTCATTCGTTATGTATGCTTGAGCACAACGAGCGGCGGGTCAAGCCGGAATCGGCCCCTGCGGGCCGACTGCGACATGAGCGCGCTAACGGGCGAAGCCGCTGATCTGCGGCAGCCAGGTGGACAGGGCCGGAACGAAGGTCAGGATCAGCAGCGAGGCCATGGCGGCCAGGAAGAAGGGCGGCAGTTCCCGGATCAGCGCCGAGGGCTTCTGCCGGGTCGCCGAGGCCACGACGAAGATCAGCCCGCCGACCGGCGGCGTCATCAGCCCGAAGGTCAGGTTCACGATGACGATGATGGCGAAATGATCCGCGGCGATGCCGAGGCTGTGGGCGATGGGCGCCAGGATCGGCACCAGGATCATCACCCCCGGCAGCGGGTCCATGAACATGCCGAAGACCAGCAGAAGCAGGTTCACCATCAAGAGGAAGGCGATGGGCGACAGGTCCATGGCGATCACCGCATCGGCCATGGCCTGCGGCACGCCCTCGATGATCAGCACCCAGGCGAAGGCGCGGGCGGCGGCCAGGATCATCAGCACCGCCACCGACATGATGGCCGAGCGCAGGAACGCCCCCCACAGGTCCGCCAGCGTGAAGCCGCGATAGACGAAGGCGCTGGTGACGATGGCATAGAACACCGCCACGACCGAGGCCTCGGTGGGGGTGAAGACCCCGCCGCGGATGCCGCCGACGATCAGCACGATCAGCAGCAGCGCCGGCAGGGCGGCAAAGCTGTTGCGGACCATCTGGCCCATTGGCGGGCGCGGCTCGGCGCTGCGATAGCCGCGCTTGCGGCTGATCCACCAGTTCACCCCGGCCAGCAGCCCCGCGATCAGCAGGCCGGGCAGGATGCCGGCCATGAACAGCGAACCGACCGAGGTGTTGCGGTCCTGCAGCGCATAGATGATCATGGTGATCGAAGGCGGGATGATCGGGTCGATCACCGCCACGGAAATCGTCAGCGCCCCGGCATAGGCCTTGGAATAGCCGCTGCGCTCCATCATCCGCGCCATCATCGCCCCCGGCCCCGCCGCCGAGGCCAGCGCCGAGCCGGAAATGCCGGCAAACAGCGTGCCGGTCAGGATATTGGCGTAACCCAGCCCCCCGCGCAGGTGGCCGACGAATTGCGAGGCAAAGCGCAAGAGCATGCGCGAGATCGCCCCGGTGGACATGATCTCGGCCGCCAGGATGAAGAAGGGCACGGCCAGCAGCGGGAAACTGTCGAGGCCGGTGAACATCTCCTTCACCACCACGACCAGCGGATAGCGGCCGGCAAGGCCCACCGCCGCGAAGGCCGCCATCGCCAGCGCGAAGGCGATGGGCACCCCCATGACCATCAGGATCAGGAAGGCGGCGATCAGGATCTCAACCAAGGGCGGCCTCGTCGGAATGCTGCAGGCCGGCGCGCAGGTATTGCGGCGCGATCAGGGCCAGATGGACGATCATCAGCGCGAAGCCGGCGGGCATCGCGGCATAGATCCATTTCATCGGCACCTGCAAGGCCGCTGACCGCTGGATCGCCATGCGGTTCATGTAGTCGATGCCGACCCAGACCATGAAGCCGAAAAAGCCGAACAGCACCAGCAGGATCAGCCCGCGCAGGGCAAGCTGGCCCCGCGTGGGCAGCGCGTCCTGGGCATTGGTGATGGCGGCATGGGCGCCATGGCGCAGCGCCAGCCCGCTGCCCAGGAAGGTCAGCCAGATCATCGAGTAACGCGCCACCTCGTCCGCCCAGGTCAGCGAATTGCCGGTCAGGTAGCGACCGGCGACGTTCCAGCCCAGGATGGCCGCCATGACGGCCAGTCCCAGCACCAGCACGGCACCGTTCAGCGTGACGAAGGCGCGTTCGATCCGGCGCATCGCGGCTTACTCGACCGCCTGGATGCGGTCCATCAGCTCCTTGCCGAACTGGGCCTCATATTGCTGGTAGGGTCCGGCCAGCGCCTCGCGGAAGGCGGCCTTCTGCTCGGGCGAAAGCTCGTTCACCTGCATCCCGGCATCCTTCATCGCGGCAACGCCCGAGGCATCGACCTCGTCGACATAGGCGCGCATCGCGACGACCGCGTCCTTCGCCGCCTTCTCGAACGCCGCCTTCTGCGCGTCGTCCAGCCCGTTCCACAGCGCGGGCGAGACCAGGATGATGGTCGAGGAATAGACGTGGCCGTCCAGGGTCAGGTATTTCTGTACCTCGTTCAGCTTGGCCGAGACGATCACCGAGAGCGGGTTTTCCTGCCCGTCGATGGCGCCCTGTTCCAGCGCGCCGATCACCTCGGGCCAGGCCATGGGGGTGGGGGCGGCGCCGAGGGCGCGGAACGCCTCGATATGCACCGGGTTCTCCATGGTGCGGATCTTGAGCCCGTTCAGGTCCGAGGGCGCCTCGACCGCGCCGCGATTGCTGGTGATGTGGCGGAAGCCCTGCTCGCCCCAGGCCAGCGCGTGCAGGCCGGCGGGCTCGAACTTGGCCAGCATCTCCTGGCCGATCTCGCCGTCCAGCACCTTGCGGGCATGGTCCTTGTCGCGCAGCAGGAAGGGCACGCCCAGGACGCCGACCTCGGGGACGAAATTGGTCAGCGTGCCGTCCGAGGCGATGGTCATCTCGACGGTGCCGAGCTGCAGCCCCTCCAGCACCTCGCGCTCGCCGCCCAGGCCCGAGGACGGGAAGTGGCGGAAGCTGAACTGGTCGCCCAGGCTTTCCTTGAGCGAGGCCTCGAAGGCCTTGGCGCCGGCGCCGTAATGGCTGTCCTCGGCCAGGGCGTAGCCGATCTTGATCTCCTGCGCGAACGAAGGCGCGGCGACGGCGGCGCAGAGAAGCGCCGCGGCAAAGACGTGTTTCATGCTGAATCCCTTCCGCTGTCCGGCGGGGATTTAGCGCCACATGACGGCAATGTGCAATCCCGCTGCCGGCCGGCGGCGGCGCGGGCGAGGTTCAGGCCCGGTTGCGGTCGGCCTCGGCCAGGGCGCGGACCACCTCCTCGTCGCTGGTCTGGTCGAAGTCGTGGTAATGCAGGCCGACGGCGTGGAACGGCTCGGGCGTGCGCAGGCAGACGACCTCGTCGGCCTCGGCGCGGATCTTCTCCAGCACGTCGGGCGGCGCGACGGGGACGGCGACGATCACCCTGGCCGCGCCGGACCGCGCCAGCGCCTTCAGGGCGATGCGCATGGTGGCGCCGGTGGCGATGCCGTCATCGACGACGATCACCGTCCGGCCCCAGGTCTCGGGCGCCGGCCGGCCGCCGCGATAGGCCTGGCGCCGGCGCTCGATCTCGCGCAGCTGCCGGGCCTTTTCGGCGGCGATGTGATCCTGCGTCGCCCCGGTCGCGGCGACGAGCTGGTCGTCGAGCAGCAATTGCGGCGGCGCGCCGTCCACGATGGCGCCGATGGCCAGTTCGGGATGCGCCGGCGCCCTGAGCTTGCGCACCAGGATGACGTCCAGCGGCGCGTCCAGCACCCTTGCCACCTCGAGCCCGACCGGCACCCCGCCGCGCGGCAGCGCCAGGACCAGCAGCGGCTCGCCCCGGTGCCCGGACAATGCGGCGCCAAGCTGTCTGCCGGCATCCGTGCGATCTGCGAACATCCCGCCTTCCTTTTTCCCATGCGTTATCCGCGAACCGAACCCCCCGCCGCCGGGGAATGTTCCCGTGGCCGGAAAGGGGTGGTGGCTGCATCATCGCTGCGCACGGTTCCGCCGAAGGCGGCCGGCGCGGCAGATGCCGATGGACGCTGCGGCCCGGACGTATTAGGAAGATGGCCCAGGGAACGGGCGGGTCAAGCCCGTCCGATACGAAGAACAGAGCGGGACCGAGCAGACAGATGCAATCCGGCAAGAGCGCGGTGCAGGCCGTGGCGACCGTGAAGCCTTTACAGATCCGCGGCCGCACCTTCACGGCCATCGCGCTGCATCTGAGCGGCCGGCCGGACCGTGCCTTTTTCGAGGCGCTGGAGGCGCGGCTGAACCAGACGCCGCTGTTTTTCGACAATGCGCCGCTGGTCATCGACCTGGAGCAGGCCGAGGGGCTGGACCGGGCCCAGGATCTGATGCAGCTGACCGCCGAGCTGCGCCGGCGCAAGCTGTCGGTCTTTGGCATCCAGAGCGGTACGCCCGCGCAGGCGCAGGCCGCGGCCGAGGCCGGGCTGATCTCGTTGCCCGGCGGGCGCGACGCGGCGCTGGAGCGCGTCTCGCGCCAGGGCAGCCGCCCCGAACCGCCCCCCGCGCCGGCGCCGAAAGAGCCGGCGAACCGCCTGATCTCGCAGCCCGTGCGCTCGGGGCAGACGGTCTTTGCCGATCGCGGCGACCTGATCGTCGTCGGCTCGGTCAGTTCCGGGGCCGAGGTGATCGCGGCCGGCAACATCCACATCTATGGCCGGCTGCGCGGCAGGGCGCTGGCCGGCGTCAACGGCGACGATTCGGCCCGCATCTTCTGCCATGCGCTTGATGCCGAGCTGCTGGCCATTGCCGGGCTTTACCGCACCAGCGAGAACCTGGGGGCCGACACGCCGCGGCAATACGTCCAGGTCTATCTTCAGGGCGAGGTGCTGCGCATCGAGTCCCTCAAATAACCCATGAGAAAGGAAACGCTCGTGAGCAAGGTTATCGTAGTCACCTCCGGCAAGGGCGGCGTCGGCAAGACGACCTCCTCTGCCGCCATCGCCGCGGGGCTTGCCATGCGCGGCCACAAGACGGCCGTGATCGATTTCGACGTGGGCCTGCGCAACCTGGACATGATCATGGGCTGCGAACGCCGCGTGGTCTTCGACTTCATCAACGTCATCCAGGGCGACGCCAAGCTGAAGCAGGCGCTGATCAAGGACCGCCGGCTTGAAAACCTGTATGTCCTGCCGACCTCGCAGACCCGCGACAAGGACGCGCTGACCAAGGAAGGCGTCAAGGCGGTGCTGGACGAGCTGCGCGAGGAGTTCGACTATATCGTCTGCGACAGCCCGGCGGGGATCGAGCGTGGCGCGCATCTGGCGATGTATTACGCCGACGAGGCCGTGGTGGTGACGAACCCCGAGGTCTCGTCCGTGCGCGACAGCGACCGGGTGCTGGGTCTGCTGAACTCCAAGACGGCGCTGGCCGAAAAGGGCGACGGCAGCGCGGTCAAGGCGCAGCTGCTGCTGACCCGCTTCGACCAGGCCCGCTCGGCCAACGGTGACATGATGAGCGTCGAGGACGTGCTGGAAATCCTGGCCATCCCGCTGCTGGGCATCATCCCGGAAAGCACCTCGGTCCTGAAGGCCTCGAACGAGGGCACGCCGGTCTCGCTGGACGAGAAATCGCCGGCGGGCAAGTCCTATCTGGACGCCGTCGGCCGGCTGGTCGGCGAGCAGATCGAGATGCGGGTGAGCCCCGGCGACCAGCGCCGCGGCTTCTTCCAGAGGCTTCTGGGACGGACGGCCTGACATGTTCGGTTTCTCATTCCGTCAGCGAAAGCCCAGTTCGGCGCAAACCGCCAAGGAGCGCCTGCAGATCCTGCTTGCGCATGAGCGTTCCAGCGGGACGACCAGCCCGGACTTTCTGCCGTTGTTGCAGCGCGACATCCTCGAGGTGGTGCGCCGGCACATGGAAATCGACGGCGATGCGGTCGACATCAAGCTTGAGCGCAGCGACGATCTGTCCAGCCTCGAGATCAATATCGAGCTGCCCAATGCCAGCCCGGCGAAGGCGCGGCCCGCCAGCTAGGCAGGCCGACAGGCCCTGCCCCTGGCGGGCGGGGCGCAGGGCTTACAGCGCGCCCTTTTCCATCTCGGCGGCGATATGTTCCGCTTGCCGGATCGCCAGCGCGACGATGGTCAGGGTCGGGTTCTCGGCTGCCGAGGTGGTAAAGACCGAACCGTCCGAGACGAACAGGTTCGGGATGTCATGGGACTGGCCCCATTTGTTCACCACCCCGTCGCGCGGGTTTTCCGACATGCGGTTGGTGCCCAGGTTATGCGTGGACGGGTAGGGCGGCGTCGGCAGAATCCGCGTTGCGCCCGCCGCGCGATAGATCCGCTCGCCCACGGCATAGGCATGGTTGCGCATGGCGATGTCATTGGGGTGGTCGTCGTAATGCACGTTCGGCACCGGCAGCCCGAATCGGTCCTTTTCGCCGCGGTTCAGGGTGATGCGGTTGGTTTCCTGCGGCAGATCCTCGCCCACGATCCACATGCCGGCCATGTTTTCATAGCTGTCCAGCGCCGAGGTGAACTCGCGCCCCCAGCCGCCGGGATCCATGAAGGCCGCCATGAAGGGGATGCCCAGCGACAGCGTCTCCAGCTCATAGCCGCCGACGAAGCCGCGGGCGGGGTCGTGATGCGCCTCGTCCTGGACGATGCCGGCCATGGTGGTGCCGCGCCACATCCGCACCGGGCGTTCGAAGATCGCATAGACCGAGCCGGTGGTGTGGCGCATGTAGTTGCGCCCGACCTGGCCCGAACTGTTCGCCAGCCCGTCCGGGAACCGCTCCGAGGCCGAGGCCAGCAGCAGCCGCGGGCTTTCGATCGAGTTGCCGGCGACGGCGACGATGCGGGCGCGCTGGAACTGCTCGGTCCCGTCGCGGTCGATATAGCGCACGCCGGTGACCTTGCCGTCCTCGTCATGCTCGATCCGGGTGGCGTGGCAATGGTCGCGGACCTCTAGGTTGCCGGTCGCCTCGCCGCGCGGGATGTCGGTATAGGCCGCCGACCATTTCGCGCCCCATTTGCAGCCCTGGAAGCAGAAGCCGGTCTGCTGGCAGGCCATGCGGTCGTCGTAATCGACCGAATTGATCGCCATGCGGCCGGTCGAGACCTGGCTGTAGCCCAGGGCCTTGGCGCCCTTTTCAAACACCAGGTAATTGTTGTTCCCCGGCAGGCCGGGCAGGTCGTTGGTGCGGGTGACGCCCAGCTTCTTCTCGGCCAGGTCGTAATAGGGCTCCAGCTCGGCCAGGGTGATCGGCCAGTCCAGCAGGCTGGCGCCATCGACCGGGCCATAGGTCGTCAGCGCCTTGAACTCGTGTTCCTGGAAGCGCAGCGATGCACCGGCCCAGTGGATCGAGGTGCCGCCGACCGCCTTGACGATCCAGGCCGGCAGGTTGGCAAAGTCCCGCGCTACCCGCCAGTCGCCCGAGGTGGTGCGCATGTCGCCCCAGCTCAGCTGCGCGAAACTGTCCCATTCGTCGTTGATGTAATCCTCGGGCAGGTAGCGCCCGCCCGCCTCCAGCGCCACGACCTTGACGCCCCTTTGCGCCAGTTCGTTGGCCAGCACGCCGCCGCCCGAGCCGGTGCCGATCACCACCACGACCGAGGCGTCGTCATGTCCGAATTTCGCTACATTGTCAGCCATCTCCGCCTCCCTCACAGCCAGTCGATGTCGTTGAAGCCGCGCTCGATATAGCCGCCCTGCGAAAAGCTCTCGCCCTCATAGCCAAAGACCGGCCAGACCTCCTTCTGGTTGTATAGGCCCGTCACCAGCCCGGCGCGCACGGTCTGGAAGAAGGGCGTGTGCTCGATCAGGCGCAGCATGGCGACGCGGTCCTTTTCCCAGCCCGCGGCCAGGTAGGTGTCGAAGCCCTGGGCCTGGGCGACCAGGTTCAGCCCCGCCACGCCTTCCTCGATCATCGGCGCCTGTTCGGGATTGTCATGCGTCTTGACGGCGATGGCATAGAAGCGGTCGGCGATGCGGTCATGCGGATAGATGTCGCGGGCCATCTGGATCAGCACCGCCATGGTCTCGGGCTTCAGCGCCGCGGTCTCGACCGCCCAGGCCGCGTCGCGGGCGGCGACGAAGCCCGAGCCGACCACGAAGGTCGCCCCCGCCGCCATGGCGCGCGCCAGCAGGCCGCGCCGGGTCAGCCCCCTGACATCGCTGCCAGAGGGGGATTTGTGGATGACAGTCATTTGCTCCTCCCTGAGTTGGTTGGCCCGCCCCTCCCGGCGGGCCGCCTGCCTAGAGGTACCGGCCGCCGCGTTGCAGCACCTCGATCTCGTAGCCGTCCGGGTCCTTGATGAAGAAGAAGCGGGCGATGACCTCGCCGCCGGGGGCGAAATCGACCAGCTTGCGCGGGGCCAGGCCCAGATCGGTCAGCCGCCGGTGTTCGGCCGCGACATCCTCGACCGAGACGGCCAGATGGCCGTAGCCGTCGCCCAGCTCATAGGGCTGCTCGCGGCCCTTGTTGATGGTCAGCTCCAGCTCGAAGCTGCTTTCGGCATTGGCCAGGTAGACTAGGGTGAAGCTGTCGAAATCCAGCCGCTCGACCGGTTCCAGGCCGAAGGCGGCCTTGTAGAAGGCCAGCGAGCGCGCCTCGTCCAGCACGCGGATCATCGAATGAATCATCTTGGCCATGCGGCTTTCCTTTCCGGTCTTTGCACCAGTATCGGAAGGACGCCGGCCCCGCGGGTAGCATCATGCTACCACGCGGCGGATTTCTTGCGCGATGCCGCGATCAGGCGGCCTGCGCCACCTGCTGCGCGGCCTTGCGAAAATCCTGCGCGCCGCGGCCGCGCAATTCCAGCTGCACCAGGCAGGCGCAGCGCAAAAGCGAGGTGAAATTCACCGGCTCGCCACCCAGCTGCAGCACTTCGGATTGCAGCGTGGACAGGAAGGCGGGCGTGGCCATGCCCTCGCCGGCGGCGATCTCGTCCAGGATGTCCCAGAAGGCCTGTTCCAGCCGGATCGAGGTGCTTTGCCCGTTCAGCCGCAGCTTGCGGGTCGTCGGCTGATAGCGGCGCGGATCCTGGCGGGAGAAGACTTCGCACATGGCATGGTTCCCAAACTGGCTCGGCAAGTTCCCCGATCATAGCACGACGGGCGAGCCATGCCAGTTTCTTGCACCGCGGCCTGTCCGGCGCGGAACCGGCGTGCGGGACCGGCATCGAATGCGGCCCGGCACGGCGGGGCAACCCATGTGGCGGGCATCGCCAGGGTCGGCGGCGGTCGCGGTGCGGTGGCCGGACCGGTATCGGTCGATCCGGGCCGCGGGTGGGGCGACAATAAGCCGCTGCCCGGCGGATTGCCGGATGAAATATACGCAAATGCGTATTATTGCACCTTGCATCAGGAGAATCCGATGAAATCCCTGCTCGCCGCTTCCGCTCTTGTCCTTGCGGCCGCGCTGCCCGCCTCGGCCCAGGAGGGGCGCAAGCTCGTGACCATCCTGACCGCGCCCGAGCCGCAGACCCAGCTGATGGCGATGGTGCTGACCATGAACGCCGTGGCCAAGGGGGCCGAGGCGCAGATCCTGCTATGCGGCCCCGCCGGCGACATGGCGCTGAAGGAGGCGCCCGAGACCGCGACCGCCGGCCAGCCGCCGCAAGGTGCCAGCCCGCAGGGCCTGATGCAGCAGATGATCGAGAAGAACGGCGTCAAGGTGCAGGTCTGCGCCATCTACCTGCCCGGCAAGGGCGCGGATGCCTCGGTGCTGCTGGAGGGTGTGACGCCGGCCAAGCCCGATGCGATGGCCGCTGAACTGATCGCCGAGAACACCACGGTGCTGAGCTTCTGATCCCGCCTCGGGGCGACATGAAAGGAAAGGCCGCCCTTGCCGGGCGGCCTTGTCGTTTGTGCGGCCCTGGAGGGGCGGGCAGTCCGGGCTGCCGGACGGGGGCCGATCATAACGGGCCCCGGACGCAGGGGCCCGGAGAAAGGGGCCCGGAGAAAGGGGCCCGGAGAAAGGGGCCCGGAGAAAGGGGCCCGGAGAAAGGGGCCCGGAGAAAGGGGCCCGGAGAAAGGGGCCCGGACGCGCGTGCCGCGGCGTCCGGGCCAGGCTCATCTCCCGTTCAGGCGCTTTCGCTGTCCTGCCCGGCGGCGGCCTTGTCCTCCATCATCTCGAACCACATCGCGTTCAGCACCGCGAAGGTGACGGCCAGCGGCGGGCCCAGGATCCATGCGAAATACCACATTGCGTTGTTGTCCTTTCAGTAAGCGTGGCCGCCCCCGGTGATGTTCCTTTTCCTCGACCTTGCCCCACAGCACCCTGTAGGCCCAGGCGGCGTAGGTCGCGATGATCGGCAGGAAGATCCCGGTGCAGACCAGCATGATGAACAGCGTCAGGTGGCTGGACGAGGCGTCCCAGACCGTGAGGCTCGCCCCCGGCATGACCGAGGAGGGCAGGATGAAGGGGAACATCGACAGCCCCACCGAGGAGATGATGCCGAAGATCGCCAGCTTGCTCAGAAAAAGCGTGCGGACCTCGCGCCCGGTTTTCAGCGACCACAGCACGCCAAGCGCGCCCAGGAAGCCGAAGGCCGGGGCTGCCAGCATCCAGGAATGCGCGGCGTAATTGGCAAACCAGGCGCCGGGCGCGAGTTCGACCGTCTTGGCCAGCGGGTTCGACGGCCCGTTCGGGTCGACGGCCCCGGCGATGCGATCGCCGTCCACGAACAGCCACAGCGCCAGCCCGCCCGCCGCGTAAAGCAGCACGGTGGCCATGGCCGCCCAGCGGCCGAAGCGGCGCGCCCGCCCGGCGACCGGGCTGAGCAGGCCGAAAAAGCCGCCGTCGTAGAAGATGCGCAGGTCCGAGCCCAGCCGGAAGGGCACCCCCAGCAGCAGGTTCCCGACCGCGACACCGAAGATCAGCGAGGGCACGAAGCCGCCGATGAACAGCGCCCAGTCCCAGTTGCGCTGCCAGCGCGCGCTTTCGCGTTTCGAGCGATACTTGAACCCGACCGGCCGCAGGATCAGCGCGGCGAGGATCGCGAACATGGCGAGGTAGAAGCCGGAAAAGGACACCGCGTAAAGCGGCGGCCAGGCGGCAAGGATCGCGCCGCTGCCCAGGACCAGCCAGACCTGGTTGCCCTCCCAGACCGGGCCGATGGTGTTGATGACGATGCGGCGCTCCGGGTCGGTCTGGCCGGCGAAGGGCAAGAGCATGCCCACGCCCAGGTCGAAGCCGTCGGTGGCGGCAAAGCCGATCAGCAGCACCCCCAGCAGCACCCACCAGATCGCGCGCAGGGTTTCATAGGTCAGCAATTCGTGCAGGATCATGGTCTTACTCCGCGGCAACGAAACGGGCGGGCAGAAGCGGCGCCTCGGGCCCGTGGTCGGGCTGCGGCCCCTAGCGGATCGCGGCCAGCATCAAGGCGCATCTCGATCACGATCAGCACCGTATAGAGCAGGGTGAAGCCGGCGATGGTGAACAGAACTGTCGGCACCGTCAGCGACGAGGCGGCGGCGACCGTGGGCAACACGCCCAGGGCAGGGCCGGCGCGTGATCGTGCCGCGGGCCGAAACCATCACAAAGGCCGCCATCAGCGCCATGTTGACGAAGCCGATGCCCACCATGATGCGGAAGGCCCAGAACAGCGTCGGCACATGCGGCACGGTATCCCAGGCCGCCTGGGCGATCTGTTCCTCGGTCGCGCCGCGCGGATCCTCGACATATTTGGTCAGCAGCAGCGCATAGCCCATGTCGTCGCCATGCTCTTCGAAGGCCCGCACCGATTCGGGCGGCACCGCATCGCGCGAGGGTGCGGCGCGATAGTCCTGCAGGGCGTCATAGGCGATGATGCCGTTGCGGATGCGGTCCTCGGCCTTGTCCACCAGCTCCAGGATGCCGGGAATTTCCTGCATCAGCGAGCGGGTGCCGATCAGGCCCATCACCCAGGGAATGTGGATGGCGTAGTGGTTGGTCCGCTCCTCCATGTCGGGGATGCCGACCAGGGTGAAGGAGGCCGGCGCCGGCTGGGTTTCCCACATGCCCTCGATGGCGGCGAGCTTCATCTTCTGGTGTTCCGAGGCCAGGTAGCCGAAGCCCGCCCAGCTGTCGATGCGGTTCAGCCGGTCCTCGGCCGCGGCCAGCCTCGCATCCGCATCGGCGATGGCCCGGCGCTGCGCGCCCAGCCGGGCGGCCATGACCAGTTCGGTCTGGCCCTGCATCAGGTCGATGGTGCGGGCGCGCAGGGTCTCGGTCATCTGGGCGCGGCGGCGCATCCCCAGCCCGGCCGCATGGCCCGCGGCCAGCGCCAGCCCGATCCCGGCCGCGACGAGGAAGGCAAAGACCGCCAGCCCCAACAGCGGCTGCATCAGCCCCAGGGCCAGCCCCACCGCCAGCGCCGTGGCCAAGGCCGCGGCCGGGGGCGCCAGCACCCGCAGGTAAAGCACGTCGAGCGCGTCGATATCCACGGTCAGCCGGAACAGCAGCCGCGCAGGCCCGCCAGCACGGCCAGCGTCGCGTCATGCGTCACCAGCCGCTCGCCATAGCGCGCCGCCGTGCGCCCCAGCGCCAGCAGCCGGATACCCGAGGAGGGCATGAACACGTCGAAGGCCAGCGCCGTGGCCGTGGTCAGCCCGGCAATGGCGGTGGCGGTAATGAACCAGCCCGACAGGCCCAAAAGCGCGATGCCCGCCAGCACCGTTACCGCCGCCGGCGCCGCTCCGTCCACAGCCGGCGCCGCCCTTCGGCGGCGAACAGCGCCAGCACCGGCGCCATGTCTCGGACCAGCCGCCTCATGCCGCCGCCTCCATTCCGGTGCCGTCCAGCCGGATGATGCGGTCCATCCGCGCCGCCAGTTCCGGGTCATGCGTCGCCACGATCAGCGTGTGTCCCCGGGCCAGCGCCAGCAGCCCCTCGGTGATCTCGGCCGCCGTGGCAGCGTCGAGATGCGCGGTCGGCTCATCCGCCAGGATCAGCCCGGCCTGCGGTGTCGCGGCCACCCGCGCCAGCGCCAGCCGCCGCGCCTGTCCGCCGGACAGGCCGGTGCCGCCCTCGCCCACCGGGGCGCTGCCGCGCCGGGCCGCGACCTGGTCCAGCCGGGCCATGCGCAGCGCCTGCGGCAGGCTGTCGGGGGCGTCCAGGCTCCGGCCCAGCGTGACATTCTGCGCCAGCGAGCCGGCGAAGATATGCGGAGCCTGGCCGATCCAGGCCATTCGGGCGCGCAATGCGGCGGCGGCTTACGTGTCGAGCAGCCGGCCGTCGATCTCGATCCGCCCCAAATCGGGCGCGGCTAGGCCGGCGATCAGCGAAAGCAGCGTCGATTTGCCCGAGCCGCTGGGGCCGACCAGCGCCACGCGCTCGCCCGGCGCGACGGTCAGGCTGAGCGCGGCGCCGGGTTCCGCCGCGCCGGCATGGCGAAAGCGCAGATCCTCGAGGCGCAGCGCCATGGCGGCGGCGGTTGGCGGGGCGGCGGCCTCGGCCTCGGCGCCGGGCAGCGCCATCCCCGGCGCGGCCGCCCGTTGCAAGGCGGCCATCCCGGCCTCGCCCGCCGCCTTGTCGTGCCAGACCGCCGACAATTCGCGCAAAGGCTCGAAAAAGGCCGGCGCCAGCAGCAGGATGAACAGGCCCTCGGCCAGCGTCAGCTTGTCGCCCCAGGCGCCAAAGGGCAGGGCGCCCAGCAGGTGAAAACCGATATAGACCGCGACCATCGCCACGCCGAGCGCCGCGAAAAGCTCCAGCCGCCGAGGTCAGGAAGGCGATGCGCAAGACCGCCATGATCCGCGCGCGCAGCGATTCCGCATCGGCCCTGACGCGCAGCGCCGTCGCCTCGAAGGCGCCCAGGCTGCGGATGGTCGCCATGCCGCGGAGCCGGTCCAGCAGGAAGGCGTTCATGCCGCCGACCTCGACCATCTGCGCCTTGCTCGCCGCCTTGGCCTTCCAGCCGACCAGCACCATGAAGACCGAAAACACCGGCAGCGCCACCAGCAGCACCAGTACCGCCGTCCAGGACAGGGGCAGGATCGCCAAGAGGATGACCAGGGGCAGCACCGCCGCCTTCAGCCGCGCGGGCCGAAACCGCGCCAGCCAGGGCATGACGGCCTCGGCCTGTTCGGTGACGATGCTTGCCGCCTCGCCCGAGGGCATGCGCCCGGCATCGAGCGGCGAGCGCGCCGAAAGCGCCGCCACCGCCCGGCCGCGCAGCTCCGACAGCCGGGCCGGCGCCGCGCGCCAGGCCAGCCTGCCGCCAAGCGCCTCGAGCCCCGCGCGCAGGCGCTCCAGCGCCAGCACGCCGAGCGCCAGCACGCCGAGCGCCGGCCCCGCCAGCGAGGCCGCGCCGGTTCCCGCGCCGATCCCGGCCACCGCGACGGCCAGGATGCCGGCCTGGGGGCAACCACAGAAGCGCGGCCGCCACCGCCAGGGCGCAGGCAAGCCGGGCAGGAGGGCCGACGCCCCCGCCGCTGGCCGAGGGCGGATGCCGCAAAGGCCGTTCAGATTCGCACATGGTGATGTCTTTGTGGTTCGCGTCGGATCAGGCGACACGTTATCTTCGGAAGGATGCATGGATGATGAAGCGCATGGATGCAGCGGGGCAACACGACGCATCCCCCTCCGGCGGCCTTGCATATATTCGCATACTTGAATATGCTTTATTGCGACGCGCGATCTGCGTGCAGGAGGAGTATTCGATGCGCCATGCCCCGACCTCGGCCGCCGGCCCGGTCTCGACACCCGATCTCGATCTCGATCTCGATCCCGGTTCCGACACCCGGCCCGCCACCCGTTCCGAACCGCAGGCCGAACCGCAGGCCGAACCCGGTTCCGATGCGGGCCCGGCGGCCCTGGCACCCGCGCCCGAAGTGACCGGCTTCTACGAGGCGCGCACCGGCTCGGTGCAATATGTGGTGGCCGATCCGGCGACCGGCCAATGCGCGGTCATCGACCCGGTGCTGGACTATGACGAGAAATCCGGCGCCACCGCCACCATCGAGGCCGACCGCATCCTCGCCTTCATCGCCGAGAAGGGCTACGCGCTGGAATGGATCCTCGACACCCATCCCCATGCCGACCATTTCTCGGCCGCCGATTATCTCAGGCGCAGGACCGGCGCCCCCACCGCCATCGGCGAGAAGGTGGTCGAGGTGCAGAAACTGTGGAAGGAATTCTACAACTGGCCGGACTTTCCCGCCGACGGCTCGCAATGGGACAAGCTTTTCGCCGAGGGCGAGACCTTCCGCCTCGGCTCGATCCCGGCGCGGGTGCTGTTCTCGCCCGGCCATACCCTGGCCTCGATCTCCTATGTGATCGGCGACGCGGCCTTCGTGCATGACACGCTGTTCATGCCCGACAGCGGCACGGCGCGGGCGGATTTCCCCGGCGGCGACGCGCATGCGCTGTGGCGCTCGATCCAGGCGATCCTGGCCTTGCCGGACGCGACGCGGGTCTTCACCGGCCACGACTATTGCCAGGGCGGGCGGGCGCCGGCCTGGGAATCGACCGTGGCCGAGCAGAAGGCCAGGAACAGCCACATGGCGCGATACCGCACCGAGGCCGCGTTCGTGGCGGCGCGGCAGGCGCGCGACCGCACCCTGCCGATGCCCAAGCTGATCCTGCATGCGCTGCAGGTCAACACCAATGCCGGCCGGCTGCCCGCGCCGGAGGCGAACGGCCGGCGCTACCTGAAGATCCCGCTGGACCTGCTGCAGGCGCCCTGGGACTGAGGCGGAGGAGGAAGGATGCGGATCAATATCGGAACCGCCGAGCGGGCGCTGCGGCTGGTGCTGGGCATCGGGCTGGTGCTCTTGGCCTTGCTGGCCGGGCTGTCGCCGGCATGGAGCGGGGCGGCGGCGCTGGCCGGGCTGGTGCTGCTGGCGACCGCGGCGCTGCGCTTCTGCCCGGTCTGGGCGCTGCCGGGCATCACCCGCGGCCTGGAAGGCGGGGGGCGCGAAGCTGGGGATCGCGGGAACGGGGATCGCCAGGACGGGGATCATCAAGACGGAGGCGGGGCATGACCGCGTTCACCACCGAGTTCACCCCTGTGCAATCGCTGCTGGGCGGCGGGCTGGTCGGGCTGGCGGCGGTGCTGCTGATGGCGCTGCACGGCCGCATCGCCGGCATGACCGGGATCCTGGCCGGGGCCTTCGCGCCGGGCGGCGGCTGGCGGCTGGCCTTCCTGGCCGGCGCGGTGGCGGCGCCCTTGCTGCTGGTGCGGCTGGGCGGGGTCGCGGTGGATTTCTCCAGCCCGGTGCCGCTGGGCTGGACGGCGCTCAGCGGGCTCATGGTCGGGATCGGGGTCAGCTATGGCGGCGGCTGCACCTCGGGCCACGGGGTCTGCGGGCTGGCGCGGCTGTCGGCGCGCTCGCTGGTGGCGACGCTGAGCTTCATGCTGGCGACCGGGGCCACGGTCTATGCCACGCGCCATCTTGCGGGAGGGTTCTGAGATGGTCTTGCTGTCGGCCTTGCTGATCGGGCTGGTCTTTGGCGCGGGGATTGCGGTCTCGGGCATGGCCAACCCTGCGAAGGTTCTGAATTTCTTCGACATTGCCGGGGCCTGGGATCCGTCCCTGGCCTTCGTGATGGGCGGCGCGCTGGCGGTGGCCCTGCCGGGCTACCGGCTGGTGCTGCGCCGGCCGGCGCCGGTGCTGGCGCTGCGCTTCCACCTGCCCGAGCGGCGCGCCATCGACCCGGCCCTGGTCGGCGGATCGGCGCTGTTCGGCCTGGGCTGGGGGCTCTCGGGATTCTGCCCCGGCGGCGCCATCCCCGCCATCGGCCTCATCCGCCCAGAACCCGTCCTCTTCTCCGCAACAATGGCCGCTGGAATCGCAATCGTCAAAACAGGGCAGCGATGGGTCGCGGCCCGTTCTGCCGCCGATCGGCAGGGGGCATGAATGTGGCCCTTTCGACGGCGCGGCAAGCCGCGGATTCGCAAGATCGACGACCGGTTCTCGGCCACCGGCCAGCTTTGCCCCGAAGACCTGCCGGCGGTCGCGGGGGCGGGGTTCCGGGTGCTGGTCTGCGTTCGCCCCGATGGCGAGGAGCGTGGCCAGCCCGATTTCGCCACCATCGCTGCCGCGGCCGCGCGCCTTGGCCTGACCGCGCGCCATATTCCGGTTTCCGGCCAGCCTTCGGCCGGCCAGATCGCGGCGTTCCGTTGCATCCTGGCCGAGGCCGGGGGGCCGGTGCTGGGCTGGTGCCGTTCGGGCATGCGGGTGCGGGCATTCTATGCCCTGTGCCGGCAGCAGCCGGCCGCCGGCAGGGCATGAGCCCGGCCCGCGGCATGGCAATGGGCCGGGCGCCCGCGAGGAAGATTGCCCGGGCCTGGGCAGTCGAAGCCGAGCCCGCATCGCCGGGCTATCCGCAGGCTGCGCGGCATCGGGTGCTGGCCCGGCGGCTGCCGGATCAGTCCTGGGTGCCGCAGAAGATGTCGTAGAGCACTTCCATGACCTTGCGGGCAGGCTGGCTTTCGATCCGATACCAGATCGTCTGCCCTTCGCGCCGGCCGAGGATGATCTTGTCCCGGCGCAGAAGCGCCAGATGCTGCGACACGGTGGAATCGCGGATGCCCAGGAATTCCGCAAGCTGGCCCACGGATTTCTCGCCCTCTACCAGCTGGCACAGGATCAGCAGCCGATGACGGTTGCCAAGCGATTTCAGAAGGTCGCTGGCCTCGTCGGCGGCTGCGCGCATGCTTTCGGGATCTATGCTGACATCGACGCTCATGCACCATAGCTACATTATTGCGAATATACGGTCAAGATGCACGCCCCATCGGTCTTTCAGTAGCCGGCATCGCGACAGTTTGCCGCATTAATCTTCGAAAATCCGAATGTTACGGCAATTCACATAAAACGCATCAGCAAGCCCTCAAACGCAAGCAAAAGGTGATTTTCATGCACAAGATCCTTCTGGCCGCCGCCGCCCTGTCCGTTCCCGCCCTGGCCCAGGCTGCCGAGCCCGGCGATATTGCCGCCGCGCGCATCGGCTATTTCAGCCTGGTCAACCTGGAGATGGGCGGGCTGGCGGCCATGGCGCAGGGCAAGGCGCCCTATGACGCCGAACGGGCACGGGCGCTGGCCGGCGATCTCAAGCTGCTGTCGGAATACCTGCATGACGACCTGCTGATGCCGGGAACCTCGAATGCCGAGCTGGCCGGCAAGACCCGCGCCCTGCCGGCGATCTGGGAACAGACCGAGGATTACCGTGCCAAGGGCATGGCCTTCCGCGAGGCGGTCGCCGCGCTGCAGGGCGTCGCCGGCGAGGGGCAGGAGGCGCTTGCCCCCGCCGTCGGCAAGGTCGGTGCGACCTGCAAGGCCTGCCATGACAGCTATCGCGCCAAGGATTTCTAGGATGCGCGGCGGTGCCGCCCAAGCATTTGTCGGTCCGCGCAGATGATCCGGATGCAGGGGCCCTGCCGTGGCGGAGCCCCTGCATCCGGGGCCGGGCCCGCGCGATCTGCCGGCTGATCTGATCCTGCAGATGGCCGCATATGGCGCGCGCCGGCGGCCTGAACCGGCGCCAAGGCGAAATGTCGCAGGGGCCGCCAGCCGATTCTGCGGCATCGGCAAGGACTTTCCCCTTGAAACGTATTATACGAAGATATGTATATACTATCGGCAATCGGCTGTTCTGGAGTTTTCCGATGACACTTGACCGCATCATTCTTGCCTTTGCAGGGTTCATGGTCCTGCTTTCCGTCGTGTTGACCGTCTGGGTGTCGCCCCTGTTCGTCTGGCTGACGGTCTTTGTCGGCGCGAACCTGCTGCAATCCGCCTTTACCGGCTTCTGCCCGGCGGCCATGATCTTCCGCAAGCTCGGCATCAAACCCGGCTGCGCCTTCTGAAAGTTCGACCCATGCGATTGCTGCTGCTTGTCGCGCTTGTCGCCACCGGGCCGGCGCGGGCCGAGCCGCTGATCCTGGACTGGAGCGCGGTGCCCGAGATGAAGGCCGTCTACGGCACGGTCGAGGCCCGCGACACCATCCCGGCGCGGGCGCGCATCGGCGGCACGGTCGTGGAGCTGCTGGTCAGCGAGGGGGATCACGTCGAGGCCGGGGCCACGCTTGCCACCGTCCGCGACGACAAGATCGCCTTCCAGATCGCGGCCTTCGGCTCGCGGATCGCGGCCTTGCGGGCGCAGCTGGCCGAATCGGAATCCGATCTTGCACGCGGGCAGTCGCTGGTGCAGCGCGGCGCGGCCTCGCAGCAGCGGGTCGAGCAGTTGCAGACCGCCGTCGATGTGATCCGCGGCCAGATCGCCGCGGCCGAGGCCGAGCGCGCGGTGGTCGAGCAGCAGCAGGCCGAGGGCGCGGTGCTGGCGCCGGTCTCGGGCCTGGTGCTGGGCGTGCCGGCGGTGCGCGGCTCGGTGGTGATGCCGGGCGAGGTGGTGGCGAGCCTGGGCGGCGGCGGCTTTTTCCTGCGCCTGTCGGTGCCCGAGCGCCATGCCGCCTACCTTGCCGAAGGGGCCGAGATCCAGATCGCCGCGGGCGGCAGGGCCGCCACGGGCCGGCTGGCCAAGATCTATCCGCTGATCCAGGGCGGCCGGGTGCAGGCCGATGTCGAGGTCGACCGTCTGCCCGACGCCTTTGTCGGCGCGCGCGTCGCCGTGGAGCTGCCGGTGGGCCAGCGCCGGGCGCTGCTGGTGCCGGCCGCGGCGGTGACGACCCGCGCCGGCGTCGATTTCGTTAGCGTGGCCGGTGTCTCGGGCGAGGTGCGGCGGGCGGTGCTGACCGGCGAAACCCTGGTCCGGGACGGCGTGGAGATGGTCGAGATCCTGACCGGCCTTGTGCCGGGGGAAACGGTGATCGTTCCATGAACACCCCCGGCGATCCCCCCCGCAGCCCCGGCCTGGCCGGCTGGCTGACGCGTGGCTTCATCACCTCGCCCTTGACGCCGCTGTTCCTGATCGCGGCTCTGGCCTTCGGGCTGATCGCGCTGATCAGCCTGCCGCGCGAGGAAGAGCCGCAGATCTCGGTCCCCATGGTGGACATCCGCGTCCAGGCCCCCGGCCTCAGGGCCGAGGATGCGGTCAAGCTGGTGACCGAGCCGCTGGAGACCATCGTCAAGGGCATCGACGGGGTCGAGCATATCTATTCCCAGACCCAGGACGATGGCGTGCTGGTGACGGCGCGCTTCCTGGTCGGCACCTCCTCGGATGCGGCGGTGCTGCGCGTGCATGACAAGCTGCGCGCCAATATGGACCGCATCCCCCAGGGCATCCCCGAGCCGCAGGTGGTGGGCCGAGGCATCGACGACGTGGCCATCGTGGCGCTGACGCTTTCGGCCCGACCCGATGCGGCGGAACGGGTGACGGCGGCCGAACTGACCCGCATCGCCCGCGAATTGCGCACCGAACTGGCCAAGATCGACGATGTCGGCCTGACCTATCTGATCGGCGAAACCGAGGAGGCGATCCGCGTCGCCCCCGATCCCGCCCGGCTGGCGCTTTACGGCATCACGCTGCAACAGCTGGCCGGCAAGGTCCAGGGCGCCAACCGCGCCCTGCCGGCGGGGATGGTCCGCGAGGACGGCCGGCAGGTGATGCTGGTCGCGGGCGAGACCCTACGCAGCCCCGATGAGATCGGCAACCTGGTGCTGACCGCCCGCGACGGCCGCCCGGTCTATGTCCGCGACGTGGCCGATCTGGGCTTCGTCGGCGACACGGCCGAGGCGCTGGTCGCCACCCTTACCCGCGATTCCGGCCGGCGTCCGGCGGTGACGCTGGCGCTGGCCAAGCGCGCCGGCGCCAATGCCGTCACCGTGGCCGAGGCGATCCTGCACCGCGCCGAGGCGCTGCAAGGCACGCTGATCCCCGACGACATGCAGGTCGAGATCACCCGCGACTATGGCGAGACGGCCAACGAAAAGGCCAACGAGCTGCTTTACCACCTGGGCCTGGCGACGCTGTCGATCATCGCGCTGGTCTGGCTGGCCATCGGCCGGCGCGAGGCGCTGGTGGTGGCGGTGGTGATCCCGGTGACGATCCTGCTGACGCTGTTCGCGTCCTGGATCATGGGCTATACGCTGAACCGGGTCAGCCTGTTCGCGCTGATCTTCTCGATCGGCATCCTGGTCGACGACGCCATCGTGGTGATCGAGAACATCGCGCGGCATTGGGGCATGGGCGGCACCGACCGCCGCGAAACCGCCATCGAGGCGGTGATCGAGGTCGGCAACCCCACCATTGTCGCCACGCTGACCGTGGTGGTGGCGCTGCTGCCGATGCTGTTCGTTTCGGGGATGATGGGGCCTTACATGAGCCCGATCCCCTCGAACGCCTCGGTGGCGATGATCTTTTCCTTCTTCGTCGCGGTGACGGTCACGCCCTGGCTGATGCTGAAGGTCGCCGGCCGCGCGCCGCTGCATCACGAGGCCGAGGGGCAGGGCGGCCGGCTGGGCCGGACCTATGCCGCCATCGCCCGGCCGGTGCTGGCCAGCAAGGGCCGGGCCTGGCTGTTCCTGGGCGGGGTGATCGTGCTGACCTTCGGCTCGCTCGCGCTGTTCTATACCCGCGACGTGACGGTGAAGCTGCTGCCCTTCGACAACAAGTCGGAACTGTCCGTGACCATCGACCTGCCCGAGGGCGCGGCGGTCGAGACCACGGATGCCGTGGCCCAGGCCGTGGCCGGGGTGGCGATGGAACTGCCCGAAGTGGTCTCGGTCCAGACCCATGCCGCCGCCGCGGCGCCGTTCAATTTCAACGGCTTGGTGCGGCATTCCTTCTATCGCACCCAGCCGCACCAGGGCGAGGTGGCGGTCAACCTGTCCGCCAAGCACGACCGCGACCGTTCGAGCCACCAGATCGCGCTGGACCTGCGCGCGCGCATCCAGGCGCTGCCGCTGCCCGAGGGCACGGTGCTGAAGGTGGTGGAACCCCCGCCCGGCCCGCCGGTGATGGCGACGCTGCTGGCCGAGATCTATGGTCCCGACCCGGAAACCCGCCGCGCGGTGGGCGAAAAGGTCGAGGCGGCCTTCCGTTCGGTCCCCTTCATCGTCGACGTGGACAATTCCTGGGGTGATGCCGCGCCGCGGCTGCGGGTGCTGATCTCGCCCGACGACCTGGATTTCTACGGCGTGGCGGAATCGGATGTCTTCGACAGCATCGCCATCCTGAACG
Source organism: Paracoccus pantotrophus (assembly GCF_008824185.1). Lineage (NCBI taxonomy): Bacteria > Pseudomonadati > Pseudomonadota > Alphaproteobacteria > Rhodobacterales > Paracoccaceae > Paracoccus > Paracoccus pantotrophus. The sequence goes on from NZ_CP044425.1 coordinate 163,691, forward strand.
GCTCGACCACGGTTGGCTATTCGCATCGGGGCGAGGGGCGGGCGCCGATCCCGATCCGGGTCGAACGGCCCCGCGACCAGCGCGTGCCGGGCGAGGATTTCCTGACCACGCCGATCCCGGCCGATCTGCTGCCCGGCAATCGCGGCGTGGTCGAACTGGGCGACGTGGTGCGGATCGAGGATGAGGACGCCTCGCATATCCTGTTCCGCCACAACGGCCGGCCAGCCGAGATGGTGACTGCGGAACTCGCCGGCGACTTCGAGGCGCCGCTTTACGGCATGATGGCGGTCAGGGATGCGCTGGAGGCGCAGGACTGGGCCGGCCTGCCCAAGCCCGAGATCCGGCTGCGCGGCCAGCCCGAGGATGACAGCGCCAGCACCTTGCTGTGGGACGGCGAATGGGAAGTGACCTGGGTCACGTTCCGCGACATGGGCGGGGCCTTCGCGGTGGCGCTGCTGGGCATCTATATCCTGGTGGTGGCGCAGTTCGGCAGCTTCCGGCTGCCGCTGGTGATCCTGACGCCGGTGCCCCTGACCTTCATCGGAATCCTGGGCGGGCATTGGCTGTTCGGCGCGCCCTTCTCGGCGCCCTCGATGATCGGCTTCATCGCGCTGGCCGGGATCATTGTGCGCAATTCGATCCTGCTGGTGGATTTCATCCGCCACGACAGCACCGGCCGGCCGCTGACCGAGGTGCTGATCGATGCGGGCGCCGTGCGCTTCCGGCCGATCCTGCTGACGGCGCTGGCGGCGATGATCGGGGCGGCGGTGATCCTGACCGATCCGATTTTTCAGGGGCTGGCGATCTCGCTGTTCTTCGGGCTGATCTCCTCGACCCTGCTGACGGTTCTGGTCATCCCGGCGGTCTATCGGGTGTTCCGCACCTGAGTCACCGCGCCGGCGGCTGGCCTTGCCGGGATGGTTGCCCTATTCCCCGGCGGGGGTCCGACCGCGTTCCCTGTCCCGACAGACGCCATGCAAGCAAACCGTTATCACCACCTTGGCTGGCATCACGGCATCGAACTGTTCGAGGCCGCCTTCAGCCACCAGACCTTCGGCCGCCATGCGCATGAGGGCTTTGCCATCGGCGCCATCGCCGAAGGCGCGGGCGGCTATGTCTGCCGGGGCGAGACCATGGTGCTGCCGGCCGGCACCCTGTCGCTGATGAACCCCGAGGAACCGCATACCGGGCATGCCGCCGCCGACCGGGTGCGCTATACCATGCTTTACGCCTCCGAGGCGGCGGTCCGCGCCGTGCTGGGCCTGCGGCATTTGCGCGGCTTTGCCACCATTGCCCCGCGCGACCGCGGGTCGCGGCTGGGCCGGGCCCTGGCGCATCTGGCCCATTGCCTGAATGCCCCGCCCGGCCCCGACTGGCGCCTTGCGGCGGAGGAGGCCGCGCATAGGGCCCTGGCGCTGGCCTTCGGCCAATACGGCCGGGCCGAATTGCGCCCGGCAGGGGATGAGCCCGCGGCGATCCGGGCGGTGCGGGCGCGGATCGCCGCCGGGGTCGCGGCGGGCGAGGCGCTGACCCTTGCCGAACTGGCCGCCGGGGTGGGGCTGAACCCGTCCTATCTGATCCGCAGCATGCGGCGGGCCACCGGGCTGACGCCGCATGCCCATGTCCTGCAGGCCCGCATCGGCCATGCCCGCCGGCTGCTGCTGGAGGGCGTGCCCGCCGCCGAGGCCGCGGTCGCGGCGGGGTTTTGCGACCAGGCGCATCTGATCCGGCAATTCCGCCGTCACCTGGGCGTCACCCCCGGCGCGCTGCTGCGGCATTAGCAGGTCGATTTCGTCCAATCCTTGCCCGCTCGATCCATGGCACGGAGACCGGGAAAGGAACCGCCATGCCATTGAAACCCGTCATCATCCTGGCCGCAGACCTGCCGTTGGGGCTCAAAGCCAATTTCGCCGCCGTCCTGGGCATGAGCCTGGGCCGGCTGCGTCCCGACCTGCTGGGCGCGGCCACCGCCACGAGCGACGGCATCGCCTTGCCGGGCATCACCACCGTTCCCCTGCCGGTGCTAGGCGCGCCGTTGCCGGAGCTGCCCGGCCTTTTCGCCCAGGCCGAAACCTTGCCGCTGCGGCTGGCCTATATGCGCGCCGCCTTCGAGGCGCGGGACTATTCCGACTATGCCGCCCGCATCGCCGCCGCGCCGCTGGCGGATCACGCGCCGCAGGCCATCCTGCTGGCAGGCGCGCGCAAGGCGGTGGACCGGATCTGCGGCCGGCTGCCGCTACTGCGCTGACCATGGCCGAGCCGCAGGCCCTGCTGGCGATAGCCGGTTTCGCCCTGGCGGCCTCGGCCACGCCGGGGCCGGTCAATATCATCGGCGCCATGATTGGCGCGCGGTTCGGTCCGCGCCGGGCACTGGGTTTCGTCAGCGGGGCGACCGCGGGCTTCCTGATGCTGCTGCTGGGTTTTGGTGCCGGGCTGCTGGCGGGAACCGGCTGGATCCTGGCGCTGTCCCGGCCCATGACGCTGGCCGGCGCGGCCTATCTGCTGTGGCTGGCCTGGCGGCTGCTGCGCGGCGACGGCCGGGTCGAGTGGAGCGGTCCGGCAGCGACGGCCGCGCCCGGCTTCTGGTCCGGCGTCCTGGTGCAGGGGCTGAACCCCAAGGCCTGGCTGGCGGTCTTGTCCTCGCTCTCGACCTTCGTGATGCCGCTGGCCGATCCGGCGACGGGGCTGGCGGCGTTCGCGGCGCTTTTCGGCGCGATCTGCTGGCTTTCGCTTGCCGCATGGGCCTGGGGCGGGGCAAGGGTCGGACAGGGCCGGCTGCGGGCGTTCAACCGCGGCATGGCCCTGGTCCTGGCGCTATCCGTGGCCTGGATGCTGGCGCGGGCCTTCAGCTGACAAGCCAGGCGCAGGGCGATCCCGAAGCGCGATCGCCCCGCACTTGCGTCCCGGATCAGGAATTCTGCCCAGACCGCGAAGGCCGCAGCAGCGACTGGATGGTATAGATCAGGATGGCGCTGCCCACCGCGCCCAGCACCGCCACGCCCAGAAGCACGATCACGTCGACCGGTCCGCCGATGTCGCGCAGGCCGGAATGCGTCATCTGCTGGACGAAGATCACCGCCAGCACCGCGCCGAAAGGCATGGAAAGCTGCGCCCAGAGGAATTTGCGCATCGACATCGCCCGGTCTCGAATCAGCACGTAAAAATAGGCCAGCGTGACCAGCACGGCGAGCGCGACCATGGTCCAGAACAGGCCGCGGCCGAAGATTTCCTCGAAGACCGCGATCACCGTGCCGAATGTCAGTTCTTTCATGATGCTTCCCCTGTCAGGCCCGGCCGCGCAGCATGGCGTTATAGGTGGCCTTCAGCGCCACCTCCTTCATCAACCAGCTGATCCACAGCTCTTCCAGCGGCGCGATGACGCCGGGGAAAGAGGGAACCAGGTTGTTGTGATAATCGAACTCGACCAGCATCGCGCGGCCGACGCGGGTGATGAGCGGGCAGGAGGTATAGCCGTCATAGACCTCGGTCCCCTCGCGCCCTTGCAGGCTGGCGATCAGGTGGTCCTCGATCACCGGAACCTGCCATTTCACCGAGGCCGCGGTCTTGCCCTTGGGCACGCCCGCCACGTCGCCAAGCGCGAAGATTTCCGGGTAGCGCAGATGGCGCAGGGTCTTCATGTCGCATTCGACCCAGCCCTGGTCGGTCCATTTGTCCGCCCAGGACAGGCCCGACTGCCGGATTACCTCGGGCGCGCGCTGCGGCGGGATGACATGCAGGTAGTCATAGGGCATTTCGGTGGTGGACTTGACCATCTCGCCCGTCGCCGGGTCGGGGGCCGCGGTTTCGAACTGCGCCGTCTTGCGGCCGGGGTCGATGGATTTCAGCGTATGGCCGTAATAGGTGGCCACGCCCCGCTCGCCAAACAGCATGCGCACCTTTTCCGCGACGATCGGCACCGAGAACAGCGCCGTCTGCGGGCAGGTGTAATGCATCTCGTACTTGCCTTTGGCGCCGCCGCGGCTGGCGATGTCGTCCAGCAGGAAGGTGTGCTTCAGCGGCGCGCCGGCGCATTTCATCTCGGTCGCGGGGCGGGTGAACAGGCCGACGCCGCCTTCCTCGGTGAATTTCGATGCCGCCTGCCAGGTCTTGGCCGCATAGTCCGGCCCGGCGTAAAGCGCGCCGATCCCGTCCTTGCCCACCATGTCCAGCGAAAAGCCCTGGATCGCGCCGTGGTCCAGCACCAAGCCCGGCGCCACGATCAGGAAGTCGTAATCGAGCTTTTGTCCCTTTTCCGTCGAGACGGTCTTGGCCACCGGGTCGATGGCCGCCGCGGCCTCGGCGATCAGCGTCACGCCCGAGGGCAGCCAGTCGGTCGTCTTGGACACCACGTAATCGGCCGGCTTCAGCCCGGCCGCGACCAGCGACAGGCCGGGCTGGTAGAGATGCTGCGCCCTGGGGTCGATCAGGGTGATCTGCGCCCCGTCCAGCCGCTGCACCAGCCGGTTGGCCAGGGCGGTGCCGCCGGCCCCGGCGCCGATGATGATGATCCTGGCCTTGGTCGCGACCCTGGCGGCCTGGGCGGCGCGGACACCCAGGCCCGCCGTCACCGCGCCGGCAAGCGCAAAGCCCAACACCCCTCTGCGAGAGGGTCTGAAATCGTTTCGTCCTGTCATTCGGCCTCCTCCTGACTTTCTGCGGCCGGTCCGGGAATGTGGTTTCCGGTGCCGCGGCCACATGCGCTGACACCCGACCGAGCCTGCAACGACCGTGAGCCCAGTCGCAGCACGCAGGCGTTCGACAGGTGGATTAAGACGGTCGGGGCGGCGCTTCCAGTTACCCGAATCGGATGTTGAGCCCATTCATATTCGATATTATGAATGTATCAACATGCCCAATAGGCCGTATTTTACTTACGCGGCACTTGGTCGCAGCGCGGGGCAAGCCAGGCAGGCGGTTCCGCATCGAGGGGGCCGCTTGCGCCATTCTGCGGTTGCCACTGGCCTTTTTCCGCAAACCTGCCCAAAAGCCGGTCCATCGAACCGAATCCGAGAGACGTGATGGGCTATTTTCCTGACTGGCGCCCCGCTGCGGGGGCCACGGTGCTTCCCGATGAAAAGCTGCCGCTGACCCAGGCGGTGCCGATGAGCTTGCAGCATTTGCTGGCGATGTCCGGCTCGACCATCCTGGCGCCGCTGATCATGGGCTTCGATCCCAATGTCGCGGTGTTCTTTTCCGGCATCGGCACGCTGCTGTTCTTTGCCGTGACCGGGGGCGGGTGCCCAGCTATCTGGGCTCGTCCTTTGCCTTCATCGCGGTCATCATGGCGGCTACCGGCTTTGCCGGCGGCGGGCCGAACCCCAATATCGCCGTGGCGCTTGGCGGCATCATCGCCGCCGGCCTCGTCTATGCGCTGATCGGGCTGGTGGTGATGGCCATCGGCGCAGGCTGGGTGGAAAAGCTGATGCCGCCGGCGGTGACGGGCGCCATCGGCATGTCCATCGGGCTGAACCTGGCGCCGGTGGCGGTCAAGCAGCTTGCCGGCAGCCATGCGCATCTGAGCATCGCGCTGGCCACCGTGCTGTGCATGGCCATGGTCTCGGTCTATGGTCGGCAGGCGACGCGGCGCATCGCGGTGCTGATCGCGCTGCTGTTCGGCTATGGGTTGGTGCTGGCGCTTGGCAACGGGTTGGGCCTGGTGCCGGGGATCGACTTCGCCGCCGTGGCGGCCGCGCCTTGGTTCGGGGTACCGAACTTCACCGCGCCGCGATTCGAATGGTCGGCGGTCAGCCTGATCGCCCCGGTCGCCATCGTGCTGGTGGCCGAGAACCTGGGCCATATCAAGGCCCTGGGCGCGATAACCGGGCAGAGCATGGACCGCTATATCGGCCGGGGGTTCCTGGGCGACGGGCTGGCCACCATGCTGGCCGGCGCGGGCGGCGGCACCGGCGTCACCACCTATGCCGAGAATATCGGCGTCATGGCCATGACCCGCGTCTACTCCACCCTGATCTTTCCGATGGCGGCGGCGATCGCGATCTTCCTGGGCCTGTCGCCCAAGTTCGGCGCCGTGCTGCAAACCATCCCGGCCCCGGTGCTGGCGGGGCTGGCGGTGTCGGTCTTTGGCCTGATCGCCTCGGCCATGGCGCGGATCTGGGTGGACAACAAGGTCGATTTCTCGGACCCGCGCAACCTGTTCACCGTGGGGGTGGCGCTGATCCTGGGGGCCGGGGATTTCACCGTGAACATCGGCAATTTCTCGCTGGGCGGCATCGGCACTTCGACCTTTGCGGCGCTGGTGCTGTATCAGCTGCTGGGCATCGGTCGGCGGGCGTGACACCCTGCGGCGGGTCCGCGCCGCTTGTGGCCCGTGCATGCGGCGCGCCGGGCCAGTGAAGCGGTTGCTTGGCCATGTGCCGCCGCCCAGGCCAAGGGCCGCGAGCGCATCCTCGGGGAAACCCCCGAGGATGCGGCGGGATCGCCGCCCCGTCGGGAAACCTCCGAAGGGCGGTCCGATATCGGGACTGGCTGTCTTGATGGGAAAGACGATAGGCGGCGGTGGTGGCCGAGATATGCAGCGCCTCGGTCGCCTGGGCACCGATCCAGCCGATCACGCCGGGATTCGGGACCGACCGCAGCCTGGTGTCACCAAGCTGAAATCAAGCTGAAATGACGCGCGGCCAGCCATTTGGGGATGTCGCTTCAGGCTGGGCGGCTGCTCGAGACGGCAGGCCGGCCCCGGTCCGTGCCATCCGCAAGCCCGCGGCCGCCGTGTTCATCTTGGACGCTTGCGCCGGTGCCGGGATCATGGCTCGGATGCTGGCCAAGGCGTTGCCACATGCGCCGACATCTGCCGGCCAGACCGCGCCGACCCAAGCCTTGCTGCCCGAGATGGCGAAGCGCCGGGCCGACCTCGCGTGGATCTTGCGGCCAGGCCTCACAACCCATAAATGACGGTCGCGGCGAGGGCGCAGGCCGAGAGAAACAGGATGGGGCGGCGATCGTAGCGGGTTGCGATCCGACGCCAGCCCTTGAGATGTGCGAGCATGTTTTCGATCCGGCGGCGCAGGCGATAGCGGCTGGCGTCGCGCGGGATCGGACCTTTGCGGCCGATGCGGGAGGGGATGCATGGCGCAATGCCTCTTTCGATCAGGGCATTGCGAAACCATCCGGCCCCACCGCTTCCAACGCTTGTAGAGCGTCTTCGGCGGGCCATAGGCCGCAGGGCGTTCGGCCCGCTCACCCGAACAACGGCGTTCGGGGCCTCACTCCACAGCAACCCCTTGCGCTGAACGAAGATTATCCCGCTCAGCACGCGCCGGTCATCGGCCCGAGGCTTGCCTCGGGACTTCGGAAAGAACGGCCTCGGTCGCCCTATCGGCGCATCCGTCAGCCAGGAAAGCTCGCTCATCATCCCTCCCAAAGCCGGGAGTTCGAATCATGCACATGCCCCCGTTCAAGCAGATTCATGGGTCATGACCCGAGGCAATGCGGCCTCCATCATGCGCCGGATCGGCGTGGTGCTGCTGCGGCAGAATGGCGGGCGGCAGACCTCTATTCCGATGAAAGCGGTCTATCGCGGCGCGCTGGCTCTACGGGCAGAAACCGCGCCTCCTCTGCTGGGCGCGCAACCGAGGTGGGGTCCGGCGCATAACGGGGATCGCGCAGCCACTTGAAGATCAGGTTCGCGTTCACCGCGTAGCGCCGCGCCACCTGAGCCACGGAAACGCCCGGCGCCGCCGTCTGGAAACAGATCGAACGCTTCTCCTCATCCGTCCAAAGTCGCTTCGTCCGACGCGCCACGCCATCACCATAGTGTCCACTATCAATGGTGGACACTATCCGCCTCTTTCACCACGCGGCAGGGCGGTCAGGCCGGACGCTTACCTCGTGACCGTCGTTCTCGGCTTCGCGAAGAACCCGGTCCTGCGGCTGATCGCGCTCGCACTCTTCGCGGTGCCCGCCGTCATCGCGGGATATGCGCTTGTCTATGGCATCACGAAGAACGCCATCGACTCGACTGTTGTGCTCAATCTGCTCGGCGGGATCGGCGGCCTTGTCATCGGCGTCTCGGCTATCGTCAATCTGAACGCCCTCGGCGAGTCCGTATTCTCGCGCTGAACCGGCGGGCCGTTCTCCCGCTTCCAAGGCGAAAACCTGGCGGTTTGCGCCGCCGGGTTACGAGCCTTCCGGACAGCTATCGGGCCATCACGCCAGCGATGCCCTTGCCCAATCGCTCTCGGCTGCTTCGCCCGGCTTGGGAATCTGTCGTCGGCATGAGTTCCGCTGCCATGGCGGTCAGCCCCGGCGGCGTCGGTCCACTCCGTGCGCGGGATGCAGCCACGAACACCTTCATGCCCTTCTCGCAATGCTGACGGACCGGGCCTGCGGCTGTCGAAGCAGGTGATGCGATGCCCTGCCGCGCCCGGAAACCCGATAGCTGCCTCGTTCTCATCGCGGACGACGTTGCCTTCCTGCGGGAAGCGCGAAGGTAGCCGGGAAAGGGGGGTAGCAGGTGCTGTGCCGGGTGGTGCCGGTTTCGGGGGCCTGCCGGGCCGCTGCTGCCGGCGATGACGATGGACCATGCGGTGCATCTCCGATCCGCTCTCGAAAGCACCAATCCCTCCGACTGACTGATCCCCTAAGTCCGTTCGGTTTCCACCAGCAACCCCCGAGGCTCCCAGCCGTGTTGCCGCGCAAGCGCGGCTGCCCGCCCCACCTGGGGCCTTAGGGGCAAGCTGCCGAAAGGTCGGCAGTTGCGGGAGTCTCCCGACGGCCTTGGCCGGGTCTCGTCGGAGGGATGGTCCCTCCGAGGAGCAACGGAGATAACACATGCAGAACATCGTCATCCTCGCCGGCAACATCGGTCAGGCCCCCGAAACCCGCACCACCCAGGGCGGCACCGGCATCACCCACTTCACCCTGGCCACCTCGCGCCCCCGCTACTCGGAAGGCCGCGTCGTCCGCGACGAGAACGGCTATCGGGTCCAGGACACGGAATAGCACCGCATCACCTGCTTCAACGGCCTCGGCAAGACGGTCCAGCAGCATTGCGACAAGGGCATGAAGGTTCTGGTTCGCGGCCGTATCCACTACACGAAATGGACCGACGCCGCAGGGGTTGACCGCTACGGCACCGAGATCATCGCCGAGACGGTCGATTTCCTGAGCCGGGCCAAGCAGACCGAGAACGACGACGGCAAGTTCATCGACGACGAAGACATCCCGTTCTGAGCGGGGGCCCGGAACCCGGCGGCGCAAGCCGCCGGGTTTTCCCCATGTTCACACCGGAACGCGCCCGCCACCTTTCCCCCGTCCATAAAGACATGTCGAGCGGATCGACCGCTCGGCAGGGCTTATGAAAGGGGGGCAGGCCGCCCCTCTCAAACTCACCCCATGAAGGGGCAGGGCAGAGCCCCGCCCCCTCAAACTCCCCCACCCATGGAGGGGAAACCCCCTCCAAACCTCCCCCTGTCGGCGGCGCCGAATATTGACGCGGCCCCTGGTCGGGGCCGCGGGCTCTTCTCTCACTGACTTCGGATCATACACCAGCCACTCCGGCGTCAAGGACATCGCGGTCCCCCCCAATTTTCAGCCGCCGCCCATGGGGCGTCGCCAGAAAATCGGCTCCCCCGCTCGCCGCCGCTGGCGGTCGCTTCGCGATCCCTGACCCCTCGCGGCTACGGTGTCCGATCCTCTCGTCAGCGAGAGAAAGGAGCATGACATGAATAATCACAAGCACATCAGCATCGACGGCGGCAGCGCGGCTTACTGGCGCGAGCGGAAACATGCCTTCGGGCTTATCCGCGAAGCCGAGTTGGCGGCGGAGGAACTGGCCGAGGCGCCGATGTATCTGCATGGTGGCTACGACGAAGACGGCGATGTGATCCCCATCGAGAACCTCGGTCCCCATGACGACATGGAGGACGCGATCCGGGCCATCGAGGCCGACGCGACCGCGGTGAGCATCCTCATCGCGCAAGGCCGCACGCACATCGGCGGACACGAGATTGCGGCGGTGATCCGGGGCCTGGAACCCGACTGGGGAGGCATCGAGGACCCGGTGAGCAATCCGCTCTGGGGACCGGATACCGACTGAGCCTGCGACGAGAGGCGGCAAAGCCGCCTCTCGTCTTTGCTTCGTCGTCAGGAGCCCTGCCGGCCGGATCGACCGGCCGGCAGGGCTGTTGAAAGGGGGCTAGCCCCCTCTCAACACTCTCCCATGAAGGAAGGGGCAAGCCCCCTCCTTCAAACATCCTCCCCAAGGGAAGGGCTGAAGCCCCTCCCTTGAACCCTCCCATGGGAAGGAGGCGACGGTTCCCTCGCCCTCCTTCCCAAACCCATCCTCCTCTCCCTGACCACGGCCGCTTCGGCGCGCAACTGCTTATGTCGCCAATCCCGGCGACCGAATCAGTTGAAACCTTCTCGCCGTAACATCTTGTGAGAGAAGGTTGTTCCAAGCGGATTTCGGGTGGATTTCAGTTTGAAAGCGACTATTATAGTCGTAGTTCTGGAACGAGTGCAGCAGTGAATGAGAGGTGATCATGTATGATCACCTCTCGCCAATCACGGGCCGCACGCGCGTTGCTGGGGTGGACACAGGAGACGCTCGCTGACAAGGCCCAGGTCGCATTGACCGCGCTCAAACGCCTCGAATCCCAAAGCGGACTTGAGGTGTTCGAGTCGACACGCGATCAGGTGCGCCGCGCTCTCGAAGCGGCCGGGATCGTTTTCCTGTCCACGGACAAGGGCGAAGGCGTGTTGCTCCTGCACGACAGGAGCGATACCCCACCGTAGGGTCAGGATTCATAACCAATAGATGACGAGAGCCGCGAGGGCGATGGCTGAGAGGAACACCTTGGGGCATCGGTCATAGCGGGTCGCGACGCGCCTCCAGTCCTTGAGCCTGCCGAACATGATCTCGATGCGGTTACGCCGCTTGTATCTCCGCTTATCGTATTTGATCGGCGTCTTGCGTTTCTTCCGGCCTGGGATGCAGGCACGTATCCCCTTGTCCTGCAACGCTTCTCTGAACCAGTCAGCGTCATAGCCACGATCCCCGAGTAGCCATTTGACGTTTGGCAGACCACTCAGCAGGGCCCGAGCGCCGATATAATCGCTGACCTGTCCAGCGGTGACGAACAGGTCGATCGGTCGCCCCTGACTGTCGCAGATGGCGTGCAGCTTGGTGTTCATACCGCCTTTGGTTCGACCGATCAGGCGACCACGCCCCCCTTTTTGGCGGCCATGCTGGTCGCCGTTCGATGGGCCTTGAGGTATGTTGCGTCGATCATCACGGTCGTTTTCTCGCCGTGTTCCGCCGCCAGCCCGGCCATCATCCGCGCGAAGATGCCCTTTTCGCTCCAACGCTTCCACCGGCTGTAGAGCGTCTTATGTGGGCCATACGAGGCGGGCGCATCGCGCCAACGCAAGCCATTGCGATTGATGAAAATAATCCCGCTCAGCACCCGTCTGTCATCAACCCGGGGCTTCCCGTGCGACCTGGGAAAGAAGGGAGCCAGGCGCGCCATCTGCGCGTCGGTCAGCCAGAAGAGATCGCTCATGTCACCGCTCCGTTTTCGGAGGCGTGAATCACGCAGCGCAACAGAAATCAATGCATCCTGACCCTAGGTATTGGCTGGACGCATTCGGTTTGTCCGACCTTGTGATGGGAATTGTGGTTTCAGGGGCGGGGATGGGGGTGGCGTTGATTGTTGAGCGCCTCATGAGACGCAAACCCTAATCTGCCCGCCGCTCTTCCCGATCCCCTGCCGCAGCGCCTCCATGGATTGGCAAGATAGGGGATCGAGCCGCCAAAAGCGGCTTTACATGCTTGGCCCTGACGACCCCCGGTAAGGCGGTGGCGCGGGCGCTTTCTCCGCCTTCGTGGGGCGCTTCCGGCCCTCGCTTCGGCTCTGGCGATGGGGCCTCCTTGCGCCGCTGTGCCGTCCTCTGGGGGCCTTGGTGGGTCGTTGCCGAGATAGCGCCTCGGCCCTGTGGCGGGCCTCCTGCGCGCTCTCCGTGGCCTTCTCGCTTGCGCGTCCCGATGGGGTTGAGGCTCCTCCCCGCCTTCACGGCACTCTCCGTGGCTTCCGTGGCTCTGGCGGCCTCCTGTGCCGCAGAGCCGCAGCATTGCCATGGGGTAAAACGGGGCTGATTTCATCACGTTTCCGCTGCCGCAGTCCTGTCGGTTCATACGGAGAAGGGGTCGGGATGGCCAGCCGGGCAGGGTAACGACGATCGCCCCGCGATCCGTGGCGACGACCGTATGCTCATATTGCACCACCGGGGCAGGGGGTTGGCTGTAGAGCGTCCAGCCGTCATCCCCCTCGGTTGCCCAGAGGCCGACGGCCTAGAGGAACGGCTCGACGGTCAGCACCGGCCCCTGTCGATGCGGCGCTTCTCGGTTCGGCTGGGCCAGGTCGGGATGTCCTCGGGATATTCGTGCAGCGACCGCCCGACGCCATGGCTGGCGAGATTGCGGATCAGCGTGTAGCCGCGCCCCGCGGCAAAGCGGCCGATGGCCCTGCCGATGCCGGCAAGCGGCCGGCCGCTGCCGACCTGGGCGATGCCGATCTGCATGGCGCGCCGGCCGTCGCGGCACAGCCGGGCCAGGGCGGGCCGAACGGGCGCAACGCCATATGTCGCTCCGGTATCGGCGAAATAGCCGTTCTTCGAGGCCGAGACGTCGATATTGACCCGGTCTCCCGCTGCGATCACCCGGTCGCCGGGAATGCCATGGGCGATTTCCCTCGTTCACGCTGATGCAGGTCGCGGCGGGAAAGTCATAGGTGGCCTGTGGTGCCGGGACGGCGCCCTCGCGCTCCAGCAGCGTGCGGCCGATCCTGTCCAGCTTGCCGGTGGTCATGCCAGGCTCCAGCGCCTTCGCCATGGCCTGCATGGTGTTGGCGACGATCCGGCCGGTATCCCTCAGCCCGTCGAGTTCGCCCTGGTTGGTGATCGGCATGCGGTGGTTCCCCCGCGGCGCGGATGGACTGGCCAAGGCAGGCAGGAAAGCGCCCGCATCCCCCGTATCGCCGATCTTGCCGGGCGCCGCCGAACCTCGCCGGATGCTTCCGGGAGGTCCAGGGGAATACCTACTCGGAATGCGGGATGGCGGTTTTCGCTGCGGCCAGCCGCGCGGGCCCTTGCAGGTTCCGGCCAAAGAGGCTTTGCGGCTCGCCGGGGACGGAGTGCCCTCACGGCGCGGTGTGATCGAGGACGGCGCGCATCAGGCCGCGCAATTCCGCATCCGGCTCCACCGGTTCCGCCTTGGCCAGCGCCTCGGCCAGCACCGGCCATCCCAGCACGCGAACCGCATAGGTCGCGGCCTTCCTGTGCCCGGCCAGCGGCGAGGCGAAGGCCCGGACAAAGGCATCGGCGACCCGCTGGTCATAGTCCTGCCCCACGGCCGCCAGGGCCACCCGGACCAGTTGCCGCTCGCTGTCGTCATGGGCCAGCAGGGCAAGATGCTGGTCCAGCGTCCCATAGGCCGCGGTGGCGTCGAAGGCTTGCAGGATCGCGGCGGCGGCCTCGGGGTCGCTGGCCTGGGCATCGACATGGGCGATGCGGTTGGTCCGGTCGAGCGTGAGCGTCACCAGGAGGTCGGGGTCATGGGACTCCATCCAGCGGATCGCGCCCGCGGAATCCCCCGCCATGTCCGGCACCGTGAAAAGGTCCAGCGGCGTTTCCGCCTTCAGCAGCCGGATCGCCTCGAACGCCCCTTGCCTGACCTTGCCGAGGTCGTCCTCCAGCGCGACATATCTGCCGAAGGCAAGCAGGTCGTCGTCGTTCTGGCTGCGGGTCATGGGTAACGGCTCCTCAGGAATGCGACCATGCCGACGATGAGCTGCTGCGCCGCGGCCGCCTGCTCGGCCGGGGTCGAGGCACGGCGGCCCGCGCGGCTGACATTCGATAATGCCCATGAACGGAACGCCTGGGCAAGATCGCGCAGGGCCTGGTCCTCGCCCAGCACCGTCATGGCGCCGGTCTGCTGCCGAAGCACCCGGTCCAGAAGCTTGAAGATGTTGCCGGTGCGCCGGTGGCGGGCCTGGCGGGCCTCCGCGATCTGGCCGCGGGTGAAGCTGCCGCTGTCCTGACGGCCGCGAAAGTCCTGGTCGGCGGCGACCGAGGCGCCGCGTGGCGCCATCGGCGCATATTCGCCGCGCGCGGCCTCAAGCCGCGGGTTGATCATGCCGCGTTCCTCCAGCGAGCGGCCGGTGGCGCGCGCCGCAAGCTGGCCCGGCGCGCGAATGGGTTCCACCACGTTGCGCAACTGGTCCGGATCCGGGCTGTCGAGATGTTCGGCCCGGAATCCCTCATAGGCGGGTGCATTCGCCTGGAACAGCATCGAGGAGCGCCGCACGTCGCGGATATAGGCAGGCCGGCTGCCGGGCATGCTGATCGAGGTGTGGAACGGCCCCGAGAACCTGCCGAACCTTGCGCGGCCGAGCGGCAGGGGCAACTGGCCCGGCGCGGACAGGAACCGGCGTCCGGCAAAGACGACATCGGCTTCGTTCAGGCCCGCGCCCACCGTGACCTGGCGGCCCTCGCGCATCTGCCGCTCAAGCTCGGCCGATTGGGTGCGAACGGCGGGGTTCGAGGCCCGCTCCTGCTCGAACAGCCGTTCGGCCTCGATCAGGATCGGCTCCAGCGCCCGGCCGATGCGGGCCGGGCTGAGCTGCGCGATGCGCCCCGCCGGCGAGGAGGGGTTGATCCGGGCGACGATGGAATCGCCCTGCCGCTCCAGCGAGGTCAGGCGATAGCGCAGCCGCCAAAAGGTCAGCCGCGCGCCAAGGCCCAGGCGCGAGACGCCGCGCCGCGCCAGCTGCTGGACCTGGGGCTGGATCGCCCGCACCGCCCGGTCCAGCCGTTCGCGCTGGCGGCGCTCCTCCTCCTGGCGGCGGCGGCGCCGGCGGTCGGCATCGCTTTCGGAACGCTCGCGCCGGCGGTCGCGGCCGCGATCCCGTTCGCGCCGGCGGCGGTCTGCGGCGCGGCGGTCGCGGCGGGCCTGGTCGCGGGCGCGGCGGCGGGCATCCGCGCTGCCGCCGCGGTCGTCCCCGTCGTCGCGCCGCCGCCCGCGCCCGCCCGCGCGCCGGTCGCCGCTGCGCCGCCGCCGGCGCTCCATGAATTGCCGGAAACGCTGCTGGATGCGGGCGACGATGCGGCCGAAGGGCCGCGCGATGGCCCCCAGCAGGCGGCGGATCAGCGCGTCGACGCCGAGGAAGGTCAGCACCATGTCCACCGCCGCCACGATGCCATGCGCCAGGGCGCGCGCGAAGGCCGCCGCGCCATTGCCGGGCGCCGCCACCTGCATGACGAATTCCAGAAAGGCGCGGGCGGCAGAGAACAGCGACTGCACCAGCGACCAGGCCGCGCGGATCGCGTCGATCACCGCCATGATTGCGCCCGCGCCGGGGATCAGCTTCAGCGCAAGCTGGGTCGCCAGCCAGGTCATCGCCGCGACCGCCATGGCAGGCATCAGCAGGGGCAGGCTTTCGGTGATCAGGCCGATCATGCTGGTCGCCAGCACGGTCAGCATCTCGACCCAGTTCGGCGGCAGGTTCATCAGCAGTTGCAGGCCGGGAACCTTGTTGAAGAACCATTCCTTGAAGGCTTCCTTCAGCGAATCCCACAGGTGGTTCTTGACGCCTTCCTGCGCCTGCGACCCGGCCGCCGACAGGAACGCGCCGATCCCCATCCGCGTCACCCGCGCCATCAGCGCCATGAATTCGCCAAGCGCATCGGCCAGCGCCTTGATCGCCGCGGCGATACGGTCGACCAGGCCCGCGTTCTCGGCCTGGATCTCGGCCAGCTTCGCGTCCATCTCGCGGATGGCGCGCTCGCGCTCGCGGTCCAGCGCGGCAAGGGCGGCGCGCTGGGTCGCCTCGATGCGGGCCTCCATCGCCTGGAACTGCGCCTGCGTCCGGGTCAGCGCCGCCTGCGCCTCGGCGTCCAGGTTGCCCTTGTTGGCCTCGACCAGCCGGTCGATGGCGGCCTTCGCCTCGGCCAGGATGGCCTTGCATTCGTCGATGGTGCGCTGGATGCTGCCGCGGATCTCGTTCAGCAGCGCGTCGATATCGGCGATATACTGGTTGCGGTGGCTCTCGTAGAGCGCCTTGACCTCGGGCAGGCTGTTGATCGACAGCAGCCAGTCCCGCGCGCGGTTGTAAAGCCCCTTGGCGCCGGCATAGCGCCGCGCCTTGAAGGCCTCCAGATCGGCCCGGACGCCCGAGGCAAAGGCCTCCAGCCGCTGGCCCTGGCGGTCGCGAAAACTCTGCACCGCTTCGCTTTCCAGCGAGCCCAGCTTTTCGTTCACCTGCCCCTCGGCGGTGGCATAGGTGGCGTTGATCTGTTCGGCCAGGCTGCGCGCGCCGCCTTCCTCGCCCGAGCGGGTGCCGGTCTGTTCGCCGCTGACCGCCTCTTGTGCCGCGTCTCGCCCGGCCTCCATCCCGCCGACGCTTTCTGCCTCGGTCGCGGCCAGCCCCGCCGCGGCCTCTTGCGTGGCGGCGGTCTCGGTCGCGCGGGCCTCGGTCGCGGCGCCGGCCACGTTTTCGTTCAGCTCGTCCTTGTCGTCACCGATGGCGCGCAGCGGGCCTTCCTCGGCCTTGGCCAGGGTCGCGTCGTCCACGTCGTGCTCGGCCAGCGCCTCGTCGGCGGCTTCGCGGAACTCGCTGGCGTCCAGCGATTCCTCGGGCACCGCGGGGGGTGCCGCCCCGGTCAGGTTCGGCGCCGCCGTGGCCGGGGCGGCGACGGGCGCGGGCTGGGGCACGGCCGGGGGCGGGGCGGCGCCCGCAGGCGGGTTGCGCACCGCCGACATCGAGGACTGGACCGGCGCCGCCTGCTGGCCGGCCTCGGCGGCGACCTGCCGGCTGATCTGCTGGCGCGTGCCCGCCCCGCCCGGCCCGGCGAAATTGTCCAGCTCTTCGATGGTCGAGGGCGCGGCCGAGGCCAGCGCCGCCCCCGCCCTTTGCTGCGCCGCCGCCGCATCGGGGGCGGGGATCTCGGCCTGGGCAAGGCTGCCTGCCTGCTGGCTTTGGCCATCGGCCTCGGCCGCATTCGGCGCGGGCTCGGCCGCGGCCCGCGCGGCGCCGATCCGGGCATGTGCGCCCTCGTTCACCTGCAGGGCGTCGGCGCGTTCGGAAAGCCGCTCGCGCGCCGCTTCTGCCGCCGCCTCGCCGCGGTCGCCGAGGTTCTGGCCGAAACGCTTCGCCGCGCCCCCGCCACCTCCGCCCCCGCCTTTGGCGCGGGCGCCGCCCTTGTCCTTGGCAGCCGCGGCCTTGCCCTTCTCATCCCTTGTCCTGCGGCGATCCGGGCCCTCCTTGTCCTTTTTCCTCTGCGGGGCGCGGTCCGGCGCGGCCTCGGCCGCCCCGGCGGGGGCGCCGGCGATGGCGACCGAGGGCGCGGGCTTCGCCTCGGCCGCGTTCTCGCCGCGCGCGGTCTGCGAATCGTCGGGGGCCTTGCTGGCGGGCGCGGTCGCCCCCGGCCGGCCGCCGGACCTGGTCAGGCCCGAAACCCGCCCGCCCGCGGCCGAGACCTGCGAGGTCATCATCGGCGTCAGCACCGGCCCCGCCCCCGGCGCGACCGCGCCCGGCCGGGCCGGGGCCTGCGACAGCGCGGGCGAGGCGGCAAAGGGCGCGGCCCCCGCCAGGGCGCGGCGCATGATCCGGCCGCGCAGCGACTGCCCCGCCGCGCCGACCTGCGCGCGGCCGCCGGCCAGCACCGTCGCGGCGGCCGCGTCGGCGGCGGTTTCGGCCGCGTCTCCGGGATTCGAGACCAGCGATTTCGCCTGCACCGCGCCGCCGCCGCCGGAACGGCGCTGCTGCACGACATGGGCCAGCTCATGCGCGATCAGGCGATCGCCCGCCGCCGAGCCCGGCCGATAGCGGCCCGGCGCAAAGGCGATGTCGCTGCCCGAGGTCAGCGCCTCGGCCCGCGCCCGTCCGGTCGCCATCGCCGCCGCCCCGCCGGTATGGATGCGCACGTCGGAAAACGAGGTGCCGAAACCCGTTTCCATCCGGGCCCGCAGGCTGGCAGGCAGCGCCGCGCCGCCGACGAGGCTGCGCTGCAGCAGGTTCAGCGGCTGCGGGGCGCTGTCACGGCTGGCCGAGGTCGAGACGGGGGCCGAAACCGAGACGGGGGCCGGGGCAGGGGCCGCCGGGCTGCGCGAAGCGTCGGCCGAACGGGTCGAAACGGGGCCGGTCCTGGCCTTCATCCTGGGCCTCCCGCCTTGCGGGGCGCGCCGGAAAAAGGAAGTGGACCAGGCCGCAGCACGATCCACTTCCAGGGACTTGAACCCTTCGGCATCCGCCGACCAGTCGACTCGAACGCGATGTCCCGGTTCGAGATCCCCTTCAGCCTAGCATTTCCGCGGGTCCGCACCAAAGCAATTCTCCGTTTCAGGGCAGGGTCGCGGGCAGGCTGGGACTGCCCATCCCCGAATAGGCGTTGTCGGCGAAGGCGCCGATGAAGACGTCGGGGCGGCCCCAGCTCGGCTCGTCATTGCCAAGGCTGACCCAGCGGATCCCGACCGAGGGACCGTGGCAGAAATTGCCCCTGACCTCGACCAGCGGCCCGAACCAGCCCCACAAGCGGATGCCGTCGCAATCCAGCCCGATCGGCTGCTCGCCATCCGCCAGCGGCACATAGCCGGCGTCGATGGCCTGGTTGCCGTTGATCCGCGCCGACAGGGTGCTGCCGATCCAGATGCCGCCGCGCTGGCGGGCTTGCCAGGGCAGGCGCAGGTCGATGCGGTTGTCCTGCACCTCGACCGAGCGCAGGAAGATGAAATTGGACCGCGACCGGCCCGACGAGCCGGCGATGCGGACCCCCTGGGCAAAGCCCGAAACCTGGTTGCCGCGGATACGCGCGCTCTGGCCCGGCAGCGCCAGCAGTGCGGCGACCGGGCGGACCAGCGCCTTGCCGCGGGCCGGCCCGCGCGAGGCGGCGACGGTGATGCCGGTGCGCCCGTGCGCCACGCCGTTCGTGGCGCTCAGCCCGTCACGCAGGGGCTGGAACAGCGGCCCCATCCCGGCCGGGATGGTCGCCGAAGAGCCCAGGCCGAAGACCGCGCGCGCCAGGTCGCGGCGAAAGTCGCGCAGGAAATCGTCCATGATCTCGGGCGGGTGGCTGGCGCCGCCGGGGGGCTGGTTGGTTTCCGCGATCCGCTCCCACAGCTCGCTGCCCAGCGTGGCATGGGTGGAGAAGCTCAGCGTGTCGCGGCCCCACATGCCGTTCGCCATGGCGATGCCGTGCCGTGCCACCACGGGCGGACCCGGCGGCGGGGCAAAGGCGAAGACCGGCCCGCCGACGAAGTCGAAGCCGCCGTCGCCGTCATGCAGGGTGATGCGGTCCAGCAGCACCTCTCCGACCGCGCGCAGGGTCTCGCCGCCGGCAGCGAGTTCGGCGGCAAGGTTCAGGGGATCGGGGCGGATGGCGATGACGTTGTCCTCGATCTCGGCATGGCCGGGGTCGGCGGCGGTGACGCCGCTGTCGAACATCCCCAGGCTCAGCGTGCAGCGGCGCATGGCGAAGCGGCGGGTCGGGCGGTCCGCGCCCGACACCTGCCGGATGGCCGCGGGGCCGGGTGCGGCAAGGCCGGCGGCGGTGACGCGGACCTGGTCCAGCCGCACCTCGCCGCAATCGACGAAGTCGATCACCGCGCCGTCGCCCGCCGCCAGGGCCTCGGCCGCGAAGTCGCGCAGGTCGACCGAGCGGCAACGCTCGAAGCGGATGATGCGCCGCAGGTCGCCGCGCAGGATCGTGCCCGGCCCGATGCCGCCGACGATCAGGTCGCCCTTGTCGGCGACGACGATGGTCGCGGCCAGGTCGCGCACCCCGGCATTCAGGCAGATGCGGGCATTGCCGTCGGCAGGGATCGTGTCGATCACCGCCTGGACCGAGGCCCCGGGCGGCACCGCGATTTCACCGCAGCCGTCCGACAGGCGCAGGAACAGTTCGTCCAGCGCCTCTTGCACGGTATCGGCCTCGGTGCCGACGCGGGCGCCGTCGTAGCCGGTGAAATCGGCCTCTTGCCGGCACAGCTTGCGGCTGCGCAAATCCAGCCATGCGTGCAGGATCATCGGCGTCGCCGCCGCGCCGCGCTCCAGCAGCGCCAGCGGCGCGAATTGCCGCTCGGGGCCGTGGGCGGTGGTGACGGCGGGGCCGTTGGCCTGGGGCGCCAGCGCGCGGGCCTCGGCCTGCCACCAGTCGCCGGGCTCGAAGGCGCCATCGACCTCGGCGATCAGCCCGTGTTCCAGCGTCAGCGTGGCTGCGCCGGTGCCGGGCCGTTCCAGCAGGCCAGACCACAGCCGCAGCTTGAGCCCCTCGGTCCCCAGGGGCGCGGGGTCGAAGGGCGGCGCCGGGGTTTCGGTCAGCGGATCGAGCAGCCGGAACTCGCGCAGCGAGCCGGCGACGACATCGCCGCCGTCCAGCCGGAACAGCATCCCCTGCATCCGGCGCGGTCGCAGGAAGCCCGCGGCATTCACCGCGCCGGGGGCGGCGTCGCCGCGCTCGACCGCCTCCGAGGTCAGCTCGACCAGGTCGCCCGTGCGCAAGGGATCGTTCGCGCCGACGCGGACATGGGTGACGGCCGCGCCCGGCGGCTGGTCGGGCATCAGGGCACAGGGCCACAGCCCCGCCGCATTGTCGCGCGACCACTTGAACCGCGTGACCGCGCCGGCGCCGGTCGTGACCTCGTGCACGACCAGCCGATACAGCCGGTTCTCGGTGCCGCTGTAGCCGCCCGGCACCGGCAGGTCGCAGGGATCGGCGGCGGCGGTGCCCGCGCTGGTGCCAAAGGCGACGCTGCCTGTGGGCAGGGCGACGCTGTCGAAGGCGGCGGCGATGGCCGCGGGCTCGGTCAGGCCGGCGACGGGGGCCAGCTTGACCTGCGCCACCACCTCGGACCGGCTGGTCGTCTCGCGCCCGGCACCAAGCGCCTGTTCGCGCAGGCCGGGATCCTCGACGGCGGTGACGACGCGCTCGGACAGTTCCAGATAGGCCGCGACCCGCGACCCCGGCGCCCCGGCCGAGGCGGCGCGCAACTGGTCCGCCGCGGGTCCGGTCAGGTCGGGCCAGGCGGCCTCGCGGGCATCGGCCAGCAACCCGCCGATCTGGAAGCCGCCCGCGCACCAATGCAGCACCGCCGAGGCGCCCGAGGGGGCCTCCGTTTCGATCAGCGCGACCCAGCAGGGCTGCGCGCCGGGGGCAAAGACGGCCTGCGCGCCGTTCAGCGTGACGGCAAAGGGGGCATAGCTGCCGGTCGCCGGGACGTTGAGGACGCTGCCCGCGACCGTCACCGTCGCCGGTTGGTCGGCGCGCATCCAGACCCGGCAGGGCGTCGGCGCGGCCAAGGGGCTGCGCAGCGGAACGGTGACGGTTCCCGCCCCGCCGCCAAGCTGAAGCCCCGGCAGCCGGTCCAGGTACTTGCGCGAGAAGTCCCGCACTGCGCTGGCACCGCCCGCCGCCTGGGGCTGTTGCCCCAGCACCGGATCGAACATCGCCAGAAGCCGCCCCGGCGTGACGAAGAACCCCAGGTCGGTCGAGCCGCTTGCGCAGGCGACATGCGCCAGCCCCTGCCGGTCGATGCGGTCTCCGGCGTCCATCAGCGCATGCAGGTCGCTGTCGAGGATCGGCGCGCCCTGCCGCGGCAGCACGCGCCGATAGCTGCGTCCCCGCTTGGCGTCAGGCCGGTGTCCGCGCGAAAAATCCCCTTCCATGGCCTGTCCTCCCTGTCGTTCCCGTCTGGCCGGGCCCCCTGTCAGGCCCGCGCCACGATTCCTGTCCCGAGCCCGGCCGGCGTATGCTCGGCCAGCCGCCGCTCCAGCCCCGCGTAAAGTTCGCCCAGCCTTGCGGCGTTGAAGGCGCCGATCTCGCCCCCGTCCGAAGCGCCGGCCAGCACCCGCCCGTCGCCCTGCGCATCCAGCCGCAGGAAGGCCGGGTCGCGGCGTTCCCGGCTTGCGAAGGGCGGGCGGATCGGCTGGCCGGTCACGGGGTCGGTTTCCAGCACGCGATGGCGGCGCGGGGTCTGGCTGCCGGGGCCGACCAACGAATAGCGCAGGCAGCCGCGAAAGCGTTCATGCGCCAGCAGCAGCCCGGCGGCGATGGTGTCGGAAAGCTGGGCCTGGCCCACCTCGACCCGGCCCAGCAGGGTGGTGCGTTCGCTGGCCAGCCGTGCCAGCGGCGCGGTCAGCGCCGGCTGGATGTCCTCGGCCGCCGCGACGATAGAATCGGCGATGTCGATCTCGCCCGGCTCATCGACCAGCAGCGGGCCGAGGATGCAGCGCCGGATCGTCGCACGCTCGACCCCCGCGGCCTCGAACAGCCGCAGCCGCAAGGTAAGGTCGGCGCGCAGCACGCCCAGGAAGCCCAGGAAGACCTGCTGCGCCGGGGGCAGTTCCAGCGTCATGCCGCCCGCGCCCGTCCGGGTCAGGGCGATGCCGCCAAGCGCAAGGCTGTCATAGCTGGCCGCGCCGGGCACCGAGGAGGCGACCTGGATCACCGGCCGCTCGAAGGGCGCGGCGCGCAGTTCCAGCCGGGCGGGGCCGGCGGGCCAGGCCAGCGCCTCGGCCGGGTAGAAGCCGGAATCGACGATCTCGATGATCTCTTCGGGCTGGCCGGCGCCCGCCGCCGCCAGCGCCGCCGCGACCGTGCGGTGCAGCGGCAGGCCCAGCAGGTCGGGCGCGGCGCCGCTGCCAAGGTGCCCCGATGCCGAGACCAGCCGCGTCGGCGCCGGGCGCAGGCCCAGCCAGCGGCGGTGGTCCAGGGGCAAGGCGCCCATGGGCATGGTCGCGCCCTCTTGCAGGTCGACCGTGACCGGATCCGGCGCGGCGATGCCGGCCGCGGGCGGATGCGGCACGATGCCGTCGTCTGCGTTCATCGCGAACAGGCCAAAGCGCGGGTCGATGTCCAGCCGGCCCGGCCGGGTCGGTTCCAGCACGTCGGGGCCGGATTCGCTTTGCCACGGGCACAGCCGGCGCCAGCCCGCCTCGCGCCGCCGGATCGCCACCGGGCCGGGCAGAGGCGCGGCATCGCCCAGGCTGCGCCGCATCGGCGTCGTCGTGCCCGCAAGCCAGGTCGAGCCGTCCGCGCCCGCCTGGACCGCCACGCTGTGCCGGGCCAGCAACGGGCCGCGCGGCCAGAAGGCGCTGCCGTCCGGCGCCGTCTCGGCCGTGTCCGAGGCGATGAGTTCGGGCAGGTGGATCAGCACCGCGCTGCCGTCATAGGCGGTGAAGGCGATCTCGGCCGGGGTCATGATCGCGCCGTTCAGGCTGGATTCGAAGCGCAGCGACAGGGCAAGGTCCGAGGGCCCCGCGGCCAGGATCCCGCCCAGTTCGCCGAAGCGCGCCGGCAGGGCCGCGGCGGCCAGCGGCACGCCGTCCGCACCCACCGCCGACCAACTGGCGCTGCGCGGGTCGGGGCCGGTCCAGTCCAGCCGCAGCATCGGGGCGAAGCGGCGCTGGCCGGCGAAAAAGGACAGCGCGAAAACCAGCGCGCAGCGGGTGGCGGGGGTCGCCGGCAACAGGCCGTTCGCGCGCAGCACGGTCCCGCCATGCAGCACGGCCGGCGCGGCGGCCGGCGCGGCCAGCGCCGGGGCGAAGGGTGCGCGCTCGGCGGTGCCCTCGGCCTCGGGCCAGGCCGGTCCGACGGGGGCCGAGGCCAGCGCCCGGCCGGGCAGCGCGCCCGCCGCCAGCGGCAGGGGGTCGTGCAGCGCGCCGTCGGCGCCGATCCAGTAGAGCCGTTCGCCGCTGATCCGCTGTTCGGGGATGCGCAGATACAGTGCGCCGCGCCGATAGCCGGCCAGCGCCAGCTCGGCCACCGCCGCGGCGCGGCCGGCCGAGGGCGCGCTGCCCGCGACCTCGATCACCGTCGCGCCGATCATGCGGCTGGCGGCGGGGGCCTCGGGGCGCAGGCGCAGCAGCATGGCATGGCTGTCAGGGACATCGCCGGCGCCCGCTGCGGTTCCCGCCTGGCCCGCCGGGCCGACGGTGATCTGCCCGCGCAGTTCCGCCAGCGCCAGGTCGGGCAGGTTGCCGGCAAGCGGGGCCGAGACCAGCGCGATCTCGACCGGGCCGGAATAGCGCCGGGTGTCGGCGTCGATCAGGCCCAGCACGGCGGGGCTGCGGCCCAGGATATTGTCGGCCGGGTCGCGCCTGGCATTGCGCGGGACGGGTGCGCCGGGGCGGACCGCGGCGGCGGGAACCCCGGTCAACCGCACGGCGAAGCGCCCCTCGCGCCCGAACCAGGCGCCGGGTTCCTCGGCAAACAGCCCGTCGGGCACGCGGTCGGTGCCGGGGCGGTCGTCGAAACCCGAGGCGCGCACGCGCAGCGGCCGCCAGGCGTTGTCCGGGTCGAAGGCGAAGCGGCGGTCCCCCGCGCCGGCGGGCAGTTCGTGGCAGGCTGCCCGGCGCAGGGGGTGAAGCTGCGTCGGAAAGGCCCAATGGACCAGGTGGCGCGGATGGACATGGCCCGAATCGGGACCGATGGGGCGTGGGTCGAACAGCCGCATCAACCCCGCCAAGGGCCCCGACGCGCGGTCGGCGACCGAGGCCGGGCGCAGGTCGGCCATCACCCGTTCGCGGCGCAGCAGGTTCAGATCCTGTGTCAGCATCACCGCCTTCCAGCCCTCGCGCAGCGCCACCTGGCGGTCGCACAGCACCCGCGCCATTTCCTCGAGCATCGCGGGCGTGCCCTTGCGCCGCCGCCAGCCCATCGCCGCGCCCAGGTTGCGGCGGTTCGCGTCTGGATCGCGAAAGACCAGATCCAGCCCGATCGAGGCGGCCAGCACGGGCAGCATCTCTTCGCCCGCGCTTTCGATGAACAGGTCGGCATGGAGTTCCTCGACCGATTGGCGCAGGGCGGCCAGGGGGGCGGCAAGCGCCTCGACCATGGCCAGAAGCTCGGCGGGCTCGGGCGGCTCGGCCAGCGCGGCGGCCCGGTCGCGGCGCTTGTAATATTCGGGGATCAGCGCATAGAGCAGGTCGCGCGTGCGGTTCAGGTGGTCGCGGTCATAGGGATAGCTCATGGCGCGCCCCCCTGTTGCAGGCGGCCCAATGCGCCCGGTTCCAGCACCTGGATCTCCAGCGCCGAGGGCTTCAGCCGCAGCCATTGCCGGGTGCTGGCGTGGATGATGTCGGCGACCTCGGCCGTGCCCGCCGCGGGCTGGGCCAGCCGGTAGCGCGTCGCCAGCACCGCGGCGATGCCGGGCCGCTCCAGCAGCCGCGCGTAAAGGCCCGACAGCGATTGCGGCGCCGAGAGTTCGCGCCCGGCAAAGCTGAACAGCCCCGGCAGGTCGCCCCCGCCCAGCAGCAGCGCCTCGGCCTCGTGCCGTGCGGCCTCGGCCAGCCAGGCGCGGTCGCGTTCGATCCGCAGGGCCAGCGCGATGTCCACCGCCTGCGGGGCGGCGACGACCAGCGCCTGCCCGGTATCGCGGCGCGCATCCAGGAAGGCGGTGAACCCGGCAAGATCGGCGGGGCCGTTGCCCTCGGCATCGGCGGCGACAAGCTCGATCCCCACGCCGTCGCGCCAGCGGGCCGAGGCGCGGCTGATGCCGGGGAAAAGCAGCGCCAGGTCGGCGTGATCCTCGATCGAGACGGCGCGGTCGAAGACCCGGACCGGGCGCACCGCCTGCCGGGCGATGTCCTCGGCGCCGGCGGGATCGGCGCCGCCGGCGATGGGCAGGGGGTTCGTCACCGCCCCGATCAAGGGCGAGGCTTTGCGGATGCGGCTGAGCCGCCCGGCGCCGGTATTGCCCGCCGCTCCCAGCCCGGTGCGATAGGCGGCGGTGACATTGCGCCGTCCCGAGGGCGGGATCGCGCCCCGCCCCTCGCCGCCGAAGCGGATGCGGACCTCGCCCGCCGCGTCGGTCTGGGCCAGATGGACCCGGTCGTCGGGGCCGGCATCATGAAAGTCCGGGACCAGATCCCACAGCACGCCGTCCACGCGCACCTCCAGCGCCATGCGGCTGCCGAGCGCGCCGGGCAGGCGGGTGACGGGGGCGTTCTTCAGCGCAAATTCCTGATGCGGCGTCACCCCGTCCGAACCGCCCAGGATGTCCTGTTTTGCCTCGCCGTGGCTGACGCGGACGACATTGCCCAGTACCTCGACATCGCCCATCGGCCAATCCGCGGGGAAACCGCCCGGCACCTCGATCTGCAGGGTCCAGCCCCCGCCGGCGGCGGGCGGCGGCTTGATCGCGGCGAAGCTGGCTTCGCGCGCCTCGCCGGTCGAGATGCGGCGCAGGATCGCCGGGCGGCCGGGGCGCATGGCGGAGAGGTCCGCCGCGACCGCGAATTCGGGCTGAAGCGGCGCCGGGTTCGGGATGGCGGGCAGAAGCCCCGGCATCTCGGCCCAGCCGGTCAGGACATGGGCGTCCAGGGGAAAATCCGTCCATGATCGCGGCGGCCGGCCGGGCGAGAGCATCGCCAGCCCCAGTGTCGTCGCCCGGCCCGAAAGCGCGGTTTCGGCGACGGTCTTTTCGGTGGTGACCGATACTGCGGTCGCGCCCGCCGCATCGGTCGAACTCGTGACCTTGGGCTGTTCGATCACCTCGCCGCGCAGGAAGGTCACGGCCGTCTCGGCCAGGGTTTCCAGCCAATAGACCTCGGCCCGGTCGGGGAAAAGCAGGACGGCCCTGTCGCCGGGCGCGGGTGCCTGTTTCAGCGTTTCCGCAAGCAGCAGCGCATCGCCCGGCGCGGCGGGCGCGGCGTAGCCGAAGGCGGTCGTCCCGGTGGGCTGCGTGGTCGACGGGCCGACATAGGGCTTGGCCGCGGCCAGCGCCTCGGCCGGCCAGAGCGCCGCCGGAGCGTTCCAGCCGAACAGGCGCGCATCATGGCGGGGCCGGGCCAGGAGGCGATAGCCGGCCTGCCAATCCGCGCCGGTGCCGGGCTCGGCAAAGGGATGGCCGCCGATGTGCCGCAGCGCGATCTGCGGCGGCCTGCTGCCCTCCATCGCGTCGGCGACGCGAAAGACGCCGGTACCCCGCGCCCCTTCCAGCAGCACGATCTCGTCCTTGCTTAGCCCGTGGCGCCTTTCCAGGAGCAGCGTCAGCTGCCCGTCCATGGCCTGGACGGGGTCCGGGATCTCGGCCTCGGCGGGGCGGATGGCGTTCCATTGCGCGTCGACCTGTGCCTCGGCCAGCGTCTCGAAGGTCTGCGCCCTGGCCTCGCCCAGGGGCGAGGTCTGCAAGGCGAAGCCCTGCGGCAGGCTGCCCGACAGGCCGGGCTTGACGGTAAAGGCCGCAAGCCCGGTCGCCGCCGCGCCGGGGCCGGGGCTGTAGGCCAGCTTGCGGGCATGGCGGGTCAGGTTCTCGGCCAGCCGGGCCGAGCCGAGGCTGGCCTCGCGTGCATAAAGCCCCTGATGCTCGCCCAGGATATGGGCGACCAGCGCGGGCAGTTCGATCAGCGTGCGGGCAAGGCCGCGCCCCTTGGCCGGGATCTCGATGCCGTGGCCGTCGCGGGCAAGGGTTTCGGCCAGCGCGACCAGTTCGTTGAAATCGGGCCCGAAATAGCGGTCGGTGCCGCGGGGTGAGGGGCTGGGACGATGGATCGGCGGGCGCGACATGGCTTTACCCCGTGCTTGCGGGTTCGGGGGCGGGTCCGGCCACGACGAAGCCCTGGCCGGGCGGCGGCGTGTCGGTGCCCATGACGGTGACGGTCAGCCGGCCGCGCTCGGGCCGTGCCTCGTCGCCGGAGAATTGCGCGATCTCGGTCGGGCCCAGTTCGATCACCGCCGAGACGGCGGGCGCGCCGGCGCGGCGCAGCGGGCGGAAGGTCGCGGCCTTGACCGCGCCCACGCCGGGCACGCGGGCGGCGGCGGCCAGCAGTTCGGACAGCAGGATGGAATCGCCGAAGCCCCGGCGCGCGGGGTGGAAGAAGCCCGGTCGCGCCGCGCTGCCCGGCGCCAGCGCCTCGCGCAGGGCGCGGCGGATCGCGGCGGCGCCGGCGCCCGCCCGCGGGCAGACGACAAGATGCAGGTCCAGCGCGACATAATCCGGGGCGCCCAGCACATGCTCGCGCCCCGCCATGCGCAGGGCGTCGAGATGGGCCTGCACCGCGGCCGCCGTCGCGGCGTCCAGCCGGTCGCCCTGGTCGGGGGCGCAAAGGACCATGATGGTGTTGAACACCCCGCCCAGCGGTTTCGCGGCGGCGCGGGCAACGCCGGGGATATCCTCGGCCGCGCGGGCGTAATCCTCGGCGGTGACGCAGCGGGCGCGGGCGGGGTTGCGGATCGATTCCGGGATCAGGTCGCGGGCGACGGCGGTCGAGACCCGTGCCCGACCGCCCGTCGCCGGCAGCAGGTTCGTTGCGGCGACCGGCGCCAGCGCCGCGAAATCCGCCGCCGCACCGGCATCGCCGCCGCCCGGCGGGCGCGTCCCGGTCAGGGCGAAGGCGCCCAGGTTTCCAGCCTCGGCATCGCCCTGCCGCCAGTCCAGCCTTATGCGCTGATGCGCGGGCTGGTTCGCCAGCGCCCGCGGCCCCGACCCCGGCGGCAGGGGCAGCGCCCGGCCGCGATTGCCGTCGCCGAACATCAGCCAGACCGCGCCGTCCTCTTCCGTCTCGGTGGTGAAATGGCGGTCGAAGCCGGCCGAGTTCATCAGCGTCGGCTGCCAGTCCCATGCCTCGGCCCCGACATGCAGCCGGACCGAGGGGCGGCCGTCCCCGTCCGTCAGCACCTGCGGCTGCGGCGTCCTGAGCGCGCGGATCGTGACCGCTCCGGTCAGCAGGTCGGTTGCGGTGACGATGTCCTGCCGGCCGGCGCCCAGGCCCATTGCCGCGCCTTCCTCGTTCGCGGCGCTGGCGGGGTCGCCGTGAATCGCCTCGACCAGGTTCGCGGTGATCAGCAGTGGCGCGCCCTCGGGGTCCGACCAGGGCCGGAAGGGCAGGGGCAGCGGCTCGGCCAGTTCCAGCCGCGTCAGTTCGCGCGGCAGCGTGTGGGCGGGGTCCGAGGGATCGGCGGCCCAGCCCGGCTGGCTGATCTCGGAGAGGGCGGCGATCCGGGTGACATGGGCGGCACGGCCCTGGACCAGCGCGATGCGCTGGCCCGGCAGCAGACGCGCGCCCCCGCCCCACAGCAGCAATTCGCGTGCGCCGGCGGGCAGGATCGCATCGGGCGCGCCGGGCCATGCCGCCAGCCGCAGCAGGCCCCGGTCGGCATCGCGCTGCAGCCCGGCGTTCCAGGCGGCGTCCAGCATGGCGGGGGCCTGGCTGGTGAAGGTGGCGGTGATCCGGCCCATGCCCTCTTCGCGCACGAAGCGGGTGCCCGCAGGCAGGAAACCCGCCCGGCCGGGCGGCAGGTCCACGGCGACCACGGCAAGGGCCGAGCCGCCCTCGTCCAGCGCCAGGCCGAGCGCGGCGGCATGGCGGCTGAGCGAAAGCCGCTCGCGCGCGGTGTCGACGAAGGCCTCTTGCGCGACGCGGTCCTGGTGCAGCGACAGCATCTCGGCATGATGGGCCAGCAGTTCGACCAGCATCGCCTCGGTCGAGGCGGGGTTGGTGCCGGCCCAGTTCGGATCGGTGGCGGCGGCCCAGCTCTGCATCACCGCAAGGAAGCCGGTGAAGTCCTTGGTCGCAAGGTCGATGGCGGGCTGCACCCCCGGCGGCGGGGGCGGCGCGGCGGGTTCGCGGCAATCGCCCGCCGGGCAGGCGACGAAGAAATCGAAGCCCGCCTCGGCGAAGAACGGATCGAGCGGGTCGTCCCCGCCCGAGAGCAGCCGCACGCGGGTCTGGCCGCGCGGTCCCTGCTGGGCGAAGCGGATGGTGATCTCGACGTCGCCATCGGCGACCGGCATCACCTCGGCCTCCAGCGGCTGGCCGCCCGGCGCGGTGACGGCGATGTCCTGGGGCGCGAGGCCCGCAGCGGGCTTGGCGAGCCGCACCGACAGGGCCACGGCAAAGCCCGGCGGCGGCGGTTCGGAAAAGCTCAGCGCCGCGATCCCCTGCCAGCCGGGCCCGATCTCGGCCTCGCCCCATTGCAGTCCGAAGGCGCCCGCCTCGCTCATAGCACCACCTCCAGGCGGTGGGGCCTGCGGTCGGCGCGCAGGGCGTAGTCGATCGAGACCAGCACCGTCCCCTCGTCGCCGCCATCCTCGACGGTCAGATCCTCCAGCGTGACCTCGCCGGCGAAAACCGCGTCGAGGCTTTCGCGGATGCGGTATTCGATGGCCGAAAGCGCCAGCGGAGAGATGTTCTGGAACACCTGCGCATCCAGCCCGGCGCCGAAGCGCGGGCGCATGACGCGCTCGGCCGGGCGGGTGAACAGCACCGCCATGATGCGGTCGCGGACATGGACATGCGCATCCTGGGTCTCGGCCAGCCCCTCGCGGCGCAGCCGGGTGCCGGCGCGCACCAGCGGCGGGCCAAGGGCGAAGGGATCGGCGATATGTCGGGCGGCCATCCTGTCTCTCCTTTCAGGTGACGGGCGCGGGGGGCATGGGCGGCGGAAAGGTCACGATCGCGGACAGGGCCTGGGCATGCAGCGCCGCCGCGATCTGGTCGGCGCGCGAGGATTGCGCGGCGCCGGTGTCGGACAGGGCCGCCGTGATCGCCGCCCCCGCGGCCGGGGTCGTGACGGGCGGCGCGGCCACGCCGGGGCCGAAGGACTGGCCGGCGACATAGGCCATGAAGGCCAGCGCGATCCCCTGGCCCGCCCCCGCCGCCGCGCCCGATTGCAGCACGGGGACCAGTTGCGCCTGCAACTGGCCCTTGCGCGCCGCCGCCGTCGCGCAGGGAATGCCCGCCGCCATCGCCATGCCGAACCAGTCGGCGATCGCACCCGCCAGGGCCTGCGCCGAGGCCGCGGCGTCGTCCTTGAAATCGCCGTTCTCGTCGCGCGGCAACCATTGCGACTGAAGCGATTGCGAAAGGGCGGCGGGGACAAGCGGCATGGTCTATTCCGTCTTCGAAACCTGGCTGAGATGGCTGGAGCCCATCGGCTGGGCCGGTGGCCCCGAGGGGCCGACGCCGGTCGGATGGGTGTGGCTGTTGAAAAGCTGCATGAAGGCGTCGCCGAGGATCAGCGATTCCGAGGCATTGGCCCCCAGCTTGATCGTGTCGGCGGTGATGGTGATCTCTCCCTGCCCCGAGATGCGCAGCTCGGCGCCCGAGGCTTCGGCGATGACGACGACCTCGCCGTCGTCGTCCAGGCTGATGACATGGCCAGCCCTGGTGCGCAGGATGACCAGGCCGGGGGCGGCGGGGCCGTCGGGCCCCTCGGGCGCCTCGGTGCCGGTCTCGGTTCCCAGGTCGTCCTGCCCGCCGCTGCTTTCGGGCGCGCCCCAGAAGGTGCCGGCCCAGATCGGGCGCATCGGGTCGCCGGCCTCGAATTCGATCCAGACGGTGTCGCCGACCTCGGGCAGGGCGAAGAAGCCGCGGTTGTGGCCGCCGCCCCAGGGCAGGCAGGGCAGTGCCCAGCCCGTTTCCTGGTCCTCGCCCAGGACTTCGGGGACGCGGGCGCGGATGCGGGCGATCTTCCTGGGGTCGTCGCGGTCGGTGACGATGCCGGCGTATTTGCCGTAGAAGGCGGGCCGCCCGGCCTCGCCCACCAGCGCGGCCAGCGCGCGCAGCAAGTCGGAGGACAACCCTTCTGCCGCCAGCATCCGTCCGAAATCCGTCCTTGGTCCGTTGCCGCTCATGCCGGGGGCTCCTCTTCCGCCGATTGCCCGAAGCTCTCGCCGCCGCGCCGGCCCAGGGCGTTGGACAGCGCCGAGAAACGCTGCACCAGCGCGCCCTCGACCATCTCGGTCGTGACCTCGCGGATATACCAGGTGCCGCTGAGCCGGTCGCCGACGCCCTTGATCAGCGCGGTGCGATGCGCCCGCAGCAGGCCGCGATAGCGCGCGGGGTCAAGCTGGCCCCGCGCCTCGATCGCCAGGTGATCCCGCACCCCGCGCCCGCGGGCATGGGCGCCCATCGCCGCATCGCGGGGCAGCGCGCCGCGCAGGAAGCGGACCGAGCCGGTGGCGCCGGCGCGGGCCAGCCCCTGGGCGGCCTCGGCGGCGAACAGCGCCTGCCCCAACAGCTCGTCCTGGGCATCGCCGTCGGCCCTGACCATGCGCTTGGCCACCGCGTCGATGCCATGGGCCAGGCGCCTTTCCGGGCGCTCGAGGCTGGCGGCGAAGTCGATCCAGTCCAGGTTGGCATTCTCGCGCAGGATGGTCAGGTCGGCCTGCGGCTGGCCGGCCAGGTCGCGCGGATGGAAATGGCAGGTCGGCTGGCCCGAGACGGGATCGGGCTCCAGATAGGTGACGAAGCCGTTGCGCGCCGCCAGGTGGCGCAGGAACGACCAGTCGTCGGCGCGCTGGATCAGCAGCATGTCGTCGGCGGCCAGCTTGGCATCGGTGTCCTGTGCCTCGAACTGCAAGCCGTAGCGGCCGGCGATCTCGCGCGCGGCATCGGAATCGCCGGCATCGCGATAGCTTGCCACCCGCTCCTCCGCGGCCATCAGCATGGCGGCGTCGGCGGCCAGCACCTCCAGCCAGGAATTGGCCTCGGGTTCCTCGAAATGCGGGCGCAGATGCGAGAGATAGCCGGAAAACATCACCTGGTCGGTCCCGCCCGGCGCGGCCAGGGTCAGGCGGATCTCGGCGCCCGGCTCCAAGGGGCCGTCGTCCAGCACGTCATAGGTGCCGTCCGCCCCCTGCCGCAGCCCGATCCGCAGCGCCAGGCGCGCGGGCGCATTGTCCGCCTCGGTCAGTTCCAGCGCGCCGATCCGGCCAAGCAGCGCCCCCGGAAGCCGGGTTCCGTCGATCTCGATGGAAAAGCGCGGCGTGGCCATGGCGTCCTCACTTGTCCGGGGGGATCTGCACCGGCATGCCCGGTACCACCGCGTCGAAAGGATCGAGCGCAGCCGAGGCATCGGCGATGCGCCACAGCTTCAGCGGATCGCGGTAATAGCGGGTGGCCAGCGTATCCAGCCGGTCGGTGTCGGTGGCCATGGCGGCAAAGATCGCGGCGCGGGCGGGGCGCGGGGTCGGGCCGATCAGCTCGACCCGCGAGCCGTCTGCCCGCATCCAGGCCACCCGGCCGGATTTCGCGTAACGGCTGTTCTTGTCGACGGCCATCGCTGGTTTCCCCTATTGCGGCAGGTTGATGCTGGTGCCCTGGTCGGCGGTCGTGTCCAGATAGAGCCGCGCCATCTTGCGGCGGTTCGCGGCGGTGAAGTTCAGCGAGGACTGGACGCGGGTGTTGTCGCGGGCCTCGACCTCGCCCAGCACCTCCAGCCCGACCTCGATCTCGGCGCGGACGGGATAGAGCTTGCCGTTGAAGAAGGTCTCGGCGATCGCCATGCCGGTGATCTTGACCGGCACGACGCGCCTTTCGCCCCAGATGAACAGCACGATCGGGCGGCGGCCGCGGGCGCGCACCGGCTCGCTGCCGTCCGAGGGCGCCTCGGTCTCGCTTTCGACGGGATAGAGCAGTTCCTCCAGCGCCGAGATTTCCGGCAGCACGCCGAATTCCACCGGCAGCGAGGAATGCGCCTCGACCCGGTCGGCCAGGTCGAAGCGCAGCACCACCGAAAAGCTTTCCTTGAGCGTGCCGGACGAGGCGTCGGCCCCCTGTTCGCCGCTGCTGCCGCCCGCACCCTGGGCGCCGGGTTCGGCCCCGCCCTCGGCCCCCTGCGCCTGTTCCAGCTGCAACTGGCGGGTCAGCGATTCAGGGTTGAAGCGGAAGGGGATGAAGCTGGACATGACGGCGGTGTCGTCGGGATCGTAGACGGCGAAGGCGCCCTGGGTGAAATTGATCACGTCGCTCATCTTGCGGCCTCCCATGCGGCGCGGATCGCGATTTCCAGCCTGCGCGCCAGCGCGGCCTCGGCACCGGGGGCCAGCAGGTCGCGGACCCCGCCCAGGTCCAGCCGCAGGTCGCCCAGGGCCCCGGTGCCCGCCGTCAGCCCGGCGAGGCTGCGCGCGGCCTCGGCCAGGGCACGCTCGATCACGGCGCGCAGGCGGGCGGCATCCTCGGGCGAGGCGCTTTCGACGCTGATTTCGCCGATGTCGATGACCAGGTCAGCCGCGGTGTTCATTGCGCCTCCTCCAGCCAGCGGGCCAGGGGGCCAAGATCGTCGGCCCCCCTCGGCAGCCCGGACTTCTCCAGCTCGCGGATGACGGCGCGGGCAAGGTGGCGCGGGGCCAGCGGGGCGTTCTCGGCGGCGGCCAGATGGGCCGCGGCGACGGCGGCGTTGCGGATATTGCCGCCGGCAAAGCGGAACCGTTCGGCCAGCATGGCGATGTCCAGCCCGTCCTCGCACCAGCCGGGCCGCGGCAGGTTGCGGCGCCACAGCTGTTCGCGCTCGGCCTTTTGCGGCATGGGAAAGTCGATGACGAACTGCATCCGCCGGGTGAAGGCGGGGTCCAGGTTGGCGCGCAGGTTCGTCGCCAGCACGACGATGCCGGCAAAGGTCTCCAGCCTTTGCAGCAGGAAGCCGACCTCGATATTGGCATAGCGGTCATGGGCGTCCTTGACCTCTGAGCGCTTGCCGAAGACGGCGTCCGCCTCGTCGAAGAACAGGATGCCGTGGCCCGCCTCGGCATCGTCGAAGATGCGCGAGAGGTTCTTTTCCGTCTCGCCGATGTATTTCGAGACGACCTGCGACAAGTCGGTGCGATAGAGGTTCAGGCCAAGCGCATTGGCAAGGCAGCGCGCGGCAAAGGTCTTGCCGCCGCCCGGCGGGCCGGAAAACAGCAGCGCCAGCCCTTGGGATTCCCCCGCATCCACGGGCACGCCCATGTCGGTCCAGACCCGCCGTTGCGCCTCGCGCCAGGCGATGGCATCGGCCAGGCGGCTGCGGATTTCCCTGCCGGCGACAAGGTCGTCCAGCGTCACCTCGGACCGGACATTGGTGACGAAGGGGCCCATGCGCCGCGCGCCCGCCGCGCGGATCGCGGCGGCGAAACGTGCGGCATCGGGCCGGTCGCCCGGCGCATCGTCGGCCAGGCTGCCTAGGATTTCCGCCTCGTGCCGCGCGGCAAGAAGCTCGGCCAGCGTCAACTGGAAGCGCGGCGCGAGCGCATCGGCGATGGCCGCGTCGATGCCGGCGGCATCCCATGCCGCGCGCGCCTCGGCCGGGGTAAAGGGCGGCGCATCGACCGCGCGCAGCCGCCCGGCGTCGAACCGGTCGGGGGCCAGCAGCACCAGCGCGCCCGAGCCCTGCCGCGCGGGAATGCGCGGCGGCGTCTCCAGCGCGAACAGGTCGACGACCAGCGGCGGGGCGTCGTCGTCGGGCAGGGGCAACGGCTCGCCGGGGCGAAGCGCGACCAGGTCGAAGCCACGCGCCGGCATGAGCGCGGCAAGGTCCGCGGCCAGTTGCAGCGTCATGCGTCGCGACGGGCTGCGCAGCCACAGGGTTCCGTCGGCGGCCAGGATGCGGGCCGCGGCGCGGGCGGGGCGCAGCATGACCGGGCGGTGGCTGGCCGGGATGAAATCGCCCTGCATGCGGGGCTGGCCGCGGAAGCTGCGGGCCAGCCCTTCGGGCGTCAGGCGCAGGCCCCATTGTGCCGAGGGCAGGCATGCGCCCGGCGGCTGGGCCAGTTCCAGGCGGGGGTTGTCCTGGGGCGCGACCAGCGCGGCGGCCAGCGCCGCGTCATGGCCAAGGCCCAGCCCGGCCACCGCGATCCGGGCAAAGACCGCGGGGGTCGGCAGGTGCAGGCCGGCATTGTCGGCCAGGATGGAAAAGGCGGCGGCGGCGTCGGGGAAGCGTTCCGCCGCGAGGGCGGCGGCCTCGATCCAGCCCGCCACCGACAGCGGCAGTTCGGCGGCGCGCCGGGCCAGCGGCCGCCAGTCCTCGGCATGCTCGGGCCAGCCCGCGCGCGGGTCGTATCCCGTTTCGGCGTCGCCGAGGTGATGGGCGACGGCCAGCAGCGCCGCCTCGCGCATCCAGTCGGCGGGCCTGCCGCCTGCCGCGCCGATCCCCATCGCGGTCATGGCGCCACCTCGATGGGCACGGCGGGGGTGAAGCGGTTCGGGCCCATGCGCAGCGCCGCCAGCATGGGAATGGCGCGCAGCCCCGCCGCGTCTAGCGCGGCGCGGGCCACCACCACCTGCGCGGGCGTCGCTGACGTGGGCGCAAGCTCGATCACCTCGAGCGGCGACAGGATGCCGCGCGCGGGCCACAAAAACACCTGCGCGGCCCCGGCAAGGTCGCTGCCGGTCAGCACCAGGTCCGCGCCGGGCGCCAGCGGCGCCGCGGGGGCATCCAGCGCGGGCCGGCCGGCGGTGACGGACAGGGGGTGCCGTTCCGAGCCGCCCTCGGGCGAGACCAGTACGATGTCCAGCGCGCCCGGATCGGCCCCCGGCGGGCAGGTGACGAAGATGCGGCCCAGGGTGTCGGGCCGGGCGATCTGGCCGGGGCCGAGCGGCGGGTCGGCCAGGGCGAAGCTGTGCGGGCCCAGGCGCAGCTCGGTCGCATTCGCCGCCTCGGCCGTCTCGATGCGCAGGCGGCGGCCCGCGCCAAGCGGGTCGGGCAGGGCGCCGATGATCGCGGGCCGGGTGATCGGCCGCGGCCCGGCCAGCCGCACGCCGCCCGGCGCGACGATATCGGGGGCGGGCAGCGGCAGGGTCAGCCGTTCCAGCTGCACCGGCCCCAGCTCGACCAGCGCCCAGGGCCGGTGGCGCATCTGCAGGGGCGTGAATATCTTTTCCATCAGGTCCGCGGCGACCGGGACCAGCGTCGCCGTCATCCGTCCCTCGCCCTGCACCGGGTCGATATCGGCCGAGGCGGGGATCGGCAATTCGATGACGGGATCGGTCTCGATGGCCTGCAGCGCCTGGCCCAGCCGGTTGATCGCCTGCACCGGCTCGCCGGCGGGCGAGGTGCCATAGGCGGTGATGACGAAGAAGGCCGAAAGCGACAGCGGCGGCGGGCGGCGCTGGCCGTCGTCGCCGATGAACCATTCGTCGTTGCGATGCGTGGGCTGCGGCGTCACCCACAGCAGCGATACCCGGATCGCCTCGCCCTGTGCGGCGGCGTTCTCGATCGGCGGGCCTGCGGCAATATCGGCCAGCAGCGGGGCGATCCCGGCCTTCAGATGGGCGGCCAGGGCGCGGCCGGCATCGTGCAGGTTGACGAAGCGTGCCATCTCAGCCTCCGCCCGGGCGAGGGATGGAATGGCCGCGCGGCGCGCGCCGGGCCGGCTTGGCAAGCAGCGTCTTGCGCGCCGCCGCAGGCCGTTCGCCGGGGTTGCGCGTGACGACGGTCAGCGCGCCGATGCGGATGCGGACCTGCGGCCCCGCCTTGGGCGGCGCGGCGGGAAGCGGCGTTTCGGGCTGGCGGGCGGGACGCAGCGCGGGGCCGGCAGGCATCGCGCGCGGTTTTTCGGCCGCCGGCGCCGCGGGTTTCGGCCGGGGCTGTGCGGGGGGGTCCGCGGGCTTGGCCGCGGCGGCCCTGGCGGCGCGCGGCGCGGCGCCGGATACGGGCTGCGGCGCGGCAGGCTTCGGGGCGGGTTTCCGCGCCAGGGGCAGGGGCGAGGGCCGTGCCGGTTCGGGCGCACCAGGCGCGCGCAACCGCAGCCGTTCGGCCGTCGCGGCAAGGCGCTCGGGGTCGGCGGGCAGGCTCGGCGCTTTCGCCGGGGCGGGGGCCGGGATGGAGGCGGGGGCCGAGGCGGGGTGTCGCGGCGGCTGCGGGCTTGGCGGGGCAGAGTGGCGAAAGCCCTTCAGCGCCACCCGCGAGGTGAGGGCGGTCGGTGGGTTGCCGCGGCGGAGCCGGGGCGCGGGCGGCGCCGGCTCGGGTGGCCGGGCCTTGGGCAGCACGGCCTCGGACCTGGCTGCGGGTCGGTGCGGACGCGGTTGCGGCGCCGGCTCGGCCCGGGCGGTGGCCAGGGGCGGCCTTGCCGATGCCGCGCCCCCTTTCGGTTCCGGCTTGCGGCCGGGCGGCGATGCCGTGTTTCCCTTTGCCGCCCTGGGCCGCGCTGCGGCAGGCTTGGGTTGCGGTGTCGGCCGGGGCGCGGGTGGCGGTGGCGCGGGCGCGCGCGTCGCCAAGGGGGCCGGCACCGGGGGCAGGGGCGCGGCCTGTTCGACTGGGGGGATCGCCGCGGGCTCGGGTGCCAGTTGCGGCCCGGTGGCGGGGCGCAGCCGGGGCTGGGGATCGCTTGTTCCGGCGACGGGACCGACCAGCGATGTCAGCCTGGGCGCACGCATCACGGTTCCTCCGTCAGCGCCCGCGCGGCAAGGATGCGGCGCAGATAGTCCTGCCGGCGCGAGACTGGCAGGGCGAGGATCTCGGCCTCGGACCAGTGATAGCTCATCGCGATCAGGTGGATCTCGTCCAGCAGCGTTGCCGCGCGGCTGCGTAACTCGGAGTCGAGGAATTCGGCGACATCCAGCGGCAGGACCAGCGCCGCGCCGCAATCCGTGCAGGCGGTGCCGATCTCCAGCCCCAGCCCGGCCACCGCGCTTTCCAGCGCGGCAACGACGGTTTCGCGGTCGGGATCGGCCAGGCGCGCCTCGGCCTGGGCGGGCTCCAAACCCGCCGCCGCGGAAAGCAGCGCGACCAGCGCCGCCTCTCCGTGAAGCCCCCGCCTTTCCAGTGAGATGAGGTTGCCAAGCCGCAGGGGCCGCAGCGGCACGCCGTCCAGCGGCAGGGGTGCCGCGGGCTCGCGCGGCAGGTCGTCGGTAGAAAAGGCCAGCGCGTTGCCGGCGCCGCAGCCGGTGCAATCGGTTTCGGATTCGATGCGCGGCCCGATCAGGGCGCGGCGCAGGGCCAGCAGCGCCTTTTCCCATTCGGGCAGGGTCAGGGCCGACAGCGCCTCGATCCCGCGGCCCTCGACCGCGGCGGCCAGCGCGGCCAGCCGCCCGTGGGGCCCGCCCGTGGGGGCGTGGAAGGCGATCTCATCCTGTCCCGTCAAAGCGCGCACGGCTTGCTCCTTTCCCGGCGGTCGGTTCGGGTGGCCCGGCTGCCCGAGGGCGGTCAGGTTTCGGCGGGCTCGGTCACGGCCTCGTCGAGGACGAAATTCTCGTATTCGACCTTCAGCGTCTGGATCGCGACCGCGTTGGCATTGGCGTCCATTTCCGGCAAGGCCTGGAATTCGCTGGCCCAGGCCCGCATCAGGTTGAAGGCCATGACCGGGACGCCCTGCATGTTCAGCACCTCGACCCGGACGGATTTGCGATAGTTCACCAGGCTGTTGGCCGCTTCGCCCTGGGGGTTGTTGACCTGGTTGGCCCATTCCAGGAACTGCCGGTCATGGGTCAGGCCGGATTCGAAGGTCACCGGCTCGAACTTGGTGCGTCCGGGCATCTTGCGCACGATCCCGGCATCGGCGGCCACGCGCCATTCGATCGCCTCGGTCGTCTTCTTGACCGCCGACATCTTGGACAGCGCGGCGACGACCCGCCCGTCCCATGTCACCCGGAAGCGGAAGTTCTTGTAGGGGTCGATGCGATGGGCGTTCACGTTGAACATCGGCATGGGCTGCCTCCTTTCCGATCAGCCCGCGCCTAGCGGCGGGTCATCTGGCTGAGTGTTACGATGACGAATTCGGCCGGACGCAGCGGCGCGAAGCCGACCTGGACATTGACGATCCCCGCCGCCTGGTCGTCCGGCGTGGTGGTATCGCTGTCGCATTTGACGAAATAGGCCTCGCGGCTCGTCGCCCCGGCAAAGGCGCCGTTGCGGAACTGCGCTTCCATGAAGGCGCCGATGCTGGCGCGCAGCGCAGCCCAGAGGCGTTCGTCATTGCCCTCGAACACGGCCCATTGGATGCCGTTGAAGATCGACTTGCGCAGGAACATCGCGGTGCGCCGGACGTTGATATAGCGCCATTCCGTCGTCGGTCGCCCGGTGCGCGCGCCCCAGACCACGCGGCCCGCGCCCGGCACCGTGCGCAGTGCATTGAGCCCGTGCGGGTTCATGCGGTCCTGGTCGCGGTCCAGCACCTGGAAATCCAGGCCCACCGTGCCCGCCAGCGCCGCCTCCAGCCCCGCCGCCACCTTCCAGACGCCGCGCCGGCCGTCGGTGCGCCCGTAGAGTCCCGCGATATGGCCCGCCGCGGGGATCGCGCGGACCGGATCGCGGCCAAGCCCCGCGGGATCGGGCACCACGATGCGCGGCCAGTAGAGCGCCCGGAAATCCGAGCCGGTGATACCGTTGCGCGCCTGGTCCACCGCATTGCCGACGGGATCCTCGGCCGCGGTCGAGCGCGGCGCATCCGCGACCAGGAACAGGTCGCGCTGCGGGCGCGCCTCGACATAGGCCAGCACGGCATTGACAAAGCCGGCATGCTGCGCGTTGGTCGTTGCGCTCAGCAGCCCGTCCGAGGCGCAGACGATCAGCGCCGCATCGTCGATCCCGTCCAGCGCGCTCAGCGCCGCGCCGTAGCCGGCCGCGGGGAAGGTGGCATTGCCGCCGGTGCCCCCGGCCAGCGCCGTGCCTGGCGTGGTGCCGGTCAGCGTCCCCTGGTTGCGCGGGCGGAAAGCGACGGGCGGCTCGACATCGGCCCAGGCCAGGTAGGCCGAGCGGGCAAGCTGGTCCAGCATGTATTTCTCGTCCGCCGGGTCGGGGGACAGGCCCTCGAACCGCTCGACCTCGGCAAAGTTCGCCTCTCCGACGGGGCGGTAGAAGACGACGAGGTTGAAGCGGGCGGTGTCGGCATCGGTGCTGTCGGCGATGGCCACGCGCAGCGCGTTGCCCCAGGCCCCGGCGCCCCGCGCCCGCAGGGTCGAGCCGGCGGTCGTGCCGCCCGCGCCCAGCAGGATGCCCGCGGGGCCGGCGGGCATGTTGACGGGCCGGATCGCCGGGCCCGACCAGCGGATGTCGGGATCCGCCGCCAGCCGCGTGATGACATTGTCGGGATCGCCGTCGACGGTCGTGAGGTTGGTCAGCGTCGGATTGGTGGCGCGGTTCGCGAAGCTCGTGCCATTGTTGGTCGAGACGCGGACCGTCAGATTGAAATGCGCCGCATCCCCGTCGGTCGCATTGGCGATGACGACCTGGATCTGCTCGTTGGCAGCGGGGGCGCGGGCCTGGATGATCCGCGCCGCCGCCCCGCCCGCGTCGCTGACGGTGATCGCGCGTTCGGCATCGACGGGCAGGCTGGCCACGGTGGCGGGCGTGTTGCCGACGCCGGCGGCAAGGCGCAGGACATAGGCGCGCGGGCCGCCATTCTCGAAAAATCCCTTGATCGCATAGGGCAGCAACAGCCGCGCCGTCCCGCTGTCGCCTTCGTTGCGGAAATAGCCGCCGAAGATGCGCTGGAACTGGATTTCCGACGAAACCGGCGTCGGGCCGGTCGGGCCGCGCTCGGTTTCGCCGACAAGGATGGTGACGGCGGTCGGCGCGGCCTCGATCGCGCGCGCGCCGCCGGGCGCCTCGCGAACATAGACCCCCGGCGTGAGAGGCGTAGTCATGATGCATGATCCTCGCTGCTTGTCGGCAGCGGTCCGGGGACAGAATATTCAGAAGCGGAGACTGCCTCTCCGCCTGTCCGCGCCGTTCCCGACCCAGAGACATTCGATTGTCCGGCCTTGCTTTCCGACCCAGGAGCCGGGCGCCTGAAAAGCGGTTCTTCCGGCCGGCGCTTGCCGGAAGCGTGATCGGCCCGGGCCTCCGATAACCGGAGCGGCCGAAGCACTTCATATCCTGTCGTTTTCGGGGTGAGGCCCCAGAATGGCGGAGGGTGTCATTCACCGCCCATTATCACGATTACGATAGCTCAAGGCCCGATTCTGTCAAGCCCCGGCGTGGGTCGGCATGGGTCCGGCAGGGCGGGCATGGCAAGACAGGCGGCAAGGGCGATGATCGCCGGCGGGACAGGCCTCGGCATGGCGTTGCCTTTGCCGCGAGGGCCGCTGCGGGTGCATCGCGGGTGCATCGAGGCCGGTCCGCGTCAGGCCCCGCGGGTGCATTCGGGTTTCCGCCGCCGGGGCGGAAATCCCGAAATCCTCCTCGGGCTTCCGTCACCGCTGCGGGTTCGGCGCGAAGGCCGCCGGCCCCGTATCCGGGCGGTCCGGGCGCGTTCGGCCCTTGCCTTGGCCGGTACCTCTGCGGCCGGCCTGCCTTCAGGCGACGGCCTGCGCGCCGGTGATCTCGACCAGCGATCCGCACATGAAGGCGGCCTCGTCCGAGGCCAGGAAGGCAACCAGCGCCGCCACTTCCTCGGGCTTGCCGATGCGGCCGAAGGGCACCAGCCTGTCCAGGTCGGCGATGGTGCGGCCCGCGCGCTTGACCCCCGCCTCCAGCATCGGCGTGTGGATCTCGCCCGGACAGACGGCGTTCACGCGGATCTTCTGGGGCGCATAGTCGCGGGCCAGGTTCTGGGTAAAGCTCGCCACCGCCGCCTTGGTCACGTTGTAGGCGATATGGTTCGGTGCCGGGTAAAGCCCCCATTGCGAGGCGGTGTTGACGATGGCGCCGCCGCCCGCCGCGATCATGTGCGGCAATGCAGCCTGGCACAGGTGGAACATCGCATCGACATTGATGGCAAAGGACAGCCGCCAGTCCTCGGGCGTCAGCGCCAGCAGGTTGCCGCGCCGGTTGATGCCGGCATTGTTGCATAGCACGTCGATGGCGCCCTCGGTGGCGATGACGTTCTCGACGATCGCCCGACAGCCTTCGGGCTGCGCGATGTCGCTGGCCAGCGCGCGGGCCTTGCCGCCTTGCGCCAGGATTGCGGCCACGGTCGCCTCGGCGCCTTCGGCGTTCACGTCGGTGACGACGACCTGCGCGCCCTCAGCGGCGAAGCGGGCGCTGATCGCCCCGCCGATGCCGCCTGCGGCGCCGGTGACGATGACGGTTTTATCATTGAAACGCATGGCGTTACCTCAGGTAGCTGCCGCCGTTCACATCCAGCACCGCGCCATTCAGCGAGGCTTGCGAGGGACGGAAGGCAAAGGCGGTGATTTCGCCGATTTCCTCGGGCGCGGCCATGCGGGCGATGGGGATGCCGGCCAGCGCCGCCGCCTCGCCATGCTGGGCGATATAGGCCTCGGCCATCTCGGTGCGCACCCAGCCGGGCGCCAGAGCGACCGCGGTCACGCCTTCGTGGCCGTGGCTTTGCGCGATGGATTTGGTCAGGTTGATCAGCGCGGCCTTGGAGGCGCCATAGGCCATGGCATTCGAGGCATAGCCGCGCTGTCCGGCGCGGCTGGCCATGTTGACGATGCGCCCGCCGCCATTTTGCCGGAAATGCAGGATCGCCAGCTTCGACAGGTCCACGGCCGACAGGAAATTCACCCGCATCTCCTGCGCCCAGACCCGCTGCCATTCGCCCATCGGCGCGTCCACCGCGACTTCGGAGCGGATGCCGGCATTGTTGACCAGCCCGGTCAGCCGGCCGGCCGCTGCCACGGCCCGATCCCACAGCGCCTGCGGCGCGGCCGGGTCGGACAGGTCGGCCGAAAGGCACCAGCCCCGACCGTCCAGCGCGGCCAGCAGCGCCTCGGCCGCATCGCGATTGCGGCCGTAATGGATGACGACGCGCGCCCCCTCGGCGACCAGCGCATGGCAGATCGCCCGGCCGATGGCGCCGGTGGCGCCGGTGACCAGGATGGATTGTCCGGACAGCGTCACAGCTCGGCCACCTGCGGGCCCCAGGTGTCCGACATGGCAAAGCCCTGTGCAAAGGGATCCTGCGGATCCAGCCGCAATTGCTGGCGGCCGAAGACATAGCCCTGTCCGGTGATGCGGGGCAGGACGGCGGGCCGGTTGCCGACGGTGGTCTCGCCCAGGATCTCGGCGGTGAAGGTGCCGCCGATGATGCTGTGCGACAGCCGCTTGTCGCCGGTCTTCGCCAGCCCGCGCGCATGCAGCACCGCCAGGTTGGCCGACGATCCGGTGCCGCAGGGCGAGCGGTCGACCCGGCCCGGCTTCAGCGTGGTGCAGGTCACGACCGAGCCGTCCGGCTGATAGTCGCGGAACATCACATAGGCGATCTCGTTCAGGCTGGCGATCTCGGGGTGCTGGACCGCGACCTGCTCGGCC
Organism: Paracoccus pantotrophus; assembly: GCF_008824185.1. Classification (NCBI taxonomy): domain Bacteria; kingdom Pseudomonadati; phylum Pseudomonadota; class Alphaproteobacteria; order Rhodobacterales; family Paracoccaceae; genus Paracoccus; species Paracoccus pantotrophus. Next base: position 207,557 of record NZ_CP044425.1, read on the forward strand.
AAGAGCGCCTTGATCTCGGTCCCGGCCTCGGCCAGGGCGCGGGCGGCCTCGGGGACGATGCGCAGGCCGACCTGGTCCACGTCGATCTGGGCGTAGAAGACGCCGCCAAAGGCGATGTCGGCCTGGATCGTGCCCCATTCCGGGGTCGAGACCGGAACGTCAAGCTGCTGGACGAAGGCCGGCACGTTGTCGAGGCTGACCGACAGGCAGCGGCCGTTCTTGCATTGCGCGCGCGCCACGATCAGCCCGGCGGCCGTGTCCAGCCGCACCACGGTTTCCGGCTCGACCATCTTGACCCGGCCGGTTTCCAGCAGTGCTGTCACCACGCAGATGCAGTTCGAACCCGACATGGGGTGGGCGCGATCCGGTTGCAGCACGATGAAGGCGGCATCGGCATCGGGCCGGGTCGGTTCCAGCAGCAGGTTGGTGGTATGGACCACTTGCGCCCGCGGCTCGCGCGTCAGGAACAGCCGCAGCGAGGGGTCGACCTCGTTGAGATGGTTCATCTTGTCAAGGATGGTGGCGCCCGGAATCTCGGGCGCGCCGCCGACCAGCACATTACCGCTTTCGCCCTGGCAATGCACCAGCAGGATGTCGAGGGATTTCTCGAAATTCATTTCAGATACCATCCCCAGGGCTCTTCGCTGACGAAGCTGGTGATCTGCTTGGTTTCCAGGTAGTTATCCAGACCCCAGCGGCCCAGTTCGCGGCCGATGCCGGATTGCTTGTAGCCGCCCCAAGGCGCCTCGGTGAAGGTGGGCTGGCTGCAGTTGATCCAGACGATGCCGGCGCGGAAGGCGCGGGCCACCCGCTCGCAGCGCGCCTCGTCGGCGGACATCACCGCTGCGGCCAGGCCGAAGCGCGAATCGTTGGCCAGCCGGATCGCCTCGTCCTCGGTGTCGAAGGGACGGATGCAGACCACGGGGCCGAAGATCTCCTCGACCCAGGCGTCGCTGTCCAGCGCCGTGTCGGTCAGCACGGTCGGCGCCACCCAGAAACCCTTGTCGAAGCCGTTGTGTCGGCCGCCGCAGGCGACGGTCGCGCCCTGTTCGACGGCGCGGTCGATATGGCGCAGCACGTCTTCATACTGGCTTTTGTTGACCAGCGGGCCAAGCAGGGTGCCCTCGTCCAGCCCGTTGCCGATGCGGATCTTTCCGGCTTCCTCGACCAGCCGCTCCAGCAGGCGCGGGTAAAGCGGCGCCTCGACCAGCACGCGCGAGGTGGCCGAGCAGACCTGTCCCTGGTTCCAGAAGATGCCGAACATGATCCATTCGACCGCCTTCTCGATATCGCTGTCGGCGAAGACCACGAAGGGCGACTTGCCGCCCAGTTCCAGGCTGATGCGCTTCACGTCCTTGGCGCCCGTGGCCATGATCCGCGACCCGACCGGACCCGAGCCGGTGAAGGCCACCTTGTCGACCTGCGGATGCTCGACCAGCGCCTGGCCCACGACCGAGCCCTTGCCCGACAGGATGTTCAGCACGCCCTTGGGCAGGCCGGCCGCCTCGGCGATGGCGCCCAGTTCCAGCGCGGTCAGCGAGGTGGTCTCGGCCGGCTTCAGGATCATGGTGCAGCCTGCCGCCAGCGCCGGGGCGACCTTCCACGAGGCCATCAGCAGCGGATAGTTCCAGGGCACGATGGCGACCGCGACGCCCAGCGGCTCGCGCACTGCCTTCGAGGCGAAGCGGTCATCGGCCAGCTTCACCTCCTCGACCTCGCCGTCCAGTTCTTCGGCCAGGTCGGCGTAGAAGTCGAAGCAGCCGGCCGCGTCGCTCAGATCCCATTCGGATTCGGGCAGCGGCTTGCCGTTGTCGCGGGTCTCGATATGCGCCAGTTCCGGCAGCCGGTCGCGGATGCCCTGGGCGATGGCGCGCAGGTATTTGGCGCGCTCGGCGCCGGTCAGGCGCGGCCAGGGACCGTTGTCGAAGGCCTCGCGGGCGGCGGCGACGGCGATTTCGGCATCGGGGGCGGTGGCGGCGGGGATGTGGTGGAACACCTCTTCGGTCGCCGGGTCGATCACCGGCAGCGTGCCGCCCTCGACCGGGGCCACCCATTCGCCATTGATATAGAGCTTGGTCTGCATCTTGTTCCTCACATATGCCGGGTCAGACCGCCATCGACCCGAAGGCTTTGGCCGGTGATGTAGCTTGAATCGTCGGTCAGCAGGAAAGCGGCGGCCTTGGCCTGTTCCTCGACCTTGCCGATGCGTTTCAGCGCCGTCAGGTCGCCGAATTTCTCAACGTCCAGGCTGTCGGTGAAGCCGGGAAGCAGGCAGTTCATGCGGATGTTTTGCGGCCCGTAGCGGTCGGCGTAAAGCTTGGTGAAGGACGACACCCCCGCGCGATAGACGCAGGAGGCCGGGAACCACAGCGAGGGCTCGAAGGCCGCATAGGTGGTGATGTTGACGATCGAGCCGCCGCCCTGCGCCTGCATGATCGGCGTCACCAGCCGCGCCATGCGGACGACCGATTTCACGATCATGTCGTTCGCCAGATCCCAGTTTTCATCCGTGATCTCAAGCAGATCGCCTTTCGGCGGATGGCCGGTATGGTTCAGCACCGCGTCGATGCGGCCATAGCTGGACATCGCCAGATCGACGATGCCCTCCAGGTCCTCGGCGCTTTGCGCGACCCCGCGCCGGGCCACGCCGCCCAGTTCCGCCGCCAGCGCCTCGCAGCTTTCCGAGGGCGACATCAGCGCCAGGCGGTAGCCGCGTCCATGCATCTCGCGCGCGACGGCGGCACCCATGCCGCGGCCGCCGCCGGTGATCAGACAAACCTTTTGGGTCATGGGATCTCCTTTCTCAGAAACGGTCGATACGATAGGGGCGCATGTCGATGGGCGGGGGCGCCCCGGTGATCAGGTCGCCCATCAGCCTGGCATTGGTCGCGGCATAGGTCACGCCCAGATGGCCGTGGCCGGTGGCGTAGAACACGCCCGGCACCCTGGCCGAGGCCGACATGACCGGCACGGTGTCGGGGAAGGCCGGCCGGTGGCCCATCCATTCGGTGAAATCCTCGCAACGCAGGTTCGGCAGCGCCTCGCGCGCGCGCTTCACGGTGATCTTGCTGCGCCGATAGTCGGGCGGCGCGTCCAGCCCCGCCATCTCGACCGTGCCGCCGACGCGGATGCCGCCCGCGGTGGGCGTGACCATGAAGGCGCGGGCGGGCCAGATGATCGAATGCCGCATCGAGATGCCGGGCGCCATGATCTGGGTGTGATAGCCGCGCTCGGTTTCCAGCGGCATCGGCTCGCCCAGCAGTTTCGAGAGCCGCGCGCTATGGGCGCCGGCGCAGATCACCACCTCATCGGCAGGAATGGTGCGGCCGTCCGTCAGCCGCACGGCGGTGATGCGGTCGCTGCGGTCGAAGCCCGCGACCTCGCCGCGCTCGATGCGGCCGCCAAGCGCGGCGAAGCGGTCGGCAAGGGCGACGACCAGCCGATAGGGGTCGCGCAGGCTGCGGTTCTGCGGGAACAGCACGGCGATGCCGATGCTGTCCGACAGTTCCGGCTCGAGTTCGCGCGCCTCGGCGCCGGTCAGCCGCCGGTGCGGAAAGCCGAAGCGTTCGAGGATCTCGATATGCTCGCGGTCGGCGCGGAACTCGGCCTCGTCGCTGTAAAGCGACAGGCAGCCTTCCTCGGTCAGCTCGCCCTCAAGGCCCGTTTCGCGCAGCAGCGGCAGCAGGTCGTCATAGACGCGCGAGCACAGCGCCGCGCCCTGCGCCTCCAGCTGGCGCAGCTTCGAGGGGCGCGAGGCGGCGATGAAGCGCATGAACCAAGGGATCAGCTTCGGCATGTAAGCGGGGCTGACGCGCACCGGGCCTTCGGGGTCCAGCATCCAGCCGGGGATCTGTTTCCAGACCGAGGGGCGCGAGGCGGGCATGAATTCCGTCACCGCGATCGAGGCCATGTTGCCATAGGAGGCGCCGCGCCCGACCTCGCCCTTGTCCAGCAGGATGACCTGCCGGCCGCGCTTTTGCAGCTCATAGGCAAGGCTTGTCCCGATGATGCCCGCGCCGACGATGACCGTGGCCATGCTTGTCCTCCTCCCGTTGATCGTGGGCCGGGCGGTGTTCGCCGCCCGGCCGGGTTGGCTTACCAGTTCAGGATCGGCTCCATGGCGGCGCGGAAATCGGCCTTTTCCTCATCCGTCAGCGGCCCGAGGGGGGCGCGGCATTCGCCGACCGGCATGCCCTGGATCTCGCAGCCGTATTTCAGCTTCTGCACGAACTTGCCCGATTCCAGGATGTTCATCGCGGTATAAAGCGTCGCCATCTGCGCGCGCGCCTTGTCGAGGTCGCCCGAGCGATAGGTGCGGTCCAGGTCGCAGACCGCCTTGGCCATGCAGTTCGCCGGCCCGCAGATCCAGGCGTCCGCACCCCAGAACATGAAGTCCAGCGCGATGTCGTCCGAGCCCGAGACCAGCTGGATGCGGCCCTTGTAGCGGGTGGCGATGCCGATGGCGCGCTGCAGCGAGCCCGAGCTTTCCTTGATGCCGATGATGCGCGGATCGTCGGCCAGCGCGTCCAGCACCTCCCAGCCCAGCTCGATGCCGTCCTTGTCCGGGTAGCTGTAAAGCACGATGGGCATGTCGGTGGCTTCCAGCACCGTCTGGAAATGCTTGATCAGCTCGGCCTGCGTCGGCTTGGTGTAGAAGGGCGTCGCCAGCAGCACGGCATCATAGCCCATTTCCTTGGCGCGCAGGGTGTTGGCGATGACGCCGGCGGTCGAGGGGGCGTTGGTGCCGGCGATTAGGATCTCGCCCGGCTTGGCGAAGTCCTTGACGAATTTCAGCACGCTGTCGCGTTCCTCGTCGGACATGAAGTTGTATTCGCCCGAAGAGCCGCAGGGCACCCAGCCCGAGACGCCGGCTTCGCGCAGGTTGGTCAGCAGCTTCTCGAAAGCGGCGAAGTCGATCTTGCCGGCGGCATCGAAGGGCGTGACAAGGGCGGGCATGACACCTTGCAGTTTCATGGTGTTTCCTTTCGTTTCAGATAATTATGCAGAGAATTTGCGAAGCAGCTTCTGCTCGACGACGGTGACGGCCCGCGTCAGGGGGAAGGCGATGACGAAGTAGATCGCGGCAACCACGGTCAGCACCTCGACCGGGCGGGCCGTGTTGTTCGAGATGTTCTGGCCGATGAACATCAGGTCGGCCATGCCCACGGCCGAGACCAGCGCGCTTTCCTTGAACAGCGAGACGGCGTTGGACAAGAGCGTCGGCACGGCCCGCAGCACCGCCTGGGGCAGGATCACGTTCACGATCTGCGCCGCACGCGGCAGGCCAAGCGCCACGCAGGCATCCATCTGCTCGCGGCCCACCGAACGCAGCGAGGCGCGGAAGGTCTCGGAGGTGATCGCCCAACCGGGCAGGACCGCAAACATAACTTGCAACAGGAAGGAACAACCATGAAAAGACGCGGATTCATGATGGCCTGTGCCTTGGCAATCCTGCCTCTGCCGGCTTTGGCCCAAGATGGCGGCAAGGTCGTCATCTATACCCCGAACAACGCGCAGGCGGTCGAGGCCGTGACGGAGGTCTTTTCCGAAAAGGCGCCCGAACTGTCGCTCAGCACGATCACCGGCGGCAGCGGCCAGTTGCTGCGCCGGGTCGAGGCCGAGGCAAGCGCACCGCAGGGCGACTTGTTCTGGAACTCAAGCGAGAACACGCTGGCGGGGTTCCGGGAATATTTCGAACCCTATGCCTCGCCCGAGGCCGAGGCAATCCAGGACGATCTCAAGCGGCCGGAAAGCCCCTGGACCGCCACCAACCTGCATGTCGTCGTGGGGATGGTGAACACGGACCAGCTTGGAGAACTGCCCGCGCCGACGAAATGGCAGGATTTCCTGGATCCGGCCTGGAAGGGCAAGGTCGCGATTGCCGATCCGAACAACAGTTCGACGGCCTTCACGATCCTTTGGGGCTTCGAAAAGCTCATGGGAACCGAGGCGCTGAAACAACTGGCCGCGAATGTCGTGGTAAACAGCTCGGCTTCCGCGGTGTTGCGGGGCGTGGGGCAGGGCGAATTCGCTGCCGGCTTCACCTATGAATCGAATGCCTACGCCTTTGTCGCCGGCGGCCAGGCCGAGATTGCGCTGCTTTATCCGGAGGAGGGAACCTTCACATCCCCCGAGTTCCAGGCCCTGATCAAGGGCGGCCCGGCGCCGGAGGCCGCCCGTCGTGCGTTCGACGTGATGCTGTCGAGGGACATGCAGGTCGCCCTGCTGGAAAACACCTTCCGCCGCCCGAGCCGCGCGGATATCGACGTGTCCGAACATGTCGACCTGCCGGCGCTGGACAGCCTGAAGCTTTTCCCGACCGACGAGGCCGAGGCAGCCGCCAATCGCGACGATTTCCTGGCCCGCTGGCAGGAATATGTGAAAGCCGGGCAATAACCCCCAATGCCGCCTTCCCCGCCGGGGGAGGCGGCCCTTACTGATGGAGCCAAGCCATGCGCTGGAAGCGGACCCTGAACGTTGTCGATAGCCATTGCGAGGGCGAGATCGGCCGGGTGATCACCGGAGGGGTCGGGCAGGTTCCCGGCCAGACCATGTTCGACAAGAAGCTCTGGCTTGAAAGCAACCTGGACGAGATCCGCAAGCTGGTGCTGTTCGAGCCGCGCGGTGCGGTCTGGCACAATGCCAACATCATCCTGCCCTCCAACCACCCGGAAGCGGCGATGGGATATGTCATCCTCGAGACGACGGAATATCCGGCCATGTCCGGCTCGAACACGATCTGCGTGGCGACCGTCCTGCTGGAAACTGGCATTCTGCCCATGGTCGAGCCGGTGACCGAACTGGTGCTCGAGGCGCCCGCGGGGCTGATCCGGCTCCGCTGCGAGTGCCGGGACGGCAAGGTGCTGAGCGTCCGCTTGGTCAACCAGCCCGCCTTTTGCTATCACCGGGACGCCATGGTCGAGGTCGCCGGCCTGGGCTCGGTCCGCATGGATGTCGCCTATGGCGGCATGACCTATGCCATGGTCGAGGCGGCCGACCTGGGCTTTGCCATCGAACCGCACGAGGCGCGCGACCTTTGCGACCTGGGCCAGCGCCTGAAGGCGGCAGCGGTCGAGCAATTGCCGGTCGCCTATCCCGGAAACCCCGACATGCCGGGCATCACCAATACCGAGTTCATGGGGCCGCTGCGCCGCGAAAACGGCCGGCTGGTGGCGCGCAATACGGTCGTCGTCTCGCCCGGACGCTGCGACCGCTCGCCATGCGGCACCGGCTCTTCGGCGCGCCTGGCGCTGATGCATGCCCGCGGCGAGATCAAGCCGGGCGAGACCTTCATCCACGAATCGATCACCGGCAGCCGCTTCACCTGCCAGATCGACGGGCTGACCCGGCTTGCGCAATACGATGCGGTGATCCCCGCCATCGCCGGGCAGGCCTGGATCACCGGCCTTTACCAGATGGGGCTCGACCCGACGGATCCCTATCCCCAGGGCTTTACGCTTGCCGACACCTGGTTCGACGGTTGACCGAGAGATGACATGATGACCTTTGCCCTTGACCCGAATGCCACGCATGTCCCGTTCGACCTGCTGGTCCTGCGCCTGCGGAGCCTGCTGGAGGAGGCGGGCGCCTCGGAAGAGGTGGCGGCGATCCTTGCCCGGAACTGCGCGGCGTGCGAGCGCGACGGCACCTTCAGCCATGGCGTGTTTCGCATCCCCGGCTACCTTTCGACCTTGCGCAGCGGCTGGGTGGACGGTCATGCGCAGCCGCAGATCGCTCGTGTCGGCGCATCCTATCTGCGCATCGACGCCATGAACGGCTTCGCCCAGCCGGCCCTTGAGGCCGCGTGCGAGGACATCCGGGCCATGATCGGCGAAAGCGGCGCCGCGATCGTCGCGCTGCGCAATTCGCATCATTTCAGCGCGCTCTGGCCCGATGTCGAGCCCTGGGCCGATGCCGGGCTGGTTGCGCTGACCATGGTGACCGGAGGGCCGGCCGTCATGCCGAGGGGCGTTGCCCGGCCGGTTTTCGGCACCAATCCGATTGCCTTCGCCACGCCGGTCGAGGGCGGCATGCCCATCGCGATGGATTTCGCCACCTCGTCCATGTCGCAGGGCGACCTGCGCATCGCGCGGGACGAAGGGCGGCGCGTTCCCCTTGGCACCGGGATCGGTCGGCAGGGAAGGGATACGGAAGACCCCGCGGAAATCCTGGACGAGGGCGGCATCCTGCCGTTCGGGGGCCACAAGGGCGCCCTGTTGTCCCTGATGGTCGAACTGCTCGCCTCGGCCCTGACCGGCGGGCCCTTCTCGCATGAGGTGGACATGTCCTCGGCGCCGGGGGCCGAGATTCCGCGCACCGGGCAGTTGCTGATCGTGCTGGACCCGCAGCGCGGCGGCAATGACCGGTTCGGCGGGCGCGTTGCCGGGCTGGTGCAGATGCTGCGTGACATGGGAATGGCGCGACTGCCCGGAGACCACCGCTACCAGCGCCGCGCCAAGGCGGCTGCGCAAGGCGTGCCGATCACCCCGGCGATCCGGGCATTGTTCATCTGAAGCCGGGAAACCGGCCGGATGGCGCCGATGCGGCTTTCCGGTGCAGCCTGCAATGGTGGCCGCTCATGGTCATCCTCGTCCCAGGTTCGATCTTGCTGTGACATGCAATCGGGCATGGCGGGCGGCAATCCTGCGGCGGAGCGATCACGCCCCTTTCCCCGCCGATGCCCTGCGCCGCGCGATCCTCGCGCAGCCGAGCCCATGGAGCCGATGCACGCGATGCGATACGGCGCCGGATCGCGGCGGTCCGGGTCGCGCGCTGCGATGCGCTCGCCGGACGCCTTGACGCATCGCATCCTTGCCGGAGCAGCCGCCGAAAACGTCGCCGGCCGCATCCGGGACCGCGCGGTTATCGACCGGACCGGGCAAGGCCGATGCGGCGCGAGAAGCAGCAGAGCCCGCTGCCCGCCTTTCAGGCGGTTTCGCGCGCCAGTTCGACCGCCCGCGCGCGCAGCGCGAATTTCTGGACCTTGCCGGTCGAGGTCTTGGGCAGCGGACCGAACACCACCCGCGACGGGCATTTGTAGCCCGCAAGGCCCGCCCGGCAATGTGCGATCAGCCCGGCCTCGGTCTCCTCGCCGCCCTTGCGCAGTTCCACGAAGGCGCAGGGGGTCTCGCCCCATTTCTCGCTGGGCATGGCGACGACAGCGCAAAGCGCCACGGCGGGATGGCGGTAAAGCTGCTCCTCGATCTCGATCGAGGAGATGTTCTCGCCGCCCGAGATGATGATGTCCTTGGAGCGGTCCTTGAGCTGGATATAGCCGTCGGGATGCATCACCGCCAGGTCGCCGGAATGGAACCAGCCGCCGGCAAAGGCCGCCGCGGTCGCGTCCGGGTTCTTCAGATAGCCCTTCATCACCACATTGCCGCGAAACATCACCTCGCCCAGCGTCCGGCCGTCGGCAGCCACGGGCTGCATGGTTTCCGGGTCCATCACCGCCAGTTCGTCCAGCGACAGGTAGCGCACGCCCTGCCGGGCCTTGCGCGCCGCCTGCTCGGCGGGCGGCAGCCCGTTCCAACCGGGGTTCCATTCGTTCACCACGGCCGGGCCATAGGTCTCGGTCAGGCCGTAAAGATGGGTGACGCCGAAGCCGGCCTGCGCCATGGCTTGCAGCACCGTCTCGGGCGGCGGGGCGGCGGCGGTGTTGAACATCACCTGCTGCGGAAAGCTGCGCTTCTGGTCGGCCGGCGCGTTCAGCAGGGTGGACATGACGATGGGCGCCCCGCACAGATGCGTGACGCCGTGATCGGCGATGGCGTCGAAGATCGCGCCCGCCCGGACCCAGCGCAGGCAGACCTGCGTGCCCGCCTGGACCGGCACCGTCCAGGGAAAGCACCAGCCGTTGCAGTGAAACATCGGCAGCGTCCACAGATAGACCGGATGCCGGCCCATCCCGGCATGGATGATATTGTTCAACGCCATCAGCGCCGCGCCGCGATGGTGATAGACGACGCCCTTGGGATTGCCGGTCGTCCCCGAGGTATAGTTCAGCGAGATCGCGTCCCATTCGTCGCCGGGCAGGGCGCCCGGGAAATCCGGGTCGCCCTCGGCCAGAAGCTGCTCATAGTCGAGGCGGCCGATGGGTTCGCCCTTGGGATGGGGGGCATCGTCGGGATATTCGGCGTCATCGAAGTCGATCACCAGCGGCCGCACCCTGGCCAGCGCCAGCGCCTCGGCGGCCAGCGCGGAAAACTCGCGGTCGACGATCAGCACGCGGCTTTCCGCATGGTCCAGCTGGAAGGCGACGGTCGCCGGATCGGAGCGGGTGTTGATCGAATGCAGCACCGCGCCCCCGGCCATCGGCACGCCGAAATGGGCGTGGATCATCGGCGGCGTGTTCGACAGCAGGACCGAGACGGTATCCCCCCGGCCGATCCCCCGGCCCAGCAGCGCCGAGGCCAGCCGGCAGCAATCGGCCCAGAGCCGGGCATAGCCGTGGCGCTGGCGGCCATGGATCAGCGCCGGATGATCGGGAAAGGTCCGCGCCGCCCGCCGCAGGTAAGAGATGGGCGTCATCGGCTGGTGGTTGGCTGCCGTCCGTTCCAGCCCCTCGTCGTATTTGGTCATGCTTCTCCCCCCAATTCGTAGCCTGGCCCGGTGCCTGGCACCCGGCGTGTCGTCTGGTCGCCGGCCGGCCCTGCGCCCCTCCCCGAAGCCGCCGCACGGGGGCCGCGCTTTCGGCCCCGTCTCCCGCGCCCCTGCCGCCAGCAGCGAGCGCCGGCCCGAGGCGCAATAGAACGCATAAATCCCGCCCCCGGTAAAGCGAGGCTTGCGACGGGGCTTCGGGGTCGATCCAGAACGCCTTGCCGTCGCCGGCGACGCGCGGTGCCGCCTATGCCATCGATGCGGGGGCCGGCCAGCCTGGGCAAGCAGAACCGTGGAGATCCTGACGCCCAGGGCGCGCTGGCGACGCGGCATGCCGGGAAGCGGCTCGACCATCAGGCACGCCGGGGTCGCCGCATCGCCATGGCCTGCTGGCGGCCAGGCTTGCCGGATGGCACGGCTTTTCGCGCCGTTCCCGGATCGGGCCTGCCGATAGGCGATCCGCACCATGCCGAATGGCCATGCACGGCAGCGGGGATCGCGCGAAAGCGAGAGATGCAGGCCGTATATCCTGCAAGAGGCCGGGGCCGGTCGGGATGGCATGCCAGCCATCCGGGCACATGGGTCACGCCAATCCCGAACCGTCGCTGCACGAGGCCAACAGATCGAGGCCGAGCGCCGCGGAACTGGACGGCATGGGCATTCCCCATACCCGCGCCGGCGATCGGGGATTGGTCGCGGCAGCGGCCGGCCCGCGATCCGAGGGGCCAGCGAGCAACCTCATTGCCGCGCCACTTCGCCCTTGATTACATACCAACCAGTCGGTATCCTTGATTCCAAGGAGAGTGACATGCCCGCCCGAATCGCGAAACCCAGCGCCCGTTCCAAGCTGCTCGATGCCGCCCTGTCGATGATCCGCGCCAAGGGCTACTGCGCCACCACGGTCGACGAGCTATGCGCCACCGCCGGTGTCACCAAGGGCGCCTTCTTCCATCATTTCAAGAACAAGGACGAACTGGGCGTCGCCGCCGCCGAGCATTGGTCCGAGGTGACAAGCGCCCTGTTCGCCGCGGCGCCCTATCACGATCAAGCCGATCCGCTTGACCGCGTGATCGGCTATGTCGCCTTCCGCAAGACCTTGCTGCAGGGCGGCGTGCCCGATTTCACCTGCCTCGTCGGCACCATGCTGCAAGAGGTCTATGAGACGGCTCCGGCCATCCGCGAGGCCTGCGACCGCAGCATCAGCAGCCATGCCCGGACACTGGAGGCGGATATCGCGGCGGCGATGCGCGACCGGTCCCTATCGGCCGACTGGACGCCAGAATCGCTCGCCCTTCACATCCAGGCCGTGCTGCAGGGCGCCTTCATCCTCGCCAAGGCAAGAGGCGGGCCGCAGGTCGCCGCCGACAGCATGGACCACCTGACCCGCTACCTGACGCTGCTGTTTGGCGCGGGTGGCGAAAACCCCAACCGGTAAGGAGACCGACATGCCCAGCACCATCACCCTGCATCGCGTCATCGCGGCGAAGCCCGAAAAGATCTACCGGGCTTTCATCGAACCGGATGCCATTGCCAGCTGGCTTCCGCCCTTCGGCTTTCTCTGCACCGTCCATGAACTGGACGCCAGGGTCGGCGGCAAGCACAGGATGTCCTTTCGGAACTTCACCACCGGGGACAGCCATTCCTTCGGCGGCGAATATGTCGAACTCGTTCCCGGCGAGCGGCTGGTCTACACGGACAGGTTCGACGACGCGAACCTGCCGGGCGAGATGCGGGTCACCGTCACGCTGAAGCCCGTGTCGGTGGGCACCGAGATGACCGTCGAGCAGGCCGGCGTGCCGGACCTGATCCCGGCCGAGGCCTGCTACCTGGGCTGGCAGCAAAGCCTGCGCAAGCTTGCGAGCCTGGTTCAGCCCGAAATCAACCAGTAGCGGCGGCGGATCGCTGCCGGCAGAGCGGCAAACGGAAACCGAGCAAGGGAAGACCCCGTTCACCCTGTGCGAAGCCCCAGACCAAAGGAGACCAGAGATGACCGATCTTGTCACATGCCTGTGGTTCGACCATGGCGAGGCCGGAAAGGCGGCCGCATTCTATGCCGCCACCTTTCCCGACAGCCATGTCGACCAGGTGATCGCTGCCCCGTCCGATTATCCCGGCGGCCAGGCGGGCAACGAGCTGACCGTCGAATTCACCGTCCTCAATCGCAGGTTCATCGGCCTCAACGGCGGCCCGGCTTTCACGCCGAACGAGGCGGTCAGCTTCATGGTGCTGACCGAAGACCAAGGAGAAACCGATCGCTACTGGAACGCGATCGTCGGAAACGGCGGCAAGGAAAGCGATTGCGGCTGGTGCAAGGACCGCTGGGGCCATTCCTGGCAGATCACCCCGAGGCGGCTGATGGAACTGATGGCCGACCCCGACCGCGCCAAGGCCAAGCGCGCGATGGAGGCGATGATGACGATGCGGAAAATCGACATCGCCCGGATCGAGGCGGCTGCCTCTGCCGGGACGGCGTGACGGGGCAGGGGATAAGAGCCGCCGGGGTCTCGGGTCCGGGGTCCGATGGCGGCGCGCGGTTCTTCTGCGGCGGCGGCAGCAGCGGCACGCTGAGGGTGGTTCTGCGCAAGGCGGATCAGGACGCGACTTAGGGCCTCCGGGCATTGGGGCTCCTCGCTAGGAACCTGACAGCGGGGCCTCGGCAGGCTATGCTGTCGGGGTCCTTTCCATCGGACCCCGGGAGGCAGCGATGAGCGACGATCACACCGGCAAGGGCATCCTGCATCTGCCGCCCGACAAGGGGCGGCGCTATGAACTCGGCCGGATGACGGCGGTGTTCAAGGCCGACGAGGGCGAGACGGCTGCGCGCTACAGCGTCTCGGAATGGTGGCTGGAGCCCGGCGCCGACGGCCCGGGCGCGCATGCGCATGAGGGCAATGACGAGATCTTCTACGTCATCGCCGGCACGGTCAGCTTCCTGGCCGGGGAGGACTGGCTGGACGCGCCGCAAGGGACCTTCCTGCGCATCCCCGCCGGCGTGGCACATGACTTCAGGAACCGCACCGCCGAGCGTGTCGGTCTGCTGAACGTCTTCATCCCCGGCGGGTTCGAGCGCGACATGCCCGCCATCGCCGACTGGTTCAGGGACAATCCCTAGGCCGATGCGCGGCAAGGCCTCGATCACGGCGGATCTTCGGCGGCTTGGCCTGCGGCCGGGCGACCTGGTGATGGTCCACGCCTCGCTGAAGGCGCTCGGCCCGGTCGAGGGTGGCGCGGCCGGGGTTGCCCAGGCGCTGCTGGATGCCATGGGGCCGGGCGGCACGGTGATGGGATATGCCTCCTGGGACCGCTCGCCCTATGAGGAGACGCTGAACGGCGCCCGGATGGACGAGGATCTGCGCCGCGATTGGCCCGCCTTCGATCCCCGGACTGCCGGGACATATCGCGGCTTCGGCCTGCTGAACCGGTTTCTGGCAGAACTGCCCGGTGCCCGGCGCAGCGCTCACCCGGATGCCTCGATGGTCGCGGTCGGCCCGCTGGCCGGCGCCCTGGTTGAACCGCACCGGCTGGGCCAGGCCCTGGGCGAGGGCTCGCCGCTGGAACGCTTCGTCCGCCTTGGCGGCAAGACCCTGCTGCTGGGGGCGCCGCTCGATGCGGTGACCGTGCTGCATTATGCCGAGGCCGTCGCCGACATCCCCGGCAAGCGCCGCGTGAGCTACGAGATGCCGGTTCGCGGCCCGGATGGCCGGACGATCTGGGAAGCGGCCACGGATTTCGACTCGAACGGCATCCTCGATTGCTTTGCGGTCGAGGGCCGGCCGGATGCGGTCGAGACCATCGCCCGCGCCTATGTCGCGACGGGCCGGCACCGCGAGGGCATGGTCGGCGCCGCGCGCTGCCATCTGTTCGACGCGCAGGATATCGTCGCCTTCGGCGTCGGCTGGCTCGAGCGGCAGTTCGGATCGGCGCCGCATCCGCGGTCACGCCGAGACGGCCGAGACATTCGGACCGGGCAAGACGACCCAATCTGACAGGAGGAACGCCTGATGGAAGCTCCGCGCATCTACCCGACCTTCCGCTTCCGCGACGCGGCGGCGATGATCGAATGGCTGGAAAGGGCCTTCGGCTTCACCACCCACGCGAAATACATGGATGGCGACAAGGTCGCCCATGCCGAACTGGCCTTCGGCTCGTCGATGATCATGTGCGGCGACGACAGGGAGGACGCCTATGGCGAGATGGTGGGCCAGCCGTCGGGGCAGGGCGGCAAGTCGCTCTATATCGCCGTGGACGATGCCGACGCGATGTTCGCCCGCGCCCAGGCCGCCGGCGCAGCGATCGAGGAAGGGCTGACCGACCGCGACTATGGCAGCCGCGAATTCATCTGCCGCGATCCCGAGGGCAATCTGTGGTGCTTCGGCACCTGGTGGCCGAAGGTGACCGACAAGGGCTGAGCATCATGGTCCAGCGGATTTCGCACCGGATCGCAGCCTTCATCGACGCCTTGCCGCTGGCGCCGGGCCAGAGGGTGCTGGAGATCGGCTGCGGTCCGGGCGTGGCGGCCCGCGCGGTTTCCCGCCGCGTCGGGAACGGCTTCGTCCTGGCCATCGACCGCTCGGCCAAGGCGATCGAAAGCGCGGTGGCCGGATCGAAGGCGGAAATCGCCACCGGCCGCCTGCGGTTCCTGCAAGCGGCGATCGAGGATTTCGCATTGCCGCCGGGTGAAGAGCCCTTCGACATCGCCTTTGCGATGCGTGTCGGGGCGCTGGACGGGCGCCACCCGGAGATCGAGTGCCGCGCCCTTGAACGGTTGCGGATCGCGTTGAAGCCGGCGGGACGGCTGTTCATCGACGCCGGCCATCCGCTCAAGGAGGTCAGGCTGGGAACACGGTGACGGTTCGGCTTGTGCAAGATACCGGGTGATCCGGAAACCGCTCCGCGTTTCAATGCGCGACCGGATCGCCGGCCCCGCAGCTCGGGCAGGTTGTCGCTGCGTCACAGCCCCCCCTTGCATGCGCCGCCCGCCATGCCTACCTGCGTTTGCGACCCGCCGGCAGCGAAAACAGAACAAAGGGCATGCTGACGATGCGTTTTCTGCTGACATTCCATTGCGAGGCGACCGGCCAGTGGCGCTGCCTCGATACCGCGTTGCTTGCCGCGTTCCGCTCGGGCAGGGCCGAGGATCTGCCCGCGGCCCTGCGCGATGAGCCGGATCTGGTCATGCGCTGGCTGCTGGGGCGCTATGAGATCGCGAAGGCGCTGATCCCCGCGACGACAGGCCCGGCGGGGCAGGATGGCCTGATCGCGGTCTATGCCTTGGACCCCGACCGATCCGTGATCGGTTTCGAGAACGCATATAACGGCGCCTGGCTCGAGATGTTCCTGCTTGAGAACCGGCCGATCGGCCATATCGGCATGTGCAAGGTTTCTGCGCCGTCCGTGGCGATGGTCAAGCTGGAGGAACGGGCGGCGCGGCCCCTGTGGACCTCCGACGCGGCCTGCCACCAGACGGTGAGTCGGATCATCGAGCATCAGGAAATGCTGGACAAGCGGCGCAAAACCGGCGCCGGGCGGGAAAACGCCCCGGTGGAGAAGCTGAAGACATAGGCCAAGATCGTGGCACATCGCCGGCTGGTCTGCGTTGCAGGCGATATCTGCCGAAACCGGGACCGCATGTCATTCTCCTGACGGGCGGGCGGTGATCGACGCGCGGGACCATGCGGTGAAGCCGCGCATGCCGCTGCCGACGCATCCGAGCAGCCCGAGGCCGGCAAGGACGGCCGGACCCCGTTCCCGACGGTGAAGGCCCCGCATGACAAGAAATATCCCGACTATCGCGAAGGGGCGCCGGATTCGCTGCTGCGCATCGCCCCGGACGGGCTGGGTGGCGGGTGCGCGTGATCCCGGCCATGGCGGCGAGGGTCCGCGAACATCCGCTCGGCAGGGGCGCATGCCGATCATCGGCCCATGCAGGATGCCTGGCGTCCTGAAAAGCTGGGCGATCCTCTGACCGCGCCGGCCCCCGGCCTCATCGGGGGCATTCAGCAAGGCGTTTCTGCCCCCGCCGCAGGGCGGCAAGGCCGCCCTTTCGTGGTCGAGGCGGGCAGCATCCGCATCGCCGCCCTGGGCACGCAATCCTCGGCCGATCTGCAAGCCGGCGATGTCGAAGTGTGGGTCGCCGAGCACAGCGCGCGGGTCGAGCCGGTCGCCGGCCCCGCCGCGCCGGTCGTGCTGGCCGAGGGCGTGGGCGTCGATGCCCGGCCCCATGCCATACCGGCCCCCGTGCCATACCGGCCCCCGTGCCGCGCGACATGCACCTCGCCCATGCCTGGCGTTCGGGCGAACTGGTCTTCGACGACCGGCCCCTTGCCGAAGTGGTGGCCGCGCTGCACCGCCATCGCCACGGCAGCCTGCTGCTCCTGACCGTCAAGCAGCCGCTGGACAAGCTGCACCCGGATCACTGCCAAGCGCCTTCGATACGGTCATGCGTTCGATCTGGAAGGGGGCGGTTGGTTGGAAGCCGGGCGATAGGGCAGGGGGCGGCGGATGCCCGTCGGCGCGTTGCGCCTGGCACCTTTCGGCCGCCTTGGCCGCAAATGCAGCATCCCCGGCTGTCGATGCGCGACGGGCAGGGGGCGGCAACGACAGGCATCCGGGAGATGGTCAGGCACTGCTGCGCGGAATGAAGCTGCCGGGCAGCAGCACGTCTTCGGTCCGCTTGCCCTCCAGCACCTCCAGCAGCTTTTCGGTCATCTGGGTGACCGGCTGGCGATAGGTGGTCAGCTGGTAGGTGGGCGAGGCCGCCAGCGGAATGTCATCAAAGCCCGTCACCCCCACATCCTGCGGCACCCGCAGCCCCAGCCGCGAGCGCAGGGCATCCATCGCCCCGATGGCGATGATGTCGTTTTCGCAGACCAGCACGTCCGGCCGCCGGTCCAAGGCGTATCCCCGCATGGCGGCAAGAACACCCTCGAACGCGGCGCTGAAATCGTATTCGCCGACATGGATCACCGGCACGCCATCGCCGGTCATCTCGCGCCAGCAGGCGTCGAAGCTGTTCTTGCGATGCAGCTTGGCCGATTGCGTGTCCGGCCCGGCCACGAACAGCGGCCGGCGATAGCCCTTGGCATGCAGTTCCGCGGCAATGGTGCGCATCGCCACGCTGTCGTCGCAGGCGATGGTCAGCGTGTTCGGGTTCTGGCTGTAGCGGGCGAAGATCACCAGCTTCTTCAGCCGCCGCGCGCCAAGCGCCGTGTCCAGCACCCGGTCGTCGAAGCGCGTGCCGATCACCACCGCCGCATCCACCCGGCGCTGGCTGGCCGCCAGCAGCGCGGCCGAGGCATCCTCGCTGTCGGACATATGGACCAGCAGCGTCGCCCAGCCGTTCGACCACAGGATCCGGGTCAGGCGCTCCAGCAGCACCAGCTTGTGCGGGTTGGAAAAGTCGTTGGTGATGATCGCCACCAGGTTCGAGCGGTCCGAGGCCAGCGAGGCCGCCAGCAGGTCGGGCGCGTAACCCAGCGCCTCGGCCGCGGCCATGACCTTCTCGCGGCTCTTGCGGGAAATCGAGGCGTCCTTCTTGAAGGCGCGCGCCACGGTCCAGCGCGACACGCCGGCGGCGGCGGCCACGTCGTCGGCGGTCACGGTCTCGTCGATATCGGCCTGATCGGGTGGCATGGGCATGGGCGCAGGTTATCCCAGCCCCGCCATGGTGGGAAGCAGTTTGCTCGCGCGTGCATATTTTTCTTGCACGCGCGAGCAAACGAAAGCAGTCTGGCGCTAACAGACGATGCTGCGACTGATTCGAGGGAGGAGTGCAGGATGCTCAGGGTTGCCCTGCTGGGGGCTGGCCGGATCGGCCAGGTCCATGCGAAATCCATGACGGCGAATGCGGATTCGCGGCTGGTGGCCGTGGCGGATGCCCATGCCGAGGCGGCGCAGGCGCTGGCGGCGCGGATCGGTGCCGAGGCGAAAACGGTCGATGAGATCCTGGGCGACACGGGCATCGACGCGGTGCTGATCGCCACCTCGACCGACACCCATTCCGACCTGATCCAGCGGGCGGTGGCGGCGGGCAAGGCGGTCCTGTGCGAAAAGCCGGTCGACCTGTCGCTGGAGCGCGCGCTGGCCACGCTGAAGGCCGCCGACGACGCCGGGCGCCCAGTGATGATCGGCTTCAACCGCCGCTTCGATCCGAACTTCGCCGCGCTGAAGGCCGCCTTTGACGGCGGAGAGATCGGCAAGGGCGAGTTGCTGTCGATCACCTCGTTCGACCCGGCGCCGCCCCCGCTCGAATATGTAAAGGTCTCGGGCGGGCTGTTCCGCGACATGATGATCCACGATTTCGACATGGCCTGCTGGATCTTCGGCGGCCCGCCGGCGCGCATCACGGCCACTGGCAGCGCGATGGTCGATCCCGAGATCGGCGCGGCGGGCGATGTCGATACCGCCGTGGTGACGATGCTTTGGGAGGATGGCCGCATCGCCGTCATCAAGAATTCGCGCCGCGCCGGCTATGGCTATGACCAGCGGATCGAGTTGCTGGGGGCCGGGGGCCTGCTGGCGGCAAAGAACGTTCTGGAAAACACCGTCGAGAAGATCACCGCCGAAGGCGCCGTCTCGGCCAAGCCGGTGCATTTCTTCCTGGAACGCTACATGCGCGCCTATGAGGACGAATGGACCGCCTTCGTCGAGGCGCTGAAATCCGGCGCCGACATGCCGGTGACGCTGCGCGAGGGCGTGGCCGCGCTGGCCTGCGCCGAGGCCGCGACCCGTTCGGCCCGGACCGGCGAGACGGCGGCGGTGACGCCGGCGATGCTGGGGGCCTGAGATGCGCCGGACCGGTTGCTGCACCTGGATCTTCGGCGGCGAGGATCTGGCCGCCATCGCCCTGCGGGTCAGCCGCGCCGGGCTGGACGGGGTCGAACTGCACGGCGATGTCGGCGGGATCGACCCGGTCCGGGCCGGGCGCATCTTCGCCGACCGGGGGCTGACCATCTTTTCGATCACGCCGGGCGATGCGGATATCTCGCATCCCGATGCCGCGATCCGCGAACAGGCACTGGCCTATTACGAAAGGCTGGTCGGCTGGGCCGGGCAGCTGGGGCATGGCGCGCCGCGCATCTCGGTTCACGGGCTGGTGGGGCGGATCCGCCCGGTCTCGACCCAGGCCCGGGAAGACGCGCTGCTGGCCGACAGCACCCGCCGCATCTGCGCCATGGCCGCGGCGGCCGGGCTGCCGGTCGTCTTCGAGATCCTGAACCGCTATGAAAGCCATCAGGTCCGCACCGTCGCCGAGGGGCTGGCGCTGCTGGACCGGGTCGGCGCGGCCAACCTGTCGCTGCTGCCCGACGCCTATCACATGAATATCGAGGAGGCCTGCCCGGCCGCCGCCCTGCGGTCGGGAGGCGCCAGCATCGGCCTCTATCACGTCGCGGATTCCAACCGCGGCGCCATCGGCGACGGCCATGCCGACATCGCCGCACAGATCCGCGCGCTGGATGATATCGGCTATGACGGCCCGGTCATCATCGAGCCCGCCGCCCCCGGCCCCGATCCGTTCAGCACGGACAAGGGCGAGGGGTATCGCGATATTCTGGAGGACATGCTGTTGCGCTCGGTCCGGGCGCTGCGTGCCCTTGGAAGCTGAATCCGGCAGCTGCGCCGGATGCTGGCTGGCGGAGGGGTCAGCCGGTCAAGATCTGTAAAAACTGGGAGGACAAGATGAAATACGCAACTGGTGCCGCCGCGACCGCCGTTTCGCTGTTGCTGGCGGGGGGCGCCCTGGCGCAGAACATCGTCGTCGTGGCGCATGGCCAGGCCAACGACCCGTTCTGGTCGGTGGTCAAGAACGGCGCCGCCAAGGCCGGCGAGGATACCGGCGCCAACGTCGATTTCCGCGCGCCCGAGACCTTCGACATGGTCCAGATGAGCCAGCTGATCGACGCCGCCGTGAACCAGCAGCCCGACGGGCTGGTCGTGTCGATCCCCGATGCGGATGCCTTGGGGCCGTCGATCCAGCGCGCGGTGGATGCGGGCATCCCGGTGATCTCGATGAACTCGGGCGGCGACGTGGCCCATGACCTGGGCGTGCTCTTGCATGTCGGGCAGTCGGAATACGACGCCGGCAAGGCGGCGGGCGAGAAGCTGGCCGAGCTGGGCGGCACGAAGGGCATCTGCGTCAACCACGAGGTCGGCAACGTCTCGCTGGACCAGCGTTGCGAGGGTTTCGCGGAAGGCTTCGGCAATCCGGTCTCGGTGATCCCGACGCAGATGGACCCGGCCGAGGTGCAGTCCAAGGTCCGCGCCGCGCTGGAGGCCGATCCCGAGGTGGACACCGTCCTGGCCCTGGGCGCCAGCATGGTGGGCGAGCCCTCGGTGGCCGCGGTCGAGGCGCTGGGGATGCTGGAGGACGTGCGCGTCGCCAGCTTCGACCTGTCGGCGGGCTTCCTGCAGGCCGTGGCCGACGGCAAGGCCGCCTTCGCCATCGACCAGCAGCAGTTCCTGCAGGGCTACCTGCCGGTTTCGTTCCTGGCGCTGCATGCCAGCTATGGCCTGATCCCGGCGGGCGACGTGCCATCGGGACCGAACCTGGTGGGCGAGGACGCGGCGGCGCAGGTGATCGACCTGTCGGCGCAGGGCATCCGCTGATCCGTCACGCATCCGGCGGGCGCGCCTTGCCGCGTGCCCGCCCCATCCGGAACCGATGAAGGGGAGGGGAAAACCCATGGCCTCGGACAGAACCCCATCCGCGGACGAGCGGATCAAGGCTGAATCTCTTGCGACCAGACTGATGAAGCGTCCCGAACTGGGCGCGATGGGCGGCGTGGTGCTGGTCACCATCTTCTTTCTGATCACCGCAAGCCCGGCCATGTTCACGCTGCCCGGCATCATGAACTTCCTGACGCCCGCCGCGCAGCTGGGCATCCTGGGCATCGCTGCCGCCATGCTGATGATCGGCGGCGAGTTCGACCTGTCCATCGGCTCGATGGTGGCTTTTGCCGGGATGATCTTCGGCGTGCTGGTGGTCAACATGGGCCTGCCGCTGATCTTCGCGATTCCGCTGACCATGGGCTTTTCTGCCGCGATGGGGGCGCTGAACGGCGCCATCGTGATCCGCACCGGCCTGCCCAGCTTCATCGTAACGCTGGCCTTCCTGTTCATTTTGCGCGGCGCCTCGCTGGTCGGGCTGAAGATGTTCACCGGCGGCTCGACCCAGCTGCGCGGCGTGCGCGAGGCGGTGTCGGGCGACTGGCTGGCGCCAGTCTTCTCGGGCGACGCCTTCGGCGGGCTGTTTCGCTGGATGGCCGAGATGGGCTGGATCGGCAAGCTGCGCTCGGGCGCGCCGACGGTGCCGGGCGTCCCGGTCGAGATCCTGTGGTTCATCGCCTTCGCGCTGGTCGCCACCTGGGTGCTGCTGCGCACGCCCGCCGGCAACTGGATCTTCGCCACCGGCGGCGACCGGAACGCGGCGCAGAATTCCGGCGTGCCGGTCCGCCGCGTCAAGATCTCGCTCTTCATGCTGACCGCCTGCGCGGCGGCGCTGGTGGCGATCATCACCGTGATCGACTCGGGCTCGACCGATGCGCGGCGCGGCTTCATGAAGGAATTCGAGGCGATCATCACCGCGGTGATCGGCGGCTGCCTGCTGACCGGCGGCTACGGTTCCGCCATCGGCGCCTTCTTCGGCGCGATCATCTTCGGCATGGTCACGATCGGGCTGACCTATACCGGCTTCGACCAGGACTGGTTCCAGGTCTTCCTGGGCGGGATGCTGCTCCTGGCCGTGGTGTTCAACAACGCCATCCGCAAGCGCGTGACGGGGGAACGCTGAGATGTCCGAACCCATCATCCACATGGAAAACATCAAGAAGCATTTCGGCAATGTCATCGCCCTGAACGGCGTGACCTTCGACGTGCGGCCGGGCGAATGCCACTGCCTTCTGGGCGACAACGGCGCGGGCAAGTCGACCTTCATCAAGACCATGTCGGGCGTCCACAAGCCGACCGAGGGCACGATCACCTTCGAGGGCAAACCGATGTCCTTCGACAGCCCCCGCGACGCGATGGAGGCCGGGATCGCCACGGTGTTCCAGGACCTGGCCATGATCCCGCTGATGAGCGTGACGCGCAACTTCTTCATGGGGCGGGAGCCCACCAAGGGACGCGGCCCGTTCAAGCGCCTGGACCTGGAGGCCGCCAACCGCATCACCATGGAAGAGATGCGCCGCATGGGCATCAACCTGCGCGCCCCCGACCAGGCCGTGGGCACCCTGTCGGGCGGCGAGCGCCAGACCGTCGCCATCGCCCGCGCGGTCCATTTCGGCGCCAAGGTGCTGATCCTGGACGAGCCGACCAGCGCGCTTGGCGTGCGCCAGACCTCGAACGTGCTGGCCACCATCGCGCGGGTCCGCAGCCAGGGCGTCGGCGTGGTCTTCATCAGCCACAACGTCCGCCACGCGCTGGCGGTGGGCGACCGCTTCACGGTGCTCAATCGCGGCCAGACGCTGGGAACCGCGAAGAAGGGCGAGATCGACGCCACCGAATTGCAGGATCTGATGGCCGGGGGGCAGGAACTGGCGCAGCTGGAAAGCAGCCTCGGGGGGACGATCTGATGCCGGCCGGGCAGAGCATTGGCGTGGCGCTGATCGGCACCGGCTTCATGGGCAAGTGCCACGCGATGGCATGGCGCAATGTCGCCACGGTCTTCGGCGGCGCCCATCCCCGGCTGGAGATCCTGTGTGACACGCCCGAAGACAGGGCGCAGGCGATGGCCGCGCAGTTCGGTTTCACCCGCGCCAGCGCCGATTGGCAGGTGGCGCTGGCGGATCCGGCGGTGGACGTGGTCTCGATCACCACGCCGAACGGGCTGCATCGCCCGATGGCCGAGGCCGCCCTGCGCGCCGGCAAGCATGTCTGGCTGGAAAAGCCGATGGCGCTGACCCTGGATGACGCGCAGGCGATGGCCGACCTGGCCGCCGCCCATCCCGGCCAGGTGACGATGCTGGGCTACAACTACCTGCGCAGCCCGGCCTTTCAGGCCGCGCGGGCGATGATCGCCGATGGCGCCATCGGTCGGCCGCTGGTCTTCCGCGGCGTCTATGACGAGGATTATTCCGCCGATCCCGACCTGCCCTGGTCCTGGCGGATGACCCATGAGGGCGGCGGCCTTGGCGCGCTTGGCGACCTGGGCTGCCATCTGGTCAGCCAGATGGTCGCGCTGATGGGCCCGGTGGCCGAGGTCACGGCCATCACCCAGATCGCGGTGCCCACGCGGCCTTCGCCCGAGGGCCCGCGCGCGGTGGAAAACGAGGACAGCGCGCTGGCGCTGATCCGCTTTGCCTCGGGCGCACAGGGGTCGTTTGCGACCTCGCGCGTGGCGCGGGGCCGCAAGTGCCGGTTGCAATGGGAAGTTCATGGCAGCGGTGGCACGCTGGTCTTCGACCAGGAGAGCATGAACGAGCTGTGGGTCCATCGCGCGGACGAGCCGGGCTTCACCCGCCACCTGACCGGCCCGGGCCAGCCCGATTTCGCCGCCTTCTGCCCGGCACCGGGCCATAATTTCGGCTTCAACGAACAGAAGGTCGTGGAATGCCGCGACCTGGTCGCCGCCATCGGCGGTGCGCCCAATCCGGGGCCGGATTTCGCCGCAGGGTTGCAGATCGAGCGCATCATTCATGCCATGGCCGTCTCGCAGGGCAGGCCGGTGCGCGTGCAGGAGGATATCCATGAAGACGCTTGACGTTATCACGCTCGGCCGTTCGTCGGTTGATCTTTACGGCCAGCAGGTCGGGGGTCGGTTGGAGGACATGGGGTCGTTTGCGAAGTATGTGGGCGGGTCTCCGACGAATATCGCCTGCGGGGTTGCGCGGCTGGGGCTGCGGTCTGCGGTGATCACGAAGGTCGGGGACGAGCATATGGGCCGCTTCATCCGCGAGCAGCTGGCCCGCGAGGGCGTCGATGTGCGCGGCGTCGCCACCGATCCCGAGCGGCTGACGGCGCTGGTGCTCCTGGGCATCCGCGACGAGGACAGCTTCCCGCTGATCTTCTATCGCGAGAACTGCGCCGACATGGCGCTGAGCGTGGCGGATATCGACGAGGGCTTCATCGCCGAGGCGCGCTCGGTGCTGGCCACCGGGACGCATCTGAGCCATCCGCGCACCGAGGCGGCGGTGCTGAAGGCGCTGGACCTGGCGAGGAAGCATGGCGCGAAGACGGCGCTGGACATCGATTATCGCCCGAACCTCTGGGGCCTGGCCGGGCATGGCGCGGGCGAAAGCCGCTTTGTCGCAAGCGCCGCGGTGACCGCCAAGCTGCAATCGACGCTGCATCTTTTCGACCTGATCGTCGGCACCGAGGAGGAATTCCACATCGCCGGCGGCACGACCGACACCATCGCGGCGCTGCGCGCGGTGCGGGCGGTCAGCGATGCCACGCTGGTCTGCAAGCGCGGCGCGGCCGGCGCGGTGGCCTTCGAGGGCGCGATCGACGGCTGGGACAGCGGCCAGACCGGCCCCGGCTTCCCGATCGAGGTCTTCAACGTGCTGGGGGCGGGCGACGGGTTCTTTTCCGGGTTGCTGAAGGGCTGGCTGGACGGCGAGGGCTGGCCGCGCGCGCTGGAATATGCCAATGCCTGCGGGGCGTTTGCGGTCTCGCGCCATGGCTGCACCCCGGCCTATCCGTCGCTGGCGGAACTGGAGTTCTTCCTGGGGCGCGGCGTGCTGCGGCCGGACCTGCGCAACGACGCGGAACTGGAACAGATGCACTGGGCCACGACCCGCACGGGTCCGGGCGCCGGGGACTGGTCCACGCTGCGGGTCTTTGCCTTCGACCACCGCGCCCAGCTCGAGGAGATGGCGTGCTACAGCCTTGAGAAGGGCGGCGCCTTCAAGCAGCTTTGCCTGCGCGCGGCCTTGCGGGTGCAGGATGGCCGGCCCGGCTACGGCATCCTCTGCGACGACCGCATCGGGCGGCGGGCGCTGCATGCGGCCTCGGGGACCGGGCTGTGGATCGGGCGGCCCTGCGAAGACCCTGGCTCGCGGCCGCTGGAGCTGGAACCGGAACTGGGCCCGGATTGCGGCGGGCTGGCCGAATGGGCGCGCCAGGACGTGGTCAAGGTGCTGTGCTTCTGCCATCCCGAGGACGACGCGGAAACGCGCGCCGCCCAGGAGGCAACCGTCAAGCGCCTGTTCACGGCCGCGCGCCGCAACGGGCTGGAATTCCTGCTGGAGATCATCCCCTCGAAGGTCGGGCCGGTGGATGACGGGACCGCCGCGGCGCTGATCCGGCGGTTCTATGGCGCCGGGATCCGGCCCGACTGGTGGAAGCTGGAACCGATGACGACCGCGGCCGCCTGGCAGAATGCCATCGACGCCATCGAGGAACACGACCGCCACACCCGCGGCATCGTGGTGCTGGGGCTGGAGGCGCCCGAGGCGGAACTGGCCGCCAGCTTCAAGGTCGCGGCCGGGTTCCCGCTGGTGCGGGGCTTTGCCGTGGGCCGGACGATCTTCGGTGCGGTGGCGCGGGACTGGCTGGCGGGCCGCATCGGCGACGAGGAGGCGGTGCAGGAGATGGCGGCGCGTTATCAAAACCTGTGCGCGATCTGGGACGAGGCGCGCGCCGCCGGGCGGCAGGCGGCATGAGCGGGCTTTCATGCGCCGGGGCTTCGCCCCTCTTGGCCTGCGGCCAATTCACCCGAGGGTATTTGGAAAACGGAAAAGGACCGGCCTTGGTCCGGGAGGATAGGGGATGAGCGGCAACACGATCCGGCTGACGGCGGCGCAGGCGATGATGCGCTGGCTTTCCGTGCAGATGACCGAGGAGGGCGAACGGTTCATCGAGGGTTGCTGGGCGATCTTCGGCCATGGCAATGTCGCCGGCATCGGCGAGGCGCTGCACGGCATCGGCGCCGCCTTCCCGACCTGGCGCGGCCAGAACGAGCAGACCATGGCCCATGCCGCCATCGCCTATGCCAAGACCATGCGGCGCAGGCGGGCCATGGCGGTGACCTCCTCGATCGGGCCGGGGGCGACGAACATGGTCACGGCGGCGGCGCTGGCGCATGTCAACCGCCTGCCGGTGCTGTTCATTCCGGGCGATGTCTTTGCCAACCGCCGTCCCGACCCGGTGCTGCAGCAGATCGAGGATTTCGACGACGGCACGGTCAGCGCCAATGACTGCTTCCGCCCGGTCAGCCGCTATTTCGACCGCATCCAGCGCCCCGAGCAGCTGCTGACCGCCTTGCCCCGGGCGCTGCGGGTGATGACCGACCCGGCGAATTGCGGCCCGGTCACGCTGGCCTTCTGCCAGGACGTGCAGGCCGAGGCCTTCGATTACCCGGAACGCTTCTTCGAGCCGAAGATCTGGCGCATCCGCCGGCCCGAGCCCGACCCGGCCGAACTGGCCGAGGCGGTGCGCATGATCGCCGCCGCGAAGCGGCCGGTGATCGTCGCGGGCGGCGGGGTGCTTTATTCCGGCGCCGAGGCGGAGCTGGCGGATTTCGCGACCCGCCACGGCATCCCGGTGGTGGAAACCCAGGCCGGCAAGTCGGCGCTGTCCTGGGAGCATGAGCTGAACTTCGGCTCGCCCGGCGTGACCGGATCGGCCTGCGCGAACGAGCTGGCCGCGCGGGCCGACCTGGTGATCGGGCTCGGCACGCGGTTCCAGGATTTCACCACCGGCTCCTGGACGGTCTTCGCCGAGCCGGGGCGGCGGCTTTTGTCGATCAACCTGGCCGGTTACGACGCGCAGAAGCATGGCGCCACGCCGCTGGTCGGCGATGCCGGGGTGGCGTTGCAGCGGATCGGCGCGGCACTGGGCGACAGGCGCTTCGACTGGCACGATCCTGCCGCGCGGCGGGATTGGCATGAGGCGGTGGCCCGCGTGACCGCCGCGCCGGCGGAGGGCAATGCCCTGCCGACCGATGCGCAGGTGATCGGCGCGGTGCAGCGGGTGGCGCGCGCCAATACCGTGGCGATGTGCGCGGCCGGCACCATGCCCGGCGCGCTCCAGGTTCTGTGGCAGGCGGCGCCGGGCGGCTATCACATGGAATACGGCTATTCCTGCATGGGCTACGAGGTCGCGGGCGCCATGGGCATCAAGCTGGCCGCGCCGGATCGCGAGGTGATCTGCTTCGTCGGCGACGGCAGCTACATGATGGCCAACAGCGAGCTGGCGACGGCGGTGATGCGCCGCGTGCCCTTCACCGTGGTTCTGACCGACAATCGCGGCTATGGCTGCATCAACCGGTTGCAGATCGAATGCGGCGGGGCCGAGTTCAACAACATGTACAAGGACAGCAATGTCGCGGCGCAGCCCGAGATCGACTTCGTGGCCCATGCCGCCTCGATGGGCGCCCATGCCGAAAAGGCCGCCGGCATCGCCGAGCTGGAGGCCAGGATCGTCGCGGCGCGCGCCCGCGACATCCCGACGGTGATCGTGATCGACACCGATGCGGTGCCGGGGCTGGATGTGGGCGGGCACTGGTGGGACGTCGCGGTGCCCCAGGCCGGCGGGCCCGCGCGGCTTGAACAGGCCCGCGCGCGCTACGACGCCAACGCGGCAAAGCAACGCATCTTCGACTGAGGAACAGCCATGATCCGCTATGGAACCAATCCCATCGCCTGGGCCAATGACGACGACCCGTCGATCGGCGCCCACATCCCGACCGAGCAGATCCTGCACGAGGCGGGCGAGGTCATCGGCTTCGACGGCATCGAGAACGGCCATCGCTGGCCCTCGGACCCGCAGGCGCTCAAGGAGCTCCTGGGCCGCTACGGGCTGAAATTCGTCTCGGGCTGGTATTCGACCGCGCTGCTGACCCGCTCGGTCGAGGCGGAGATCGCGGCGGTGCAGGAGCATCTGGCCAAGCTCAGGGCCAATGGCTGCAAGGTCTGCATCGCCTGCGAATGTTCGAACACCGTGCATGGCCGGCCCGACATGCCGGTCAATGCCCGGCCGCGCCTGACGCCCGCGGAAATGGCCGAGTTCGGCCGCAGGATGGAGGCATTCGCGGCTTATCTGGCCGGGCAGGGCATCACCCTGGCCTATCACCACCACATGGGCACCGTGGTCGAGAGCCCCGAGGAGATCGACGCCTTCATGGCCGCGACCGGGCCGGCGACGCATCTGCTGTTCGATGCCGGGCATTGCACCTTCGGCGGCGGCGATCCCGAGACGGTGCTGAGAAAGCATGTCGGCCGGGTGGCGCATTTCCACGCCAAGAACATCCGCCGCGCCGTGACCGAGGAGGTGCGCGCCCGGGACATGAGCTTCCTGCAGGGCGTGCTGGCCGGGGCCTTTACCGTGCCCGGCGATCCCGAGGGCGCCATCGACTTCCAGCCGCTGCTGAAGATCCTGGCCGAGGCCGGCTATGACGGCTGGCTGGTGATCGAGGCCGAGCAGGATCCTGGCCGATATAACCCGCTGGAATACCAGTCCCTCGGCCTGAAGTCGCTGAAGGCGGCGGCGCGCGCCGCGGGCCTCGACAGGGGCTGATCCCGTGCTGGTCGATCCCCGCCACCCGTTCTTTCGCCCGCTCCGGGTCCGTGTCCTCTGCGTCCTGCTGCCGCTCGCCTGGGCGGGGTTCGAGGCCGCCAGCGGCTCGGCCTTCTGGGCGATCCTGTTCGGCGCGGCGGGGGCCTATCTTTTCGTGATGCTTTTCCTGAACCGCAAGGAGGACCGATGAGCCTGCTCCGCCGCCCCTTCGGCACCCATGGCAAGGTGCATGAGATCACCCCGCAATCCGCCGGCTGGCGCTATGTCGGCTTCTCGCTCTACCGGCTGCGGGCCGGGGAAACTGCCGCCGAGGCGACCGGGGATCGCGAGGTCGTCCTGGTCATGGTCGAGGGCAAGGCCAGGATCCGGGCCGCCGGGCAGGACTGGGGCGTGCTGGGCGAGCGCATGGATGTCTTCGAGAAGACGCCGCCGCATTGCCTCTATGTCCCGAACGGTGAAGGCTGGGAGGCGGTGACCGAGACCGATTGCACCATCGCGGTCTGCTCGGCCCCCGGCCGGGGCGGGCACGCGGCGCGGCGCATCGGCCCCGAGGGCATCGCGCTGACCCAGCGCGGCGAGGGCAGCAACACCCGCTTCATCAACAACATCGCCATGGAGGCCGAGGATTTCTGCGACTCGCTGCTGGTCACCGAGGTCTTCACCCCTGCCGGGCATTGGTCGAGCTATCCCAGCCACCGCCATGACGAGGACGATTTCCCCCGCATCACCTATCTGGAGGAGACCTATTACCACCGCCTGAACCCTAGGGATGGCTGGGCGGTGCAGCGGGTCTATACCGATGACGGGTCGCTGGACGAGACAATGGCGGTGAAGGATGGCGATGTGGTGCTGGTCCCCCGCGGCCACCACCCCTGCGGCGCCCCCCACGGTTTCGAGCTCTACTACCTCAACGTCATGGCCGGGCCGCGCCGGGCCTGGCGATTCCTCCCCGCGCCAGAGGTCGAGCACATGATGCCGAGATAATCTCGCCGGGAAGCGGCGGGCGTCGGGGCATATTCTGAAATGACATGCCAATGCGCCGGCTTTGGCCCGGTACAACGGCACGGACAAGATTGCCGCCAAGGACGACGGTGCGTCAAAGGAGGGCAAGTGGTGCAAAGACGGGATGAAATGGCGTCCTCCTGACCCTCCAGCAGGAGCCTGCTGACGAAGAGATGCGAATCAGCTGCTCCGGCCCGCACGCTCTGCACGACGAGGGCAGAAGCCCGCCAAGCTCTCTGCAGTGATGAAATCGAGGCGCTGTAGGCTCCGCCAAATGAGGGCCGCACCCGATCCTGGTCGAGCATAGGTAGCCGGCTGACCGGTTCGGCAGATCTTTTCCAGATCGAATATCCTGTGGCAGCGCCCTGCCAAGTACGCCTTCTGGCAAAGCAATCCCGCGCTCATACGGAGGCTCCTGTGCTCATGGGCAAAGCTCGCAGGAGGATTGAACGGCCAGCAAACTCTAAGTATTCAAGTTGTCGACGTTGCTTGACGGCATTTTCAGGAGTTGCGCCATGGCCGAGACAGAGACCTTTCCCGAGCGCAGGCGCGGATCGGGCGTCAAGCTGGTCTATGACTCGCTGCGCGACGAAATCCTGGATCTGGTCCTGCCGCCGGGCAGCCCCATCGACGAAGTGCAGCTGGCCGAACGCTTCGGCATGTCCCGGACGCCGATCCGCGAGGCCCTGGTGCGGCTGGCGGGCGAGGGGCTGGTCGAGACGCTGCCGAACCGCTCGACCATGGTCGCCAATATCGACTTTCTCAACATGCACACGTTCTTCGACGCCCTGACGCTGATGTATCGCGTGACCACCAGGTTGGCGGCAAGCCATCACCAGCCCGCCGATCTGGAAATCATCCGCGAGCATCAGGCCAGGTTCACCGCCGCGGTCGAGGCGCAGGACGCGCTGGCGATGATCGCCTCCAATCGCGACCTGCATGCGGCCATCGCCGAGGCCGGCCGCAATCCCTATTACACCGGCCTGTTCCTGCGCCTCCTGGACGAAGGGCGCCGGCTTTTGCGACTGTATTACCAGTCGTTCAACGACCGCCTGCCGCGCGAATATGTCGATGAGCACGAAGCGATGATCGCGGCGATCGCGGCACGGGATGTCGAGCTGTGCGACCGGCTGGCAAAGGCGCATGCGGACCAGATCGTCCGCCAGATCCAGCAGTTCCTGGCCCGCGACCAGCGACAATCCTTGCCGCTGTAGGCGCCACGTCGATTCTTTGTCGACAAATAAAATGCAAAGACTAAAATGGTGGTTGAGAGAATCAGCCATCCCGCCCCTGCGCGACAGAAGGAGCCATCATCGATGAACACCCAGATCTTCACCGGCGTCATTCCCGCCCTGATGACACCCTGCACCGCCGACCGCCGGCCCGATTACGACGCCCTGGTGCGCAAGGGGCAGGAACTGATCGCGGCGGGAATGTCGGCGGTGGTCTATTGTGGCTCGATGGGCGACTGGCCGCTTCTGACCGATGCGCAGCGGATGGAGGGGGTGGAACGGCTGGTCAAGGCCGGGCTGCCGGTGATCGTGGGAACGGGGGCGGTGAACTCGGCCCTGGCCGTGGCCCATGCCGCCCATGCGCAGAAGGTCGGCGCGGCAGGGCTGATGGTCATTCCCCGGGTGCTGTCGCGTGGTGCCTCGGCCACGGCGCAGCGCCACCATTTCAAGGCGATCCTGGCGGCTGCGCCCGACCTGCCCGCGGTGATCTACAACAGCCCCTATTACGGGTTCGAGACCAAGGCGGACCTGTTCTTCGCGCTGCGTGCCGAGCATCCGAACCTTGTCGGCTTCAAGGAATTCGGCGGCGCCAAGGCGATGAGCTATGCCGCCGAGCACATCACCAGCGCCGATGAAAGCGTGATCCTGATGGCCGGGGTCGATACCGGCGTCTATCACGGCTACGTCAAATGCGGCGCCACCGGCACGATCACCGGCATCGGCAATGTCATCCCCAAGGAAATCCTGCATTTCGTCGCGCTGTCGAAGGCGGCGGCCGCCGGTGATGTGGACGCGCGGCAGCGCGCGCAGGAACTGGGCGAGGCGCTGGAGGTGCTGTCCTCCTGGGACGAGGGGACCGACCTGGTGCTGTATTACAAGCACATGATGGTCCTGCAGGGCGAGGCGGAATACCGCCTGCACTTCAATGAAACCGACGAGCTGACCCCCAGCCAGCGGGTCTGGGCCGAAAAGCAGTTCGACCAGTTCAAGACCTGGTATGCGGAATGGAGCAAGCAGCCGGGCGCGGTGCAGAAATACGCCGCCTGACCGCCGCGGCCCGAGGCCCTTCCGGTAGCGGAAGGGCCTTTTCCTTTCGCCTCAGGCGACCGCGTCTAGGCCCAGTTCGAGCAGGCGGTCAAGCTGCGCGACCTCTGCCCCGGTCAGGGCGATCCCCTCTGCCAGCGCCTTTTGCCGCGCGGCGAACCGGCGTTGCGAGGGCAGGCGGGCGCCCTGGCCCTGGATCGCCGCGAACAGCAGCTCGGCCCGCGCGAACGGATCGCCTTCGCGGCCGGCCGCGAATTTCTCGGGCGACAGGGCCAGGATCAGCTCTCCGTGAAAGGGTGCAAGCGTCGTGGTGCCCAGGAAATCCAGAACCTCGGGGCTGGTCAGATCGCCGATCATGACGCCCGCGAGCAGTTCGATCATCGTGCCGATGGCCGATCCCTTGTGCCCGCCAAAGGGCAGCATGGCGCCGGCCAGCGCCGCCTCGGGATCGGTGGTGGGCTGGCCCGATGCGTCCATCGCCCAGCCCTCGGGCAAGGGCTTGCCGGCGCGCCGGTGCAGTTCGATCTCGCCCCGGGCCGCGACCGAGGTCGCGAAGTCGAAGACATAGGGCTCGCGCCCCTGCCGCGGCCAGCCGAAGGCGAAGGGATTGGTGCCCAGCAGGGGCCGCGTGCCGCCGGCCGGCGCCACGGTCGCATAGCTGGGGCACATCACCATCGCGGCAAGGCCGTGATCCGCGACCGCCTCGATCTCGGGCCACAGGGCGGCGAAATGGGTACAGTCATTGATCACCAGCGCCGCCAGTCCCAATTGCTTCGCACGATCCGCCAGGACGGGCAGGCCAAGCTCGAAGGCGGGGTTGGAGAAGCCACCCTGCGCGTTGACCCGCACGACGGCCCCGTCGCTGCCCGGATCGAGTTCCGGCTTGGCCGTGCCTTGGACCTTGCCGGCCTTCAGCGTGCGCAGGACGCCTTCGATCCGATAGATGCCATGCGACTTGCACCCGTCCCGCTCTCCGGCCGCGATCACGCGCGAAAGCGAGGCAGCCTGGACCGTGTTCATCCCGGCCTGCCGGAAAATCCTTTCGATGCGCTCCCGCAGGGCCTCGAAGGTCAGTGTCTGTTCCATGATTTTCCTCTCTGGCACGGCGGTTCATCCGCGATTGACTTCTTGCATACATGTAATATACAAAAATTCAAAGGCGGTTGAGGCCCATCCGGGACCGGGCCCCTGCCGGTGATTTTGAAAGGAAGGATCGGCGATGGTCTTCACCCCCCACGGCAAGCACCTGATCGGTGGCGACTGGGTCGCCGGCGAGCAGCGTTTCGCCAGCGCCCCGGCGCATGGCCCCTCGCATGCGTTTTCGGCCGGCACGGTCACACTGGTGAACCGGGCCTGCGAGGCGGCCGAGGATGCCTTCTGGTCCTTCGGCCAGGCCCCGCGCGAGGAACGGGCGGCGCTGCTGGAGGCCATCGCCGACGAGATCGAGGCCCGCGCCGAGGCGATCACCGAGATCGGCTGCCAGGAAACCGGCCTGCCCGAGGCGCGGCTTGAGGGCGAGCGCGGCCGCACCGTGGGCCAGCTGCGGCTCTTTGCCGCGCATATCCGCAAGGGCGATTACCTCGACCGCCGCCACGACCCGGCGCTGCCCGACCGCCAGCCGCTGCCGCGGCCCGACATCCGCATGGTGCAGCGGCCCATCGGCCCGGTCGCGGTCTTCGGCGCCTCGAACTTCCCGCTGGCCTTTTCCACGGCGGGCGGCGACACCGCCGCCGCGCTCGCGGCCGGCTGCCCGGTGGTGGTCAAGGGCCACAGCGCCCATCCCGGCACCGGCGAGATCGTCGCCGAGGCCATCCATGCCGCCATCGCAAGGACCGGCACGCATCCGGGCGTCTTCAGCCTGGTGCAGGGCGGCGACCGCAAGGTGGGCGAGGCGCTGGTCCGGCATCCGCTGATCAAGGCGGTCGGCTTCACCGGCTCCCTCGCCGGGGGCCGGGCGCTGTTCGACCTCTGCGCCGCGCGCCCCGAGCCGATCCCGTTCTTCGGCGAGCTGGGATCCGTGAACCCGATGTTCCTGCTGCCCGCCGCGCTGGCCGCGCGCGCCGAACAGATCGGCAGCGGCTGGGCGGGATCCTTGACCATGGGGGCCGGGCAGTTCTGCACCAATCCCGGCATCGCGGTGGTCCTGGACGGGGCGGATGCCGACCGCTTCGCCGCGGCCGCCAGGACCGCCTTGGAACAGGTCGGCCCGCAGGTGATGCTGACCGAGGGCATCGCCCGCGCCTATCGCGACGGCCAGGCGCGCTTCGAGGCGCGCAATGCGGTGACGCCGCTGCTTTCCACCGAAAGCCGGGGCCGCGAGGCCAGCCCGAACCTCTACGAGACCACGGGCGCGGCCTGGCTGCAGGACCACGCGCTTGGCGAGGAGGTGTTCGGCCCGCTCGGCCTGGTGGTGCGGGTGCGCGACCTGGAGGAGATGCGGCGCCTGGCGCGCGGCTTCGAGGGGCAGCTGACCGCGACGCTTCACATGGACGAGGCCGACCTGCCGGCGGCGCGCGGGCTTTTGCCGGTGCTGGAGCGCAAGGCGGGGCGGGTGCTGGTCAACGGCTTCCCGACCGGCGTCGAGGTTTGCGACGCCATGGTCCACGGCGGCCCCTATCCGGCCAGCACCAATTTCGGCGCCACCTCGGTCGGCACCATGGCCATCCGCCGCTTCCTGCGCCCCGTCAGCTACCAGAACTTCCCAAAAGGGCTGCTGCCCGAGGAGCTGCAATGAGCCATCCTGTGCTGCCACGACTGTGGAGCGCGACATGATTTATTCCTGGTGTCCAACTCCGCCGCAGAAAACCTCGTTCGCATACAAGTTGTATTTTTTGTTTGCTTGGCTGCGATGTCGAGTCGAATATCAGGAATATGGAATCGGCCGGAAAGGCCGGCACGACCAACAAGGGAGAAATATGATGAAACTTTCGACGCTTGCGCTCGGCCTCGCGGCGGCTGCCGCCTTTGTCGTCCCCGCCCATGCGGACAAGCTGGATGACATCATCGCCTCGGGTACCCTGCGCTGCGCGGTCGTGCTGGATTTCCCGCCCATGGGGATGCGCGACGAAAGCAACACCCCGATCGGCTTCGACGTCGATTATTGCAACGACCTGGCCGCCGCGCTTGGCGTGAAGGCCGAGATCGTCGAAACGCCCTTTCCCGAGCGGATTCCGGCGCTGATGTCGGGCCGGGTCGATGTCGGCGTCGCCTCGACCTCGGACACGCTGGAACGCGCCAAGACGGTCGGCATGTCGATCCCCTATTACGCCTTCGAGAACGCCGTGGTCGCCAACAACAATGTCGAGATGGCCAGCTGGGAGGACATGAAGGGCAAGACGGTCGGCGCGACCGCCGGCACCTACGAGGCGATCTGGCTGGAAGGCAAGGTGAAGGAATGGGGCGAAGGCACCTTCCGCCCCTACCAGACCCAGGCGGACGTGTTCCTGGCGCTGAGCCAGGGGCAGCTCGACGCCACCGTCTCGACCGTCGAGGTCGCCAATGCCAATGTGAATTCGGGCAACTTCCCCGGCATCAAGATCGTCGACAAGGCGCCCATGGTGCCGGACTATGTCTCGCTGTTCACGCTGCGCGAGGAATACGGGCTGATCAACTATCTGAACCTGTTCATCAACCAGCAGGTCCGCACCGGCCGCTATGCCGAACTCTACGAGAAATGGATCGGCGAGGGGGAACCGGCCGATCTGTCCATTCAGGGCGTCTATCGCTGACACCACAGTCCTCGGGGTGGCGCGGTCGCCGCACCGCCCCGTTGCGTTCCGGCACCGGCGGAGACGGCCATGTTCAACTATACCTTCCAATGGAAGCAGGCGATGGCGCGGCTTCCGCAGATGCTGGATGGCGCCCTTGTCACCATGCAGGTGGCGATCCTGTCGATGGTGCTGGGCATCCTGCTGGCGATCATCCTGACCATGTTCCGCCTGTCGGGCATCCGCATCCTGTCCGCCGTCGCCAAGACCTGGGTCGAGATCGCGCGCAACACCCCGGCGCTGTTCCAGATCTACATGGCGCATTTCGGGCTGGGCAGCTTCGGCCTGCATCTGAGCCCGTTCCTGTCGATCCTGCTCGGCATCACCTTCAACAATGCCGGCTACCTGACCGAGAATTTCCGCGGCGCGCTGAAGGCCATACCCGATACGCAGACCCGCGCCGCCCGGTCGTTGGGCCTGGGGGCGGTGGGGGCGTTCCGTCATGTCGTGCTGCCGCAGATGCTGCGCATCTCGTTCCTGCCGATGACGAACCAGATGGTCTGGGCGATCCTGATGACCTCGCTGGGCGTCACCGTGGGGATGAATACCGACCTTTACGGCGTCACCCAGGATCTGAACGCGCTGACCTTCCGCACGTTCGAACTGTTCGCCCTGGCCGCGGTGATCTTCTATGTCATCACCAAGATCGTCACCCTTGGCGCGCGGCTGATCGCCGCCCGGCTGTTCCGGTATTGAGGGCCGTCCGATGTTCGACACCGCACTGACGACCGCCGATTTCGTCTTTCTGGCCAAGGGCGCCGGCATGACCATCGTGGTCACGATCATCTCGGTGATCGCCGGCACCATCCTGGGCATCGTCTTCGGCGTCATCCGCTATCAGCTGGGCGCGATCTGGGCCGCGCCGCTGATCTTCGTCCTGGACATCTTCCGCTCCATCCCGCTCTTGATCCAGCTTGTGCTGGCCAATGCCTTTCTGGGCACGATCCTGCGGCTGAACATGTCGGGCTTTACCGTCGCCTGCATCGTGCTGTCGATGTATACGGCCGCCTATTGCGCCGAGATCGTCAGGGGCGGCATCGAGGCAGTGCCGGTGACGACGCGGCGCGCGGCGCGCTCGCTCGGCATGAGCTGGGGCCAGGACATGCGCGAGATCGTCCTGCCCTTGGCCACGCGGGTCGCGCTGCCGTCCTGGATCGGGCTGGCGCTTGGCGTCATGAAGGACTCGGCGCTGGTCTATGTCGTCCAGGTGACCGAGCTTCTGCGCTCGACCCAGATCCTGATCACGCGGCTTCAGGAACCGCTGCTGCTGTTGATGATCTGCGGCGCCTTCTACTTTGTCATCTCGTTCCCGCTGGCCCGGTTCGGCGGCTATCTGGAGAAACGGTGGTCCAATGATTGAGATCGAACATGTCCGCAAATCCTTTGGCCAGCTGGAGGTTCTGAAAGGCATCGACCTGACGGTCAGCAAGGGCGAGGTGGTCACGATCATCGGCGGCTCGGGCTCGGGCAAGTCGACGCTTCTGACCTGCATCAACGGGCTGGAGCCAATCGATTCCGGCCGCATCCTGATCGACGGGACCGAGGTCCACGCGAAATCCACCGATCTCAACAAGCTGCGCCGCAAGGTCGGGATCGTGTTCCAGCAGTGGAACGCTTTTCCGCACCTGACCGTGCTGGAGAACGTCACCCTGGCACCGCGCAAGGTGCTGGGCATGTCCCGCACACAGGCCGAGGAGATCGCCGTCCGGCAACTGACCCATGTCGGGCTGGGCGACAAGCTGAAGACCTATCCGGGCCGGTTGTCGGGCGGCCAGCAGCAGCGCATGGCGATCGCCCGCGCGCTGGCGATGTCGCCGGAATACATGCTGTTCGACGAGGTGACCTCGGCGCTGGACCCGCAACTGGTGGGCGAGGTTCTGGACACGCTGAAGATGCTGGCCCAGGAAGGCATGACGATGATCCTGGTCACGCATGAGATGGCCTTTGCCCGCGACGTGTCGGACCGGGTGGCCTTCTTCCATCAGGGCGTCATGGCCGAGATCGGCCCGCCGCAGCAGATCTTCGGCGACCCGCAGCATCCCGAGACGCGCAAGTTCCTGTCGAGCACCCGGCAATGACCGGCAAGGTCGTCGTCATCGGCGCGGGCGTCGTCGGCCTGTCCGTCGCGCTGGCGGCGCAGGCGCGGGGCCTGGCGGTGCAGGTGATCGACCGCGAAGGGCCGGCGGCGGGCGCCTCGGCCGGCAATGCCGGGGCCTTCGCCTTCACCGACATCCTGCCGCTGGCCTCGCCCCGCATCATGCGGCAGGCGCCGAAATGGCTGCTGGACCCGCTGGGGCCGCTGACCGTGCCGCCTTCCTATGCGCTGCGGATCGCGCCCTGGATGCTGCGCTTCTGGCGGGCCTGTTCACCTGCACGGGTGCGCGCCTCGACCACCGCGCAGACGGAGCTGATGGACCTGTCCAGGGCCGAGCTGGAACCTTTCCTGGCCGCGACCGGAACCCTGCCGATGCTGCGCAAGGAGGGAAACCTCCAGGTCTATGAATCGCAGGCCGAGTTCGACGCCTCGCTGCCCGGCTGGCGCGCGCGAGAAGAGCATGGCATCGCCTTCCGGCACATGACGGCGGATGAGATGGCCGGTGTCCAGCCCGGCCTTGCGCCGCGCTTCACCCATGGCACCTTCACGCCCGGCTGGTATTCCATCGCCGATCCGCGCGACTACACGCTGGCGCTGGCCGAGCGTTTCCGCGCTGGCGGCGGCGAGATCGTCATCGCCGAGGCGACCGGGCTGGCCGATGACGGGGTGCTGACCGCCTCGGGCAAGCTGGCCGGCCGGGTCGTTTTGGCGGCGGGGGCGTTCTCGCATCGGCTGGCCCGGACGCTGGGTGTCCGCATCCCGCTGGAGACCGAGCGCGGCTATAACACCACGCTGCCGGCGGATGCCTTCGACCTGCGCTGCCAGGTCACCTTCGGGGGCATGGCTTCGTCATCACGAAACTGTCCTCGGGCATCCGCGTCGGCGGCGCGGTCGAGCTGGGCGGGCTAGACCTGCCCCCGAACTACAAGCGGTCCGAGGCGATGCTGAAAAAGGCCAGGGCCTTCCTGCCGGGGCTCAGGACCACGGGCGGGCAGCAATGGATGGGCTTCCGCCCGTCATTGCCCGACAGCCTGCCCGCCATCGGCCCCTTGCCCGGCCATCCGAACGTCATCTGCGCCTTCGGGCACGGCCATCTGGGCCTGACGCAATCAACGGGCACGGCGCGGATCGTGGCCGACCTGCTGGCCGGCGAGGATCCCGGCATCGATCTGGCACCGTTCTCTCCCGCGCGTTTCTGAGGCGATCATGACCCAATACATCTTTCCCTGCATCGACGGCCATACCTGCGGCAACCCGGTGCGCCTGGTCGCGGGCGGCGCGCCGCGGCTGGAAGGCGCGACCATGCTGGAAAAGCGCGCGCATTTCCTGCGCGAGTTCGACTGGATCCGCACCGGCCTGATGTTCGAGCCGCGCGGTCACGACATGATGTCGGGCGCGATCCTCTATCCGCCGACGCGCGGGGATTGCGACGTGGCGGTGCTGTATATCGAGACCTCGGGCTGCCTGCCCATGTGCGGCCACGGCACCATCGGCACGATCACCATGGGGATCGAGAACGGGCTGATCGTCCCGCGCACGCCGGGCCGGCTGTCCATCGAGACCCCGGCGGGCAAGGTGGACATCGCATACCGGCAGGAGGGCCGCCATGTCGAGGAGGTCCGGCTGACCAACGTGCCCGGCTTCCTCTACGCCGAGGGCCTGACGGCCGAGGTCGAGGGCCTGGGTGAGATCGTCGTGGACGTGGCCTATGGCGGCAACTTCTATGCCATCGTCGAGCCGCAGAAGAATTTCCGCGACATGGCCGACCATACGGCGGGCGAGCTGATCGGCTGGTCGCCCAGGTTGCGCGCGGCGCTGAACCAGAAATACGAGTTCATCCATCCCGAGCACCCCGAGATCAGCGGGCTGAGCCATATCCAGTGGACCGGTGCGCCGACCCAGCCCGGCGCCCATGCCCGCAACGCCGTCTTCTATGGCGACAAGGCCATCGACCGCAGCCCCTGCGGCACCGGCACCTCGGCCCGGATGGCGCAGCTTGCGGCCAAGGGCAAGCTGGGGGTCGGCGACGAGTTCTGGCACGAGTCGATCATCGGCTCGATCTTCAAGGGCCGCGTCGAAGCCGCCGCGACCGTGGCGGGCCGCGACGCCATCATCCCCTCGATCGCCGGATGGGCGCGGCAGACCGGGCTGAACACCATCTTCATCGATGCCGAACGCGACCCCTTCGCCCATGGCTTCGTGGTGAAGTAAGCGCGCGACGGCGCGCTGAAGCCGACGCGCGACGGCGCGATCAAGCCCACGCGCCACGGCGCGATGCAAACGAAAGACCGACGTCCTGACCGCTGGCCGGGGCGCATGAGAAAGCATGGGATCGGCCGTCGCGGGCCGTTTCCCGAAGATCACTTACGCCCAACAGGTACTCCATGCCACGACATCCAAGCCCCACCGTCCCGCCAAGCAGATGGTCCCCGTTCATCCGCGTCTCCGAGGGCCTCTTGGTCGTCGAGCGCCATGCCGTCGCGACGCTGATGGCGCTGCTCAGCGGTGCGATCCTGCTGAACGTGGTCACCCGCTACCTGGGGATGCCGCTTTACTGGATCGATGAGCTTGCGGTCTATTGCATGGTCTGGCTGACCTTCATCGGCGCCTCGACGATGACGCGGCTGCGCCTCGACTTCGCCGTGACGATGCTGACCGAGCGGCTGTCGCCCGGCGCGGCGCGGGTGGCCAGGGTGGCGGCAACCATCGTCGTGGTCCTGTTCAGCATCGGCCTTGCCGTGATGTGCTGGCTCTGGTTCGAGCCCCTGGGCATCGCGCGCGCGGGTTTCGACGCCCGCGAATTCGCCGGGCAAAGCTTCAACTTCATCTATACCGAGCGCACGCAGACCCTGAACTGGGCGACCTGGATCCTGTATCTGATCCTGCCGATCTTTGCCCTGTCGATGACCGTCCACGGCATCGCGAACCTGCTGGAAGACCTGGGCGCGGTCCCCAGGGTCCAGCGCGCGATGATGATCAACGCCGAGGAGGCGGTGAACTGATGCTGACCTCAACCGCCTTTCTGGTCGTGATGCTGGTGGGCGTGCCCATCGGCCTGTGCCTCTGCGTCGCGGCCATCGTCTATGTGCTGGCCAGCGGCAACATGGTGCTGTTCCAAAGCTATCCCTTGCAGATGTTCAATGCGGTGGACAGCTATGGCCTGATCGCCATCCCGCTGTTCGTGCTGATCGGAGAGATCATGAACGCGGGCGGCATTACCAAGAAGATCGTCGACATGGCGATGGCCTTCGTCGGTTCGCTGCGCGGCGGGCTGGCCTATGTGAACGCCATCGCGAACATGTTCGTGGCCTCGATCCTTGGCTCCGCCACGGCGCAGGTGGCGATCATGTCGCAGATCATGGTCCCCGAGATGGAGAAAAAGGGCTACGACAAGGACTTCTCCGCGGGGCTGACCGCCTATGGCGGGATGCTGGGATCGATCATGCCGCCCTCGGTCATGTTCGTGGTCTACAGCGTCATGGCGCAGGTCTCGGTGTCGGACATGCTGATGGCGGGGCTGGTGCCGGGGCTGATCCTGACCGCGCTGTTCTGCGTGGTGATCGCCATCATCGGCCATTACCAGAAATTCCCGCGCAGCGCGCCGCAGACATTCAGGCAGCGCGCCGCCACGGTCTGGGCGGCGGTGCCGTCGCTGTCGATCCCCATCGTCATCGTCGGCTCGATCTTCTCGGGCCTTGCAAGCGCGACCGAGGCCGGTGCGGTCGGCGCGGTGATGTCGCTGCTGATCGGCCGCTTCTGGACGAAGCGGCTGCGCTTCTCGGACCTGCCCGCGATCATGACCCGCGCGGGGCTTTACTCGGCCATCGTGCTGTTCCTGGTGGTGGCAGCGGGCGTGCTGTCCTGGATCCTGGTGTTCGGGCGCGTCCCGCAAGAGGTCGCCGGCTGGATCCAGACCGTGGCCAAGGATCCGGTGACCTTCATGCTGCTGGCCAACGTGATCCTGCTG
This sequence comes from Paracoccus pantotrophus, assembly GCF_008824185.1. Lineage (NCBI taxonomy): Bacteria > Pseudomonadati > Pseudomonadota > Alphaproteobacteria > Rhodobacterales > Paracoccaceae > Paracoccus > Paracoccus pantotrophus. Next base: position 249,716 of record NZ_CP044425.1, read on the forward strand.
GTGATCGGCACGGTGATCGACGGCATTCCCGGCCTGATCATGACGGTTCCGATCCTGCTGCCGATCGCCACCGAAGTCTATGGCATCGACCCGCATCATTTCGGCGTCGTCGTGGTCATCAACTTGGTGCTGGGGCTGCTGTCGCCGCCGGTCGGCCTGTGCTTCTTCGTCGCCGCCGCCGCGACGGGGGCCAATCCCGGACGGATGTTCATGGTGACCATGCCCTTCTTCCTGATCACCTGCGTCCTTCTGGTGATCCTGTCGGTGTTCCCGGCCATCTCGCTGATCTTCATCGGATAAAACCCAACCAACAGAGGAGCGTTGCAATGATCAAGATTTCCCGCCGCCAGCTTGTCGCCGGGGCTGCGGCCCTGCCTTTCGCGGCCCCGCTGGTGGCCCGCGCGCAATCGACCGAGCTGCGCCTTGGCCTGATCACCCCGGTCGGCCATTCGTGGAACGACGCGGCGCTGCGCCTGGCCGAGCGCCTGGCCCAGCAAAGCGACGGCCGCCTGGCGATGACCGTCTTTCATTCCGGCCAGCTGGGCAACGAGCCGGCGATGATGCAGCAGCTTCAATCGGGGGCGCTGGACATGGGCATCATCCAGGCCGCCGAGCTGGGTTCCCGCGTCGACCATATCGCGGCGATCAATGCGCCCTACCTGGTGCGCTCGACCGATGCCGTGGCCAGGCTGGTCCGCCACCCGGAGGTGCTGAAGCTGTTCGACGTGCTGCCCCGGCAGACCGGCACCATCGGCCTTGGCTGGGCCATCACCGGCATGCGCACGGTGTTCTCGGTCAAGCCCATCGACAGCATCGCCGGGCTGAACGGCATGAAGCTGCGCATCAACCCGACGCCGGTCTATCGCGATTTCTACCAGCTGCTGGGCTCGGCGCCGACGCCGATTCCGACGCCGCAGGTCTTTGACGCCATGTCGAACGGCCAGGTAGACGGGCTGGAAGCCGATATCGAGTTCTCGTGGAATCAGCGCTTCGACAAGGTGGCGAAATCCATCCTGCGCATGAACGCCGTGTTCATGCCGGCGGCCGCGGTCGCCTCGGGCCGGGTCTGGACGGCCATGCCGGAGGCGGATCGCGAACTGATCGCCGCGGCGGTCAGGACCGTGCTGGACGAGCAGATCGACAGCCTGGCGGGCGAGGAACCGGCGCTGATCGAGAACCTCCGCCAGACCGGGGTGCCGATGCACGAGATTCCCGAGGAGGACACGACCGAGATCATCGCGGCCTTCGACAAGATCTGGATGCCGAAAGCGCCGGTGATCGAGCAACTGCGCGAAATCGGCGCCACGCTGTGACCGGCGCTTTTTCCGCCTGAACCGGGCGGACCGGCCTGCAACGATGCGCGCCGTCCCGGCGCGCATCATCCGCCCCTCTTTCGATCTGGACGCGCGCGATGGAAGCCAAGGTGACGATGACGCTTGACGGGATCTTCGACCTCGTCCTGTCGGTGCTGGCGGCAAACGGCTTATCGCGGGACCAGGCCGAGGCCATTGCCGACATCGTCACCCGGGCCGAGGCCGATGCCTGCCGGTCGCATGGCCTGTATCGGGTCGAGGGCTATGTCGCGGGCCTGCGTGCGGGGCGCGTGAACCCGGCCGCGCAGCCACGGGTTCGGCAAGTGAGGCCGGCCTTGCTGCAGGTCGACGGCGACAGGGGTTTTGCCCCGTTCGCGGCGAACCTTGCGCGCCCGCATCTGATTGCGGCGGCGCGCGAAAACGGCATCGCCGCGATGGCGATGACCCGGACGCACCATTTTTCGGCGCTATGGGCGGATATCGAGCCGCTGGTCGAGGCCGGGCTGGTGGCCTGGTGTTTCGTCGTTGGCCAATGCTCGGTCGCGCCGCATGGCGGCAGCGCGCCGCTGATGGGCACCAATCCCATCGGCTTCGGCTGGCCGCGACCCGACGGCGCCCCGTTCATCTTCGATTTCGCGACAAGCGCCGCGGCGCGCGGCGAGGTCGAGCTGAAACGCCTTGCGGGCGAGCCGATTCCCGCGGGCTGGGGCATCGACGCCGATGGGCGACCAACGCACGACCCGGCCGAGGCCCTTTCCGGCGCGCTTCTTCCCTTTGGCGGGCACAAGGGTTCGGCGCTGTCCATGATGGTCGAGCTGATCGCAGGCCCCCTGATCGGTGAACTGACCAGCAAGCAGGTGGCCACGCTTGGCCATCGGGATGACGGCCCGCCGCCGGGGGGCGAGCTGTTCATCGTCTTCGATCCCGCCGCGCTGGATGGATCGGCGCCCGCCGCTGCTGAAGAGTTCTTTCTGGATGCGAAGGCGCAGCCGGGCCTGCGGCTGCCGTCGGAACGGCGATATGCCGCCCGCGCGCGCAGCCATGCCTCCGGCGTCGACGTGCCGAGCGGGCTTCTGCGCCGCATCAAGGCGCTCATGTCCAGCCCCTCGGCCTGAAGAAAGGACAACCCAGATGCGCTCGCGCCTTTCCATCACTGTCGTCGGTCGCCATGCCGAAGGCGAAATCGGCGATGTCATCATCGGCGGCGTGCTTCCCCCGGAAGGGGCCACGATGATGGAGCGGATGATCGCCATGGAACGCGATCACGACCATATCCGCCAGTTGCTGATCTGCGAGCCGCGCGGCTTGGTCGGGCGGCATGTGAACCTGATCGTGCCGCCGATCACGCCGGGCTGCGCCGCCGGGGCGATCATCATGGAGCCGACCGAATATGTTCCCATGTCGGGCTCGAACACGATCTGCGTGGCCACCATCCTGCTGGAAACCGGCATGGTGCCGATGAAAGAGCCGATTACCCGCTTCAAGCTGGACATGCCCGGAGGCGTGATCGAGGTCGCCGCGGAATGCCGCGACGGCAAATGCCGGTCGATCACCTTTCGGAACGCCCCGGCCCTTGCCGCCGTCCGGGACGGCGGGCTGGAGGTCGAGGGGCATGGCGCGATCTCTCTCGACATCGCCTATGGCGGCATGTTCTTCGGTATCGTCGATGCCCAGGCGCTTGGCTTTCAGATCCGCCCCGACGAGGCGCGCAATCCGGCCATCCTGGGCGAAAAGATCCGCAAGGCCGCGCGGCAGCAGTTCGACATGGCCCATCCCAACTTCCCGAATGTGCGCGGCGGATCTATCGTCCAGTTCGCCATGCCGTTCCAGGGCAGCGGCGCGGTGACGCGCAATACCTGCATCGTGGCCCTGGGCCGCTCGGATCGCTCGCCCACCGGCATGGGCACCTCGGCGCGGATGGCGGTCTTGCAGGCGCGCGGCCTGATGGGGGCTGGAGAGGTGCTGATCCATGAATCGATCATCGGATCGCGCTTCACCGGCAAGATCCTTGAACTCGGCGACCGCGGCGGCGTGACGACGATCACCCCGCAGATCACCGGCCGCGCCTGGATCACCGGGCAGCACAGCTATTTCGTCGATCCCGAAGACCCCTGGCAGTCCGGCTATATGCTATCCGACACCTGGGGCGTCACGCCGACGCTGACGCAATAGGGCCAAACCGACCGGAGACCAGACAAATGACCATGACCGCATCCAGCATCCTGCCAGGCATCGCAGACGGGCCCATCCTGTCTTCGGACGAGCCGCTCAGCTTCTGGGGCGGGGTGGACCCGGCCACCGGCAGGGTCATCGACGTGCATCACCCGTTGCAGGGGCGCTGCATTGCCGGTTGCGTCCTGATGATGCCCTCGACTCGGGGATCCTGCACGGGATCGGGGGTGTTGCTGGATCTGGTCCTGTCGGGTCGCGGCCCGGCGGCCCTGATCTTTTCCGAGCCCGAGGATGTGGTCACCCTGGGTGCCCTGATCGCGGCCGAGATGTTCGGCAAGGCGCTGCCGGTCCTGCGCCTGTCGCCTTCGGCATTCGAGGCGTTGAGCGGCCAGGCTTCGGCGCGGATCGGCCTGGACCGGATCACGGCCGGCAATCTGTCGATCGCCGTCCAGGCCCCCGGCACGGCGTCGCTGGACCTGACCGGGCAGGATCGCGCGATCCTCGATGGCGGGAACGGGACGGCCGCCGCCCAGGCCATGCGGATCATCTGCGCGATGGCGGCCCAGCAGGGGGCGCGGCGCCTGGTCGATGTCACGCAGGCGCATATCGACGGCTGCATCTATGCCAGCCCGGCGAACCTGACCTTTGCCGAGCGCATGGCCGAAATGGGCGCCAGGGTGACGGTTCCGACGACCATGAACGCGATTTCCGTCGATCGCGAGAACTGGCGCCGCCAAGGCGTTCCCCCCAGCCTCGGCAATCCGGCGCAGCGGCTGGCCGATGCCTATGTCAGGATGGGATGCCGGCCGACCTTTACCTGCTCGCCCTATCTTCTGGACAGTGCTCCGGGCCGGGGCGAGGCCATCGCCTGGGCGGAATCCAATGCGGTCGTCTATGCGAACAGCATCCTTGGCGCACGCACGGCGAAACACCCGGATTTCCTGGATCTGTGCATTGCGATCACCGGCAGGGCGCCCTTGTCCGGCGTCTATCTGGACAAGAACCGCACGGCGCGCCGCATCATCGATGTGGACCTGCCAGCCGGTGCGGACGACGCGTTTTGGCCGCTGCTGGGCTATCTTGCGGGCAGGCTGTCGCCCGATCGCATTCCGCTGCTGCGCGGCCTTGCGCCGGCGAGGCCCGGAATGGACGAGTTGAAGGCCCTTTGCGCCGCCTTCGGCACCACCTCGGGGGCGGCGATGCTGCATGTCGAGGCCGTCACGCCCGAGGCCGGGCTGATCGCCGAGGATGCCGATCATTGCCGGATCACGCGTGCCGATCTGGAGGATGGCTGGCGGCTTTTGAACGACGGTCCCGAGGTTGTCGACCTTGTGGCCCTGGGCAGTCCCCATGCCTCGCTGAACGAATGCCGCGCCCTGGCGCGGGGGCTCGCGGGGGGCAAGGTCGTCATCCCCACCATCCTGACCACCGGCCGCGACACGCTCGCGCTGGCCCGCGCCGAGGGGGTGCTGGCCATGCTTGAGGCAAGCGGCGTGACGGTGCTGCCCGACCTGTGCTGGTGCTCGATCTCCGAGCCGGTCTTTCCGGTCCAGACGCATACCGTGATGACCAATTCCGGGAAATATGCCCATTACGGGCCGGGGCTGTCCGGGCGTGCCGTCAGGTTCGGCAACCTTGCGCAATGCGTTCGGGCGGCGCTGACGGGCAGGGCACCCGGAACCATGCCCGACTGGATGCGGAAACCGGATCGGCCATAGGGGCGTTGCCCAAAGGATCGGCCGCCGCGACCCTGATCGCCTTCGCCGGCTTCTTCATCGCAATGATCGCCGAAACGGGAATGTCCCGCCCGCATCCACAGGCGACCTGCCTTGCCGGCGCATCACACCAAGCCCGGCATGCCGATGCCACGCAACAGAAGATAAGATTTCTTTCCCCGCATATGCGGCCGGGACTTGCCGAAACCCCTTACGACATCTCTGGGATAAAGATGTCCGTACGGGTAAGGGGCGGTTCGGAAACCGCAGGCCCTGGCCATCCGGCACCTTTACGGCCTCCAGACGCGCGGAGCCCGGAAGGTCAGCGGCGCCGCGCCTCTCAGTCGCCGGAGCGGCCGGGAAGAGCCGGGATCTGGCCCAGCCAGGGCAGCGCGGAACCGCACCAGATCTGCAATGTCGGCCTTAGCTGGTCGCGCTGGTTCACGGTGCCGACGCGGATGCCGATCTCATCCGCCGCGGCGCCCTCACCGGTGGTGTAGATCGGAGAGCCGCATTCCGGGCAAAAGAATTGCAGCCTTCGTTTGCCGTTGTCCGCGACCTTGACATAGCGGCGCGGCGCGGCGCCGGTCAGACGGAACGCCGCGCGGGGAACCATTGCGGTCACGCGAAAGGCGCTGCCGGTCAGCTGCTGGCAATCGGTGCAATGGCAGATCGACACCCGCTCGGGGTCGATCTCTGCATGGTAGGTGACATGGCCGCAATGGCAGCTTCCCTCGACATTCATTCCTGTACCCGCGCGCTTGTCTTTGCTCCGGCGATCATCATGCGGCGTGCGTCACGCAATGGAAACCCCGGCCCGCCAAGGCGGCGTTCGGGCCGGGCTTTGATCGCGGCGCATCGGCCCATGGATCCAAGGGGCAATACGCAAAAATCGCGTATCGCCCTGAACGCCCGGCCGGGCGAGTTTCTTCCCATCACGGCGCCACATCGGGAGGGAGATCATGCCGCGTGAGGTAACCATATCGGCGGCCAGTATCTGGCGCGCGAAATCGGCAGCTTCGAGGATATGGCGACGCGCGTGCATGCGCTTCTCAACCAGGCCGATGGCTCGGACATCGCCATTTTCCCCCAGCTTTTCACCATCGAACTGTTCACCACCCTGCCGAATTGGCGCGAGCGCCCCATCGCCGAGTTGGTGAAGATCGCCGAGCATACGCAAGCCTGTCGCGACCTCTTCAGGTCGGAGGCGAAGCGGCGTGGCCTGTTCATCGACGCCGGCTCGAATCTCGAGGAGGTCTCGCCGGACCGGTATGAGAACATCGCCCATCTGTTCGGCCTGGATGGCGAGCATTTCATGCACGCCAAGACCCATATCTTCCCGGCCGAGGCGGCCTGGTCCACCTCGGAAGGGGACAGGATGGAGGCCTTCCGGCTGCCCTTCGCCAAGGTCGGCTTCAATGTCTGCTGCGAGACCGAGATCCCGGAATGCGCGGCCGCGCTGGCCGAGCAGGGGGGCGAGCTGATCCTGACGCCCTCGGCGGCCTTCACCGAGCAGGGCTTCTGGCGCGTGCGCCACTGCGCAGGCCCGCTGTATCGAGAACCAGGTCTATCTGGTCCATTGCTGCCTCGGTGGCCAGCCCGGCACGCCGCTGCCGGACGGGTGGGCGCGCAGCTCGGTCCTCGGGCCCTGCGACATGGCCTGCGACATCCCGGCCGGGATCATCGCCGAGGCCCGGACCAATGTCGAGATGACTGTCACCGGCACGGTGAACCTCGACCTGCGCCATGAGAACCGCGAACGCGGCGCGGCCACCACCTTCAGGGATCGCCGCCGCCAGGCCGGGCTTTACCGCAGCGGGCCGCCGCATCTGTGAAAGCCGTGGACCAGAACCGCAATTTCGTCCCAGCATGGACGAGTGAATGGGACATCTGAAACTGCCCGAAGGCAGGAAGATCGCCGTGAACCTGGGCGTGGATTTCGACGCGCAGTCGCTTTGGCTCGGCGGCTTCAACCGGCCGTCGCCGTCATTCATGTCGCGCGGCGAATTCGGCGCCGAGGTCGGCACGCCGCGCCTGCTTGCCCTGTTTCGCAAGCATGACATCCGGATGACCTTCTTCACCCCCGGCCATACCGTCGACACCTTCCCTGCGATCAACAGGAAGGTCTTCGATGCCGGGCACGAGATCGCCCGTCACGGCTATCATCACGAGAACCCGACGCCGATCGGGCGCGATACCGAGCGGCGGCTGATCGACCTGGCCTTCGCCACCTACCAGAAGCATTTCGGCACCCGCCCGACCGGCTGCCGCTCGCCCTATTGGGATTACAGCGAGAACACGCTGGACCTGATCGAGGAGGCGGGGTTTCTCTATGACAGCCAGCCTGATGGCGCGCGATCTGGTGCCCTATCGCCCGCGGCGCGGGCAGGTGCGCCGGGAGCAGGGCAATGTCGCCGGCCCGGCCAGCAGGGTGCTGGAGATCCCGGTCAGCTGGTATCTCGATGACTTCCCGGCCCTGGCCTATACCGGCAACCAGGAAGGCATGTCGGATACCGATGCGGTGCTGCACCGCAGGAAGGACATCTTAGACTACGCCTATGCCCATCAGGAAAACGGCGTCTATGCCATGGCCCTGCATCCGCAGATCATCGGCCAGGCCCATCACATGATCATGCTGGAGCGCCTGATCGAGCATATCAAGCGCCATGCGGGCGTCTGGTTCGCGACCTGCGACGAGATCGCCCGCCCCTGGGTCGACGACGACCGCGAAAAGATGGCCCTGCCGGATGCGCGCAGCGTCGAGCCGATGCCGGCCGATTACGGCTGGCCCGCATCAGGAGACCTGCGCCCGGCCGGTCCGGGCGCAAGTTTCATCTGCTCCGGGCGCGGACGTCCTCTATCATCCCAATGTCCGCATGAGGGGATATGGGAGGGCGAGCATGCGGGTTGCTGGTCATGCCTCGTCACGAAGGACGGGCTGGAGGAACTCGAGGACCAGCAGCGCCTTCTGTTCGTCGCCGGGCTGCCGCAGGTCGTCTCGCCGGCGCGATCCTTCCTCGGCAGCGGTCTGGAACTGGCCGATTTCATCCATATCAACGGGGGCGGCTGGTATCTTGCCCGGCTGCGGCCGGCCCCGGCAACCCTCCATCCGGCCGCCGCCGGCCTGCATCTGGAACGGATCGAGCCGCCCGGAGGAATGACGGCGCGGGAACTCGATGTCCTGACCCTCGTGGCGGCGGGCTGTTCCAACGACAACATCGGTGCCCGCCTTGCCGTCCGCCCCCCGCACCGTCGCCAAGCCTGTCGAGCATCTTTCGGCCAAGCTGCGGGTCCGGAGCCGCAGCCTGCTGGCCGGGATCGCGCTTGAGCGGGGGCTTTTGCGCCTGCCCGTGCCCCGGGGGTGCGGACGGGCAGGCGCTTGCCTTGCTCCGGCTTGACGCAGGCACCGGGCCTCCGCTTCGGCCGATGACCCGGTCCCGGCGGCCACCCAGGCTGCGCCCGATCCATGTCGGCCTGCCTTATCCTGCTGCGGGGCGCGGCGCTTCGGACGCGACCGAGATGGTGAACGGGGCCGCGCTTGCGGTGGCCGAGGCCAACGCTCGGGGCGGCATCCACGGCCGCGAGCTGCGGCTTGTGCCGAAGCCGTTCCACAACCGCGATGACATCGCTGCGCTTGCCGCCTATCGCGCGCTGATCGAGGAGGAGTCGAGGCGATCACGGCCGGATATGCCTGCTATTCGCCGCAGGTCCACGACCTGATCGGCGAGGCACGCCTGTCCTATCTGCATGCCGCCACGATGAACCACGCGGTCGAGCGGGTGCGCGACAGCCGGCTGCGGCTGGGCAATATCTTCCAGTCCTGTGCCAGCGACATCAACTATGCCCAGGGCCTGGTGTGCTTCATGGCCGGGCTGGGTCCGCAGACGGCGCTGGCGCGGCGGTTGGCGGTGGTAGTGCCGAAAGCGAAGGCCATGGATATGGGCATGGCGGCGCTGGCCGAGGGGCTGGACCGGCAGGGCTGGCAGCTTCAGCCGATGCCGGTCGACACGGCCGAGCCGGATTGCTGGCAGCGGGTCGTCACCGGCCTGCACCAGCTGGAACCGGGGGTGGTGAGGCCGGCCTCGTTCTTCGTCGAGGACGCGATCCCCTTCCAGCGGGCGTCCCGGGACAATCCGGTCAGGGCGCTGGTCTATCTGATCTACAGCCCTCGGCGCCCTGCTATCGCCAGGAACTTGGCCGGCTGGGCAAGGGGGTGATCTGGGCCACCACCAGCGGCCTTTAGACCGACATGATCGGAGCCACCTTCCGGCAGAGGTATTTTGCCCGCAACGGCAGCCATCCGGGAAATTCGCAGGCCGGGCTGGCCTATGACCGGGTCGGCCTGTTGCTGGGATCCTGGCAGCGCGCCGGCCATCCCCGCGCCTTCGACAAGATGATCGCGGATCTGCGGACCTCGATCAACCGCGGCGTCAACGGTTCCCGTTATTTCGGCAACGAGGGCCAGCTCGGCTGGCCTATCCGGACGACACGCTGGATCTGTCGATCAGCCAGGCCCATCTGATTCACCAATTGCAGCAAGGGCGCGATGTGGTCCTTGCCCCCGCACCCTATGCCTCGGCCAGCCTGACCGCGCCGCCCTGGTCCGGCAGGTAGCTATGGCTTGCGGTTCTGCGATGGTAAAGGACCATCCCGATCCTACAAGGCGAGGCTGAGGTATTTGATCTCCAGATATTCCTCCAGCCCGTATTTCGATCCCTCGCGGCCCAGCCCCGAGGCCTTCACGCCGCCGAAAGGCGCGACCTCGTTGGAGATGGCGCCCGAGTTGATCCCGACCATGACATCGCGGCGCGGACGGTATCGACGCCGTAGCGGTCGCAGGCGCGCTGCAACTCCTGCTCGGCCGCCAGCAGCGCGCCCAGATGCGCCTGCACGTCGCCCTTGATGAAATGCGGCGTGCGCGAGTTGTTCAGGATGATCGCCAGAAGATCCTCGTTCAGCTTGCCGCCGGAATAGATCTTCAGCGGCGGCAGGCGCAGGCCCTCGGCGGCGATATGGGTGGAAAACGCCTGGCCGCCGGCGCCGCCGCCGCCCAGATCCATCCAGTGGCCGCGGCTGACGCCATAGCCGATCAGCTGGCCCTTGTAGAAGATCGGCTTGGTGAAGGTGATGTCGTTGATATGGGTGCCGCCCCGATAGGGGTCGTTCAGCACCAGCACGTCGCCTTCATGCACGTTCTGCGGGCCGACGCCCTTCACCGCCTCCTCGGCCGAGAACTTCATCGCGGCCAGGTGGACCGGGCAGTTGGCCGCCTGGCTGAGCAGCTGCAGGTCCGCGTCATAGATCGCGTTCGAGAAATCCAGCATATCCGCCAGGATCGGCGAGAAGGACGACCGCTGAAGCACCGTGGCCATCCGGTCCGAGGCGAATTCGAAGATGCTGCGCATGACCTCGAAGGTGATCGGGTCGATGTCGATATCGCTGTGTTGGCTCATGTCTTTCCCCTCCCTCAGATTTCGATGTCGATGACCAGCGCGCCCATGGCGTTGACATGGGCATGCGTCTGGGGCGGCAGGACGGTGCAGGCGTGATCGTATTCGATGATCGCCGGGCCTTCGATCCGGTGATGGGTGGTCAGCGCCTCGCCTTCATAGACGTCGCACCGGGTCCATTCGCCGTCGAAATAGACGTCGCGCTGGCCCTTGACGGCCGCCCTGTCGTCCTCGGAATAATACAGCTCGACCGGGGGCGGATCGTCCATCCGGCCGATGGCGGTGACGCTGAACGAGACGAAGGCCGGGGCGAAATCGTCCGAGCTGACGCCGAATTCCTGCAGGTGGACGCCGTGGAACGCTTCCTCGATGCCGGGCAGGTGGCCGGCGGTCAGCACGCCGTTCGGCAGCGGCGTGTCGACCTCGTAGGACTGGCCGACATAGCGCATCTGCGCGCTGCGGATGATCTCGATCCCGGCCGCATCGGCAAAGCCCTGCTGGATCAGCTCCTTGCGGGCGCGGGTCTCCAGGTCGTCCAGGATCGCGTTCACGCGGTCCAGGTCGGCCTCCTTGACCGGCGCGTAATAGAACTGCTCGATGTCCTGGCGCAAGTCCATGACCGTCGCGCCGAAGGCCGAGGCGACGCCCGCGTGGGGCGGCACGATGACCTTGGGAATGTTCATCGATCTGGCGACGAAGCAGGCCGCCAGCGCACCCGCGCCGCCGAAGCTCGCGTAGACGAAATCGCGCGGATCGCGGCCGCGGGCGACCAGCACCTTCTTGACCGCCTGCGCCATGTATTCGCAGCCGATGCGGATCATGCCCTCGGCGGTGGCCAGCGGGGACAGGCCGATCTCGGCGGCGAGCTTGTCCATCGCCTTGCGGGCGGCATCGACGTCAAGGTCGATCTTGCCGTTCAGCGTCGGGTCCAGCCGGCCCAAGAGCAGGTTGGCGTCGGTGATGGTAGGCTGGGTGCCGCCGCGGCCATAGCAGACCGGGCCGGGTTCGGAACCCGCGCTTTTCGGCCCGACGCGCAGCGAGCCGCCGGCATCGACCCAGCCGATCGAGCCGCCGCCCGAGCCGACGCTGTGGATGTCCAGCATCGGCACGACGATCGGCACCTCCCATTCCAGTTCGTGGTCGCGGGTGATCAGCCCCTTGCCATGCTCGACGATGGACACGTCGAAGCTGGTGCCGCCGACATCGGTGTGCAGGATACGATCGAAGCCGCTCTGCTCGGTCAGGTAGCCGGCATAGGCGACGCCGCCGGCGGGGCCGGATTCCAGCATGTCCTCGGGGTGCTGGCGCGCCGCCTCGGCCGACATGACGCCGCCGCTGCTTTTCAGGATCAAGAGCTTGCCGGCAAAGCCGTGGCGCGCCAGCCGGTTCTCCAGGTCGTCCATGTATTTCACCATCACCGGCATGCAGGCAGCGCGGACGGCAGTGGTGACGAAGCGGCCATGCTCGCGAAAGATCGGCCGGGTTTCCGAGGACAGCACGATGTGGATGTCCGGGCAGGTCTCGCGCAGGATGTCGCGCATCTGCTCTTCGTGCCGGCCGCTGGCATAGGAGTTGATGAAGCCGATGGCGACCGAGGGGATGCCCGCCGCCTTGATCCTCTCGGCCACCGCGCGCGCGGCGGCGACGTCCAGCGGACGCTCGGTCTCGCCGCGGACATTGGTCCGCTCGGGCACGGTATAGCGATAGCGGCGCTTGATGATCGGCTTGGGCTTCGTCTGATAGGGGTCATAGAGATGCTGGCGGTGCTGCCGGCCGATCTCGATGGTGTCGCGAAAGCCTTCGGTGGTGATGAAGGCGGCGTCGGGGTAGCTGCGCTCGATCAGGGCATTGGTTGCCGTGGTCGTGCCGTGCATGAGATACGAGATGTCGGAAATCTCGATCCCGGCCTTTTCGATCGATTCCAGAACGGCGATCGAGCGATCCTGCTTTGTCGTCAGGACTTTTGCGGTCACCTGCCTGCCGGTTTTCTCCTCCCAGGCAAACAGGTCCGTAAACGTCCCGCCGACGTCGATTCCGACCCTCCACATGGCGTCCTCCCTTGCGTGCTGTTTTAGGCTCGCCTGAGGATCTCCTCATCGGGGGCTTTTCGGCAATCATACGAAAACAGGAATCGCAGCAGGGGTTTCGTGCTTTCGCAGGATACCGGTCAGCGCGACCTCAACCCTTGCCCGTGCTGGCCGGCAGATGGTGCAGCAGGGATGAGCAGGCAGCCATGATATGATCGTAGACGAGCTTGCCCGCCTTTTCCGCATCGCCCGCGCGGCAGGCGGCGAGGATCTGGCGATGTTCGCGATCCGCGGTGCCCTGGCCATGCGAGAGGGCAAGCTGGATGCGCAGGTAACGTTCCAGCCGATCATTGACCGAGCGGATGGTGCTGACCAGGAAAGGCCGCTGCGCATCCAGATACAGGCGGCTGTGGAACTGCCAGTTCAGCGCCGACCATTGCGCAACATCGGTTTCGCGGGCGAAGGCGTCGCAAAGGGCCTCGGCCTCGACAAAGGTTTCCGGCGTCATATGCGGCACCGACAGCTTGATGGCGGCCGATTCCAGGATGGCACGGGTCTCGAAGATCTGGGCGATCTCGGGTTCGGAGACCGAGGTGACGATGGCGCCCTTGTTGCGCTGGAACTCGACCAGCCCCTCGGCCTCCAGCCGTTTCAGCGCCTCGCGGACCGGGATCTTGCTGACGTTGAACATCCGCGCGACATCGTCCTGGCGGATCGGCTCACCCTCGTCCAGCGATCCGTCGGCGATGGAATCGCGGATGAATTTCAGGATGATGTCCGAGGCGGTCGGGGCCTTCCCCAGGTTGGGAACCTCTGCTTCCTTGAATGGCATCCCGCTCGCTCCACGCTTGAACTGCTTGCAAGATATGGTAGCCGATATCCTATCGCAAGGAACGGCAGTTTCCCGGTTGCAGAGATGCAGGCCGGTCGACCTGCGGGCACCGCCGATGCCGCTTGACAGGTCCAGATGGGTCGGGCAGGGTGATCATAATATCGTATACGGAATATGATTACTCTGCTTCCACACCCGAGCGAGGAAAAATGCGCACATCCAAGGTCGTGCATGTCGTGTCCTGCCATGCCGAAGGCGAGGTCGGCGATGTCATCGTCGGCGGCGTCGCCCCGCCGCCGGGCGAGACGGTCTGGGACCAGTCGCGCTGGATCGCCGAAGACGAGACCCTGCGCAACCTCGTCCTGAACGAGCCGCGCGGCGGCGTGTTCCGCCATGTCAACCTGCTGGTGCCGCCCAAGGATCCGCGCGCCCAGATGGGCTGGATCATCATGGAGCCGGCAGATACGCCGCCGATGTCCGGCTCGAACTCGATCTGCGTGGCGACGGTGCTGCTCGATACCGGCATCATTCCCATGCAGGAGCCGGTGACGCGCATGGTGCTGGAGCCGCCGGGGGGCCTGATCGAGGTCGAGGCCGAATGCCGGGGCGGCAAGGCCGAGCGCATCCGGGTTCGCAACGTGCCCTCTTTCGCCGACCGGCTGGATGCGCAGATCGAGGTCGAGGGGCTGGGCACGATCACCGTGGACACCGCCTATGGCGGCGACAGTTTCGTGCTGGTCGATGCGGCCTCGGTCGGGATGCGCATCGCCCCCGATCAGGCGCGCGACCTGGCCCAGATGGGGGTGCGGATCACCCGCGCCGCCAACGAACAGCTGGGCTTCCGCCACCCGGCAAACGACTGGAACCATATCTCGTTCTGCCAGTTCACCGATCCCCTGAGCAAGAAGGACGGGGTGCTTTACGGCAGGAATGCCGTCGCGATCCGTCCGGGCAAGATCGACCGCTCTCCGACCGGGACGGGCTGCTCGGCACGGATGGCGGTGCTGCATGCGCGCGGACAGATGAAACTCGGGGACCGCTTCGTCGGCCGCTCGATCCTCGACACCGAGTTCCATTGTTCGATTGCCGATGAGGTCGACCTGAACGGGAAACCGGCCATCCGCCCGATCATCTCGGGCCGGGCCTGGATCATCGGGACGAAACAGTTGATGGTCGATCCGGCCGACCCGTTCCAGGGCGGCTATCGCCTGTCGGATACCTGGCCGGCGGATCTGTAAGGGGGGATCGCTTATCCATGACGAGCAACGGCTCTGCTCCGCAATTCCTGTCCTATGAGGCCGCGATCGGCCGGCTGGACTGGTCGGACGCCGTCGAGGCCCTGCGCCAGGGCCATGCGCTGCCCCGGGCCCAGATCCGCGACGTGTTCCTGGGACCGCCCACCGGCACGATGATGAGCCGCTCGGCCTGGATCGAGGGGCTGGGCTACGGCGCCAAGACCTTCACCGTCTTCGACGGCAACGCGGCGCGCGGCCTGCCGACGGTGCAGGGCGCGATGCTGGTCTTTGACGGCGAAACCGGCTCGCTGCAAGCCATCGTCGACAGCCCGCTGGTGACCGAGATCAAGACCGCCGCCGATTCCGTGCTGGGCGCCAGCCTGCTGGCGCGCCCGGACAGCCGGCACCTGCTGATCGTCGGCGCGGGGACCGTCGCGACCAGCCTGGTCAAGGCCTATACCGCGGTCCTGCCGGGAATCGAACGGGTCTCGGTCTGGTCGCGCCGCCCGGAACAGGCGCGGGAACTGGTCGCCGGCATGTCGGGCGTCAAAGCCGAACTGGTGGCGGTCGAGGATCTGCAGGACGCGGTCGGGCTGGCCGACATCGTCTCCTCGGCCACCATGGCGCGGCAGCCGGTGATCCTGGGCGACTGGGTGCGGCCCGGCACCCATGTCGACCTGATCGGCGC
Organism: Paracoccus pantotrophus; assembly: GCF_008824185.1. Lineage (NCBI taxonomy): Bacteria > Pseudomonadati > Pseudomonadota > Alphaproteobacteria > Rhodobacterales > Paracoccaceae > Paracoccus > Paracoccus pantotrophus. The sequence goes on from NZ_CP044425.1 coordinate 265,148, forward strand.
CTTCAAGGCCGACATGCGCGAGGCCGACGATGCGCTGATGGGCAAGGCCGCGCTGTTCGTGGACAGCCGCGAGACCACGCTCGGCCATATCGGCGAGTTAATGTTGCCCATCGCCTCGGGCGCGATCACGGAAGACAGCGTGCTGGGCGATCTCTACGATCTCGTGCGCCCCGACGCCCGCCGGCGGCAGGCGAATGACGAGATCACCCTGTTCAAGAACGGCGGCGGTGCGCATCTGGACCTGATGATCGCGTCCTGGATCGCCCGGGTCATGGCGGGCTGAGAGCCGGGCCGGGAAGCAGCCATTCCCCGCTGGTGAGCGGTCCATCCGCTCCCCATCAGCCGGCAGGCCATGAGGTTTCGGCTTTATCGAAACGAAAGGCCGGACAAGATCCTTGGCCGGCCTTCCCGCGTTGCGGACCTGCCGGCTCAGGCCGCCAGCATGCCATGCGGATCGAGGACGAATTTCTTCGCCGCGCCCTGGTCGAAGCTTTCATAGCCCTGCACCGCCTGATCCAGCGGGATGACCGTGGCATTGACGATATCGGCGATGGGCAAACGGTCGTGCAGGATGGCCTGCATCAGCTGGCGGTTGTATTTCAGCACCGGGGTCTGGCCGGTATGGAAGCTCTGCGCCTTGGCCCAGCCCAGGCCGAAGCGCATCGACAGGCTGCCATGCCTGGCGGCGTCATCGACCGCGCCCGGATCCTCGGTCACGTATAGCCCGGGAATGCCGATCTGGCCGGCAGCGCGGGTGATCTGCATCATCTGGTTCAGCACGATGGCCGGCTGCTCGCCGCCGGAATGGCCGCGCGCCTCGAAACCCACGGCGTCGATGGCCGAATCGACCTCGGGCGTGCCGGTGATCTCGGCGATCATGTCGCCCAGCCGGTCGGATTTCGACAGGTCCACCGGCTCGAAGCCGACCTTGCGGGCGTGCTCCAGCCGCTCCTTGTTGAAGTCGCCGATCATCACCACCGCGGCGCCGAGGATGCGGGCCGAGGCCGCCGCGGCAAGACCCACGGGACCGGCGCCCGCGACATAGACCACCGAGCCGACGCCCACGCCCGCCTTCCAGGCGCCGTGAAAGCCGGTGGGCAGGATGTCGGACAGCATGGTCAGGTCGCGGATCTTCGCCATGGCCCGGTCGCGGTCGGGGAATTTCAGCAGGTTGAAATCGGCATAGGGCACCATGACATAGCGCGCCTGCCCGCCGATCCAGCCGCCCATGTCCACATAGCCATAGGCACCGCCGGCGCGTGCCGGATTCACCGTCAGGCAGACCCCGGTATCGCCCTCGCGGCAGCAGCGGCAGCGGCCGCAGGCGACGTTGAAGGGCACCGAGACGATGTCGCCGATCTCCAGCATCTCGACATCGGCACCCTTCTCGATCACCTCGCCGGTGATCTCATGGCCCAGGATCAGGCCGGGCTCGGCGGTGGTGCGGCCGCGCACCATGTGCTGGTCCGAGCCGCAGATATTGGTCGAGACGACCTTCAGGATCACGCCATGCGCGATCTTGCGCTCGTCCGGCGCCTGAAGCTTCGGGTCGGCGATGTCCTGCACCTCGACCTTGCCGGGGCCGATATAGACCACGCCTCTGTTGCTGCTCATCGGACTTGCTCCTCCTTCAAGTGAAACCGCTTCAGGAAAACGACGCAACCGGCGGGCTGAACAGGCTTTCTTCGGGAATGACGCCGAGGCCCGGACCCTTGGGCAGGCCGATATGGCCGCCCGTGATGCGGATGCCGTTCTCCTCGTCATAGGGTTGCGCGATATAGGGCTGGGCGACCCAGACGCCCTCGTTCAGCCGCGGCTGGACGGTGGCGCCGATATGGGTGCAGGCGGCGGCGATGATGTCGCCGCCCCAGGCGTCGTCGCAGCTATGGGGCAGGGCGCGGGCCTCGCAGATGTCGCGGAACGCCGCCATGGGGTGCAAGCCGCCGATTCGGGTCAGCTTCATGCCGAACCCCTCGCAGAGCCCCTGGCCGGCGGCGCGGATCACGGTGGACAGATCCTCGCCGCTTTCGTCCAGGTAGATGCCGTGCCGGACGCGGCCGCGGATGGCGGCGATCTCCTCCAGCGTGTTGCAGGGCTGTTCCAGCACGAAGGGGATCTCGGGGCATTCGCGGCTTAGTCGCAGCGCGTCGCGGGCCGGCAGGCTGCGGTTGCCGTCCACCGCCAGCCGCGTGCCGGTGCCGCGGATGCGCTCCCAGACCTTGCGGACGGTCTCGATGTCGATCTCTACCGGCCGGCCGCCGATCTTGATCTGCAGGCGCGGGAAGCCCTCGGCGACCTTTTCGGCGGCGATGCGGGCAATCTCGTCCGGCTGGCCGATGCCGGTGGCGTAATAGGAGGGCACGCGCTCGGCCGCGACGCCGCCCAAGAGGTCCGCCACCCGCACCCCGTAATGCTTGCCCATCAGGTCATGGGCGGCGATGTCGATGGCCGCCTTGGCGTAATTGTGCCCGCAAAGCAGCCCGTCCATCCGGCGGCGCAGGACCAGCGGCTGCAACGGGTCCGCGCCGATCAGGCCCGGCGCCATCTCGGCCAGCGCCGCGCGGGCGCCAAGCGCATGGCTGGGCGCATAGGTCGGGCCGACCGGGCAGGTTTCGCCCCAGCCCGCCAAGCCGCTGTCGGCGACGATCTTGACCAGCGTGGTCTGCAAGGACCAGACCGTCGAGCTGGCGATGGCATAGGGCCCGTCCTCGACCGGCAGCTCATGGGCATAGACGTGTATTTCGGCAATCTTCATGGCCTGTCCCTGTCATATTGCTTGAGCGATGCGTTTCCGGGGACCGGCGGCCCCCTGAAAGCGTCACAGGTCGATGGTGACATCGCCGATGGGCCGCGAGCAGCAGGCCAGGATATAGCCCGCCTCGACATCCTCGTCGGTGATGCCGCCATTGTGGACCATGTGGACCTGGCCCGAGAGCTTGAGCACCTGGCAGGTGCCGCAGATGCCCATGCCGCAGCCCGAGGGGATGGGGATGCCCGCCGCCCGCGCCGTGGCCAGGATGGTCTCGGTCTCGGCCGCCCGCGCGGTCTTGCCCGAGGCGGAAAAGCGGACCTCGGCCAGCGCATCCTCCTGCGGCACCACGTCCTCGGGCACCGTCTCGGCCTCGGCCGGCGGGCCGCCGAAGCTTTCCTGGTGATAGCGGGCCATGTCGTAGCCCAGCCCGTGCAGGATATCGCGCACCGCCTGCATGAAGGGCTCGGGGCCGCAGCAATAGACGTCGCGCTCCAGGTAGTCTGGCGCGATCAGGCCCAGCATCAGCTGGTTGAACATGCCGCGATAGCCAGTCCAGGGCCGATAGGGGTCGGGTTCCTCGACGATCCATTTCAGGTCGATGCCGGCGACGCGCGTCGCCATGTATTCCAGCCCCTCGCGGAAGATGATCTCGGAGGGGCGGCGGGCGCAGTTGACGAAGACGATGTCGGGGTCGCGCCCGGAATCGTAAAGGAAGGTGGTCATCGACATCATCGGCGTGATGCCCGAGCCGGCCGAGATGAACAGGTATTTCTCGGCCGGATCCTGCATCATCGAGAACTTGCCCGCCGGTCCCCTGGCCTTGATCCGCATGCCGGGCCGCAGGTGGTCGAACATCCAGCGCGTGCCGATGGACGCCTTCTGCGCCTTGACCGTCACCGTCAGCGAGGTCGGCCGCGAGGGCGAGGACGAGATCGTGTAGGTGCGATGCAGCGGCCCCCTGGGCAGGGGCAGCTCCAGGGTCAGGAACTGCCCCGGCTCGAAGCTGAACAGCGCGCCGGATGGGCTGCGAAAGCAGAAGGTCATCACATCCGGCGCCTCGCGCAGGAACGATACGCATTCCAGCTCTTCGGCGTCGGTCCAGAAGGCCAGCGTCGGTTTCGTCGGCGCGTTCATGGTCACTCGGCCGCCATGCGGCTGGGGGCGAGGCTACGTTCCATCCATGCGGCATACCAGTCGATGAACTGGATCACGCCGCTTTCCCAGTCGGGCGAATAGGGGCCGGGAACATAGGCAGGCGAGAAGATACCTTCCTGGTTGGTCTCGACGATCTCGCGATCCTCGTCATTGGTGGCGATCCAGACCTCGGTCAAGCGCTTGAGGTCGTAATCCACGCCCTCGACCGCGTCCTTGTGCACCAGCCAGGTCGTCGTCACCTCGGTCTCGGTCGGGCTGATCGGGGTGACGCGGAAGGTCAGCGAATGGTCGGGCAGGAAGTGGTTCCAGGTCGAGGGATAGTGGAACACCAGCAGCGAGCCGGCGTCAGACTTGGCCACGCGACCCAGCTGCCGCGCCACCGCCGCCTTGCCGTCCATCGTGTAGCTGACGGCGGTTTCCTGCAGCGGCATCCGCGCCAGCCGGAACTGGCCGTCGCCGCCCAGCAGGAACTGCGCCGGGGCGCCCACCGAGGCGCAGGCGTCGAAATGCGCCTGCAACCGGGCCGAGATCGAGCCGTCGGCCGACACGCCCGCCACCTCGGGGTCCAGCGGGAAGGACCGGCACAGCGCCGGGTGGTTGCCGCTGCAATGATAGCATTCGCGGTTGTTTTCCCAGACGAGCTTCCAGTTGCCCTTCTCGATGATCGAGGAGCTGTAGGCGACCTTGGCGTCCTGAAGGTCATGGACTGCCAGATAAGGCTCGGCCTGGCGGGCGAAATCCTCGAAATCCGGGGGGTTGTCCGACAGGCAGATATAGATCAGCCCCTTGAGGTTGCGCAGCGCCACCCCGCGCAGCCCGTGCTGCGTCGGGTCGAAGTCGGGCCCCATGCTGTTGGCCCAGATCAGCTTGCCGTCCAGGTCATAGGTCCATTGGTGATAGGGACAGACCAGCTTGGCCACCTGGCCCTCGCGCGCCTTGCAGACGATCGAGCCGCGATGCCGGCAGGAGTTGTGGAAGGCGCGGATTTCCCCGTCGCGGCCCTTGACGATGACGATGTTGTAGGCGCCGATCCGCAGCGTCGCGTAGCTGCCGGGCTTGACCAGCTGGCAGGCCGGGATGGCATAGAGCCATTCGCGGTAGAAGATATGCTCCAGATCCTGCTGATAGATCTCGGGCGAGGTATAGAAGGGCTGTTCCAGCGCGTGTCCGGGCACACGGCGGGCAAGCAGGTCATGCAGATTCGTGTTGGTGGCGGACATGTTCGGCTTCCATGGGATGAGGGTGAATCCTGCCTGCGACAATCGGCTGCATGCGGCATCTTGACAACGGCATAAAAATTCACCTTGGCTTAGCTGATCTAACCTGAAAGCCACCGGGAGCGAGTTGGTTGCGCAGACCCTACGACCTTGCCTCGATCACCGCCCTGATGTGTTTCGAGGCCGCGGCCCGCAAGATGAGCTTCAAGGAAGCCGCAAGGGAGACTAACGTCACCCCCGCCGCGATCAGCCACCAGATCAAGGCGCTGGAGCAGGATCTGGGCTGTGCGCTGTTCATCCGCCGGCATCGCGGGGTGGAACTGACCGAGAAGGGCGCCTTCCTGCTGGTCGCCCTGCAGCGCGGCTTCGAGACCATCTCGGATTGCGTCACGCAGTTGCGCGCAAGCCCCGAGGCGGTCGATGTCACCATCCGCGCCACGACCGCGGTCAGCGCGCTGTGGCTGACCCCCAAGATCGGCGCGTTCTGGAAGGATCATCCGGGCATCACCGTTTCGCAGATCATCAGTGACGTGCCGGGCTCGGGCGGCCGGCACGACCTGAGCATCCGCTATGCCATTCCCCAGGACACCGGCGAGGAATGGCGGCCACTGTTCCATGACCGGATCCTTGCCCTGGGAACCGAGCGCTTTCGCCAAGAACACGGCATTCGCAGCGCCGCCGACCTGATGTCTGCCCCGCTGATCCACATGCGCAGCGAGGAGAACGACTGGACCGGCTGGACGGAATGGTTCGCCGCCCTGGGCCTTTCCGTGCCAAGGGGGCGCAGCCTGCATGTGAACAACCACATGATCGCCCTGCAGGCGGCCGAGGACGATGTCGGCGCGGTGCTGGGCTGGGACGGGCTGCTTGGAAACCTGCTGGAACAGGGCCGGCTGGTCCAGCTGGTGCCGGAAAGCATCCCTTCTCCGGCCGGCTTCTACCTGACGATCCACCCCCGCGCCTCGGCGAAAGCCCGGCTGTTCGCGGATTGGCTGGCCGAGGGCTGAATCGCGTCAGAGCTGGCGATAGACCCGTGCCGTATCTTCCTCGAAATGGCGCAACTCGTCCTGCCGGCGGGCCTCGGACCAGCCGAGGCTGGCAGCGGCGATGCGCGACAGCGCCTCGGCCCGGCCCCGGCCCAGGTCGGGCTCCAGCCCGTCCGGCAGGCGGCGGCGGATCAGGTCGGCAAGGCGCACGACATGTTCGCAGGCCGCCATCTGGCCGATGCCTTGGTCCTTGGTTTCGGGCGCCGGAATGACGCCGGCGGGCTCCGGTCCCCGCCTTCCCAGGCGTCTTTCGACGCTGCGCGCCACCTTCCGCGCTGCATGGCGATGCAGCATGATGGTCGAGCCGGTGACCGCCAGCAGGCCGGGCATCGCGGGATCCTCGGCCACCTCGACCGGCAGGCTGGTCACCCGGCCGTCGCGGGTCGAGGTCGGCCGCACCCCGCACCAGCAATGCAGCACATCCGCGCGCGTCAGTTGCAGGTCGGGGAACAGGTGGTTGGCCTCGGCCAGGATATAGTCGATCTCGGCGTCCTCGACGCGGATGTCGTCGGGATCGGCGGTGACCTCGGTCTCGGTCGGGCCGATGAAGTGAAAATCGCGCCAGGGAAAGACGTAATAGGGCTCGCCCTTGCGGGAAAAGGCTTCCAGGCCCTGGCCGCGGAATGCCTCGGGCAGGCGCAGCATGACATTGACGCCCTTGACGCCGATCACCCGCCGCTTGCCCGAGCCGCCGCCCGGCACCCGGTCGATCCAGGGACCGGCGGCGTTCACCACGATGCGGGCGCGGATCTGCGCCCGGCCCTGCATATCGGGGGCGCGCTCGTCCAGCGTGACCAGCCAAGCCTCGCCCTCGCGCGCGATGGCCGTCACCTCGGCATAGGTGCGGAGAGTGGCGCCGCGCCGCTCGGCATCCAGCGCGGTATCGACGCAGATGCGCTCGGGCCAGGCATACATGTATTCCTCGAACACGCCCACGCCGCGCAGCGGGCCACCCAGGGCCGCGGCCATGGCGCTTTCGCCGGCGGCTTTCGCAGGCGGGAGGCGGCGATAGGACAAGGGCACCTGCCATCCGTCCAGCGCCTCGACCAGCCGAAAGCCCAGATCGACCAGCCATGGCGGATAGCGATCGCCCTGGCGGAACGGATAATGGAAGCGGTGCTTGGTCAGGTGCCCGGGCATGTCGCGCACCAGTTCGGCCCGGCAGCGCATCACGTCGCGGGTGTAGAGCAGCCGCCGGATCATGTCGGCGGGCCGAAAGGGCATCTGCCACAGCGGATAGCGCGCGGCGAGATAGCCGAGCCCGGAATAGAGCATGCGGCTGGAGCGCGACGAGGTGCCGGCGCCGATATCGCCGCGGTCGACCAGCAGCGTGCGAAAGCCGCGCCCCGCCAGTTGCCGGGCGCTGGCGCAGCCGACCGCGCCGGCGCCGATGACGATCACGTCGTATTCGGTCTGGTCGAGGCTGGTAAGGGCAGGGCGGGTCACGCCGGACCCTCCGCCATGCGCCGCGCCTTCTCGGTCGCCGCCTCCAGCGCCGCGACGACGGCGCGGCTGAAGCCTGCCGCCTCGGCGGCCTCGAGGCCGGCGGCGGTGGTGCCGCGATAGTCGCGATAGGCGGCGACCAGGGCAGGGGCCTCGGTGATCCGCCTCTCCAGCAGCCGCGCGCCGCCGACCACCGCCGCCTCGGCCGCGCGCCAGGCGATGGCGTCCGCGACGCCCTGCGCCCGCATGAACCCGGCCATCGCCACCGCCATCAGCGCCGGATAGGCGGCGCCCGAGCCGGGCAGGGCGGTCATCAGGTCGATTTCGGCCTCGCTCGACAACTCGTCTGTGGTGCCGATGGCCGAGAGCAGGTGCCGCACAGTGTCACGGTCGGTATCCGTCACCCCTTCGGCGGACCAGAAGGGCGAATAGGAGGCGCCGATCTCGGCGGCGGCATTCGGCATGACCCGCACGATCCGGCCGCCGCAGCGGGCCAGTTCGCGGGCATTCACCCCGGCCATGAGGGACAGGATCAGCCGCCCCTCGGCCCGCAGCGCCAGCTCCGGCCAGTCCTCGGGCCGCACCGAGACCACGATCACGTCGCTCTGCGCCACGAGATCCGCCACGTCCCGCGCCCAGACCACATCGGCATGGCCGTGATAATCGGGGCGTGGCCCGCTGCGGTTCAAGAGCGCCAGATCGCCCGGCTGGACGATGCCGCGCGACAAAAGCCCCGCGCCAAGCGCCGAGCCCAGCCAGCCGGTGGCGCCGATGATACCGATCCTCATGCGCCTGCCCCCGCACTTCCGGTATATGCGTTGATGGCTTCCTGGAAGGGTATGATGCCGATGGTGCTTCCGTCGGCGGTCTGGACGCGCAGGGCCTGCAGGCGGCTTGCGGCCATGTGCTGGAGGGCCTCGGCGATGCTGGCCTCGGGGGCGATGGCGGCCTCGGGCAGGGCGTCGAAACCGTGCTGGGCCAGCATCACCGCGCCGACCTTCAGCACCTTGCCGCGGTCGACATGCTGGACGAAATTGGCCACGTAATCGTCGGCCGGGCGCAGCACGATGTCCTGCGCCGTGCCCTGCTGGATCACCGAGCCGTCGCGCAAAAGCGCGATGCGGTCGCCGATGCGCAAGGCCTCGTCGAGGTCGTGGGTGATGAAGACGATGGTCTTCTTCACCTCCTGCTGCAAATCCAGCAGCACCGTCTGCATGTCATAGCGGATCAGCGGGTCCAGCGCCGAATAGGCCTCGTCCATCAAGAGGATCGGCGCGTCATTGGCCAGGGCGCGGGCCAGGCCCACGCGCTGCTGCATGCCGCCCGAAAGCTGGCTCGGGTAGCTCTTCTCGAAGCCGGCAAGGCCCACCCGCTCGATCCAGCGCATGGCGGTGCGATAGCGCTCGGCCTCCGCCATGCCCTGCACCTCCAGCCCGTAGGCGGCATTGTCCAGCACCGTGCGATGCGGCAGCAGGCCGAATTTCTGGAACACCATCGCGGTCTTGTGGCGGCGGAAGGCGCGCAGCTCGTCGCGGGACATCCCGACGACGTTGCGGCCCTCGATCACGATCTCGCCGGCGGTGGGCTCGATCAGCCGGTTGATGTGGCGGATCAGCGTCGACTTGCCGGAACCCGACAGGCCCATGATCACCTGGATGCTGCCCGGCGCGATGGAGATGTTGATGTCGCTGAGCCCCAGCACATGGCCGTGGCGGGCCTGCAGCTCGGCCTTGGTCATGCCGGCGCGCACCGCCGCGACATGGGCCTGGGGGTCCGCGCCGAAGATCTTGTAGAGGTTCTTGATCTCGATGCCGATGGGATCAGTCATGGCTGGCCTCATGGTGTTTCTGCAGCCGCTTGCCCCAGGCCTGGCTGATACGGTCGAACAGGATGGCGATGCCGACGATGGCGAAGCCGTTGAACAGGCCCATGGTGAAATACTGGTTGTTGATGGCGCGCAGCACCGGCTGGCCCAGCCCCTGCACCCCGATCATCGAGGCGATCACCACCATGGCCAGCGCCATCATGATGGTCTGGTTGATGCCGGCCATGATGGTGGGCAGCGCCAGCGGCAGCTGCGCCTTGACCAGCTTCTGCCAGGCCGAGGAGCCGAAGGCGTCGGCCGCCTCCAGCACCTCGGGATCGACCTGGCGGATGCCCAGGTTGGTCAGCCGGATCATCGGCGGGATGGCATAGATCACCACCGCGATCAGCCCCGGCACCCGGCCGATGCCCAGCAGCATCACCACCGGGATCAGGTAGACGAAGCTGGGCATGGTCTGCATGATGTCGAGGATCGGGCTGATGATCCGCTGCACCCGCTGCGAGCGCGCCATCAGGATGCCCAGCGGCAGGCCGACGGCGATCGACAAAAGCGTGGCGGCCAGCACCATGGAGATGGTCTTCATGGTGTCGTCCCACATGCCGAAGAGGCCGATCAGCACCAGGGTGGCGACCGAGCCGATCACCACGCGCAGGCTGCGGCTGGCGCCCCAGGCCAGGCCGGCCACGACCAGCAGGATCACCGGCCAGGGCGTGCCCAGAAGCAGCCGTTCGAACCAGATCAGCAGGCTCTGCAGCGGGCTGAAGAAGCCTTCGATCAGGTCGCCGTAGCTGCGCGTGAAGCTGCGGAAACCGTCGTCAATCAGCCGCTGGAGATCGCGCAGCCAGGTGCTTTTCAATTGGGGAAATGTGGTGAGCCAGGTCATGAGGATGTTGTCCGCCTGTTGCTGGGGAAGGGGGGCGCGGCTTCGACGCCGCGCCCTTTCTTTTGCCTAGAGCGCGGCTCTGATCTTCTCGGCCGCATCCGGGCTCACCCATTGCGTCCATGTTTCTTCGTTATTGCGCAGGAATTCCTGGGCGCCCGCCTCGCCGGTGGCCTGATTGTCGGTCATCCAGGCCATCAGCGCGTTGACGGTATCGTTGCTCCAGCTGCGCTTCGACAGGTAGTCCATGACGGCTGGGTCGGTCGTTTCCGAGAACTCCCTGGCCACCAGCGTGAGAACCTCGTCCACAGGCCAGGAATTGGGTTTCGGATCGGGACAATCGGCGACCGACGTGCAGCGTTTCCACTCCTCCATGTCCAGGGGGGCGCCGAAGTCGATCTGCACCATCTCGTATTTGCCGAGCAAAGCCGTGGGTGCCCAGTAATAGCCGACCCAGCCCTGCCTGCGCTCGTAAGCCCGCGCAACCGCGCCGTCATGGCCCGCCGCCGAACCGGGATCGACAAGCACGAACCCCTTGTCCTCGGCGCCGAAGGCCTTGGCAAGCTGCGTGGTGACGATATTGCCGCCCCAGCCCGCAGGCCCCGTGTAGATGGCGCCCTTGCCCGGCTCTTCCGGCGCGGGGAAAAGTTCGGGATGGGCAAGGACATCCGCGGCGGTCCGGATCTCGGGATGTTCGTCCTGGATATATTTGGGGATGAACCAGCCCTGGACACCGCCATCCGACAGCGCCCTGCCGACCGAAACGATCTTGCCCTCGGCAAGCCCGGTCTCGAACAGTTCCGGCATCAGCCCGACCCAGCCTTCGGGAACCACTTCGGGTTTTCCCTTTTCGACCAGCGAGGTGATGGCCGGGACGGTATCGGCAATGGTGATCTCGGCGTCGCAGCCATAGCCTTCGTTCAGGATGAACTGATCGAGGCTGGCCAGGACCTCGGCGCTTTGCCAGTTCATGCTGGCAATGGTCAGGCTGCCGCAATCGGCCGAGGCGGTGCCGGCCAGCACCAGGAAGGGCAGGGCTGCTGTGCCGAGGAAATAGGGTCGTCTCATGGTCTTTTTCCCTGTCGTGACATAAGCTCTCGTTGCCCGGATCGTCGCACTATCCGGGGGGCTGGAAGGAGAGCAGCCTCTCCATATCGCTGCCGGGGCGCTGTTACGGTGGCGGCTTGGCGGCGGTTTTCACCCGGGCGTTGAAGCGGGCGATCTCGCGCGGCTCGGCGCTCTGCCCGGTATAGATCTCGACATAGGTCGGGATGCGCGCGAGCCGGGTTTCCAGCTCCTCCTGCACCCGCATCGAGATATAGCCGATCTGCGTCAGATAGATGGTGCGCGCCCGCACGTCGGCCTCCTGCTCGCCATGCCCCCAGCGCACCAGCATCTCGCGCAGCGCCGAAAGCCGCGTCTCGTCCGCAGCCGCGACGCGCACGGCCACCGTGTCGTCCTGCAAGGCCCAGCTGCGCACCGCGAATTCCAGCTTGCTGTCGAAGACCCCCGACAGAAAGCAGGCCAGCACGTTCAGCATCGCCTCCGCCCGGCTCTCGGCATATTCTTGCGCCGCCTTGACCAGGGGATCGGTCGTCCGCTCCTCCCAGCCGTCGATCAGCGCGGTCAGCAGCGCCTCGCGATCCTCGAAGAACCAGTAGAAGCTGGTGCGCGACAGGTTCAGATGCCGGGCCAGGGGCTGGATCTTCACCGCGTCGATGCCGCCGTCGATCAGCGCCTGGTAGCCGGCCTCCAGCCAGCCCTCACGCGACCCACGCCATCCGGTTTCAGCGGTTGCTGCACGATTTCTCATGCCCTTGCAGTAGCCCGGTATTCGATTCGCCGCAAGAAAAAATGTCCTGTCATGATCCCGTTGTGTGCATGATTGATTTTTTAATTGACACATATGAACATTACCCCGATCCTGAACGGCGACTCCCCACCCCGCACAGGCAGAGCCGATGTCGAACGATCCCCTTCTGCAGCCCTATCAGCTGAAGCACCTGGTGCTGCGCAACCGCATCATGATCACCAGCCACGAGCCGGCCTATCCCGAGGACGGCATGCCCAAGGACCGCTACCGCGCCTATCATGTCGAGCGCGCCAAGGCCGGGGTGGCGCTGACCATGACCGCCGGCTCGGCCTCGGTCTCGCGCGACAGCCCGCCGGTGTTCAACAATATCCTGGCCTGGAAGGACGAGGTGGTCGGCTGGATGAAGAAGCTGACCGACGAATGCCACGACCACGGCTGCGCGGTGATGATCCAGCTCACCCATCTGGGCCGGCGCACCCGCTGGGACAAGGCCGACTGGCTGCCCGTCGTCTCGCCCAGCTTTGAGCGCGAGGCGGCGCATCGCTCGTTCCCGAAGAAGATGGAGGACTGGGACATCGAGCGCATCATCGGCGACTATGTCGATGCGGCCGAGCGCATGAAGGCCGCGGGGCTCGACGGGCTTGAGATACAGGCCTACGGCCATCTGATGGACCAGTTCTGGTCGCCGCTGACCAACGACCTCGATGGCCCCTATGGCGGCAGCCTCGACAACCGGCTGCGCTTCACCTTCGACGTGCTGCGCGGCATCCGCGCACGCTGCGGCGAGGATTTCATCCTGGGCGTGCGCTATACCGGCGACGAGGACCTGCCGGGCGGGCTGACCGCCGAGGACGGGCTGGCGATCTCGCAAAAGCTCAAGGACAGCGGGCTGGTCGACTTCCTGAACGTGGTCAAGGGCCATATCGACACCGATGCCGGGCTGACCGACGTGATCCCGGTGCAGGGCATGCGCAACGCCCCGCATCTGGACTTCGCCGGGCAGATCCGCAAGGCCACCGGCTTCCCGACCTTCCACGCCGCCAAGATCCCCGACGTGCCGACCGCCCGCCACGCCATCGCCGCGGGGCTTCTCGACATGGTCGGCATGACGCGGGCGCATATGGCCGACCCGCATCTGGTCCGCAAGGTGACCCTAGGCCGCGAGGACGACATCCGCCCCTGCGTCGGCGCCAATTACTGTCTCGACCGCATCTACCAGGGCGGCATGGCCTTCTGCCTGCACAATGCCGCCACCGGGCGCGAGCAGACCATGCCGCACACCATCCCGCCCGCCCCGGCGAAGAAGCGCATCACCGTGGTCGGCGCCGGTCCCGCCGGCATGGAGGCCGCCCGCGTCGCGGCCGAGCGCGGCCATGCCGTCACCGTCTTCGAGGCCGCCGACCAGCCCGGCGGCCAGATCCGCCTGACCGCGCTGGACGAGCGCCGCCGCGAGATGATCTCGATCATCGCCTGGCGCATGGCGCAATGCGAGAAGCATGGCGTGAAGTTCCGCTTCAACACCTTCGCCGATGCGGCCGAGGTGCTGGCCACCGAGCCCGACGAGGTGATCGTCGCCACCGGCGGGCTGCCGCATGTCGAGGTGCTGGAGCAGGGCAACGAGCTGGTCTCATCCGCCTGGGACATCCTGTCGGGCGACGTGAAGCCGGGCCAGAACGTGCTGATCTTCGACGATGCCGGCGACCATGCGGCGCTGCAGGCCGCCGACCTGATCTCGGCCAGCGGCGCCGCGGTCGAGATCGTGACCCCGGACCGCAGCTTCTCGCCCGAGGTGATGGCGATGAACCTGGTGCCCTATATGCGCAACCTGCAAAAGCGCGACACCACCTTCACCGTCACCTGGCGGCTCCGCTCGGTGACGCGCGAGGGCAACCGGCTGCGCGCGCGCCTGGGCAGCGATTACGGCGCCTTCACCCGCGAGCGCATCGTCGACCAGGTGGTGGTCAACCACGGCACCCGGCCGCTGGACGAGCTCTATTTCGAGTTGAAGCCGCTCTCCTCGAACCTGGGCGAGGTCGATTACGAGGCGCTGACCACCGGCGGGTTGCAGGAGGTGCGCAAGAACCCCGGGGGCCGCTTCCGCCTCTACCGCATCGGCGATGCCGTCGCCGCCCGCAACACCCATGCCGCGATCTACGACGCGCTGCGGCTGCTCAAGGATCTGTGAGGCACCAGGGGAGCGGGGAGGCACGCCGACGCCATGCTGCATCCGGGAGGTGAACCGAAATGCCGAGACACCAGGCTTGGCAAGGCTTTCTCGATGTCGCCTTGCCCGCCATGCGGGCACGCGCCCGTGACGGCAATTCGCCGGCCTCGCTTCAGGGCATTTCCGAGGCAATCCTCTCGGTTGGGGACCAAGGGGCGGCACCGGCCGGCCTGCCGGTGGTCGAGGCTTGGCTCGACACAGCCCTGGCCGTCCCATGGAACACCAGGACTTGCCGATCTTTTGCAGGCGGTGCAGCGGCTGGCGCCGCTCATGTGCTGGCGCAGGCGGACCGGCGATGCCGCCGCCAGCGCGAATGTGCCGAAAGCCATGCCAATGCCATGCTGCTCGGCCCCGCCGGCATCCAGGAGCGCCGCGACCCCAGGATCAGCCTCAACCTGCTTGCACCGCAGACCCGTTATCCCGTCCACCAGCATGCGCCCGAGGAAACCTATCTGGTCCTGTCGCCCGGCCAATTCCTCAAGCCGGAGCGCGACTGGTTCGAGCCCGGCGGCGGCGGCAGCTTCTTCGTGCCACCCAATGCGGTTCATGCCATGCGGGCCGAGGAGGAACCGCTGTTCGCGCTCCGGGCGCTCCGGGCCTGACGGATCAACGACAACAGCAGGAAGGTCAATGCCATGAAGATCCTCGTGCCAGTGAAGCGGGTGATCGACTACAACGTGAAGGCGCGGGTTCGCGCGGATGGCACGGGTGTCGATCTGGCGAATGTGAAGATGTCGATGAACCCGTTCGACGAGATCGCGGTGGAGGAGGCGATCCGTCTGAAGGAAGCCGGCAAGGCCGAGGAGGTGATCGCGGTCAGCATCGGCGTCAAGCAGGCGGCCGAGACGCTGCGCACCGCGCTGGCCATGGGCGCCGACCGGGCGATCCTGGTGGTGGCCGCGGACGACGTGCAGCAGGACATCGAGCCGCTGGCGGTGGCGAAGATCCTGGCCAAGGTCGCCGAAGCCGAGGGCACCGAGCTGGTCATCGCCGGCAAGCAGGCCATCGACAACGACATGAACGCCACCGGCCAGATGCTGGCGGCGATCCTGGGCTGGGCGCAGGCGACCTTCGCCAGCAAGGTCGAGATCGAAGGGGCCAAGGCCAAGGTGACGCGCGAGGTCGACGGCGGCCTCCAGACCATCGCGGTGGCGCTGCCGGCGGTGGTCACCGCCGACCTGCGGCTGAACGAGCCGCGCTATGCGAGCCTGCCGAACATCATGAAGGCCAAGAAGAAGCCCTTGGAGGAAAAGACCGCCGGTGATTACGGCGTCGACGTCGCGCCGCGTCTCGAGGTGGTCTCGGTGCGCGAGCCCGAGGGCCGCAAGGCCGGCATCAAGGTCGGCTCGGTGGACGAGCTGCTGGGCAAGCTGAAAGAAGCGGGGGTGATCTGATGGCTGTTCTGCTGCTTGGGGAAGTGACGAACGGGGTGCTGAACCGCGATGCGACGGCGAAGGCGGTGCAGGCGGTCAAGGCGCTTGGCGATGTGACGGTGCTCTGCGCCGGCGCCTCGGCCAAAGCGGCCGCCGAGGAGGCGGCGACGATCGCCGGGGTCGCCAGGGTGCTGGTCGCGGAAGCCCCGCTTTACGGCCACCGCCTGGCCGAGCCGACCGCGGCGCTGATCGTGTCGCTGGCCGGGGATTACGACCACATCGCCGCGCCGGCGACCACGGACGCCAAGAACGTCATGCCGCGGGTTGCGGCGCTTCTCGACGTGATGGTGCTGTCGGACGTCTCGGCCATCCTCGACGCGAACACGTTCGAGCGGCCGATCTATGCCGGCAACGCCATCCAGGTGGTGAAGTCGCGGGACGCGAAGAAGGTCTTCACCATCCGCACCGCCAGCTTCGACGCGGCGGGGATCGGCGGCAACGCCCCGGTCACCGAGGCCGCGCTGGCCGCCGATCCGGGCCTGTCGAGCTGGGTCGCCGACGAGGTGGCCGAGAGCGACCGTCCCGAGCTGACCTCGGCGAAACGCGTGGTCTCGGGCGGCCGCGGCCTCGGCTCGAAGGAGAGCTTCGCGATCATCGAAGAGCTGGCCGACAAGCTCGGCGCCGCGGTGGGCGCCTCGCGCGCGGCGGTGGACAGCGGCTATGCCCCGAACGACTGGCAGGTGGGCCAGACCGGCAAGGTGGTCGCCCCCGAGCTCTATGTCGCGGTGGGCATCTCCGGCGCGATCCAGCACCTGGCGGGGATGAAGGACAGCAAGGTGATCGTGGCGATCAACAAGGACGAGGAGGCGCCGATCTTCCAGATCGCCGATTACGGCCTGGTCGGCGACCTGTTCACCGTGGTCCCGGAACTGACCGGCAAGCTCTGAGGGCTTTCACCGTTTCCGCAAATACCCCGGGGGGAGCGACCCCGCGGCCCCGTCGAGGGGCCACGGGGCCGCGGGGGCAGAGCCCCCGGACCCTGCGCACCGCAACCACCATCAGCCAGCCAAGGGGGCCGAGCCATGTCCGAAATTGAACGCGAATCGATGGATTACGACGTGGTGATCGTCGGCGGCGGCCGTACCGACCTGCCGCAGATCGTCGACCGGTACATGAACGGCAAGATCGAACTCGCCCCGATGATCACCCGCACCCTGTCGCTCGATGGCCTCGGCAAGCGCTTCGACCTGATGCATGCGGGCGAATCCATCCGCGCGGCCATGCCTTATTGAAGGGTGCGATGCGTCGGCGACTGTTCCCGACGAGTCGCATCGATTTTATTTCCGTCAGAGACGAGAGGCAATCTTGGTTCGTCGTTACTATGATCTTCCGTCCCTCAGCGCGCTGGCCGTGTTCGAAGCGGCGGCCAGGCATTCGAGCTTCAAGCTCGCGGCGCAAGAATTGAACGTGACGCCGGGCGCGGTCAGCCGTCAGATCAAGTCCGTCGAAATGGAGCTGGGCGCACCGCTATTCCTGAGAAACGGCAAGGGCGTCGTGCTGACCGGGGCGGGCGAGGAACTGTTCCACGTCCTGGCAAGCGGCTTTTCCCGCGCATCCGAGGTCATCCGCTCGATCAAGGAAGGCGAGGCCTCCAACATCGTCGCGATCGCATGCAGCGATGTCTTTGCGACCATGTGGCTTATCCCGAGGATGCCGGATTTCTGGGCCCGGCATCCCAGGGTGTTCGTGGATCACGTCATCTGGGAAAACGCACGAAACTATCGCAGAAGCGATGTCGAGCTGCGGGTGCGATACGGTCTCGGCTCATGGGCTGATGAAACGGCGGAATTGCTGTTTGACGACTGGATCTATCCGGTATGCAGCCCGGATTTCGCGCGGCAGCACGAGGGGGCCGGGATCGCCGATCTGGTGGACCTGCCGCTGCTGAGCGTGGAATGGGTCGAGCCTGACTGGCTGGGCTGGGACGAGATCCTGTTGCGCGGCGGGGTCAGGGCAGGGGCCCTGAGGGGACGGCGCTTCGGAAAGTTCAGCATCGCCTTGCAGGCCGCCATGGCCGACCAGGGGCTGGTGATCGGATGGCACCGGCTGGTCGGGCCGCTGATCGAGCAGGGCGCCCTGGTCCGTTTCACCGATCTGGTCATCCCGGCACCTGGGGGCTATTACCTGACTAGGAACAGCACGCGCAAACTGTCGGATACCGCCATGGTCATGCGCGACTGGATCCGGGAACAGGCCCGGCAGGTGCGCGAGACCCCCTGCCCCGGCGGAGGCCGCCCTCCGGCTTGAGGTGCCAGGGGATCCATTCGGATTGGTAGCGGTTCCGCGGCCCCGGTTGACTTCAGCTCAACTCGACTTGGAAATTTTCGTGCGTTGCCCCGAATCCGAACCCGCTTCTTGATGGGGGCGATCGTCTCGCACCCGCCGGGGCCGGGATCGATCCGACCGAACCAGGGAAACTGCGATGTCATCAGACGATACAATTCCGATACGAATGACCGGCGCCTTGCTGACCGGCCATGGCGGATTCGAAAAGCTGGAGATCCGGGACGACCTGCCGGTCCCGGAGCCCGGGCCGGGCGAGGTGCTGATCAAGGTCGCCGCGGCCGGCATCAACAATACCGACATCAACACCCGGATCGGCTGGTATTCCAAGGGCGTCACCAGCGCGACCTCGGCCGGCGGGGCCGAAGGCTATGAAACGACGAATGACGACGACGCCAGCTGGTCCGGCACCGCCCTCACGTTCCCGCGCATCCAGGGCGCCGATTGCTGCGGACGCATCGTCGCGGTGGGCGAGGGGGTCAGTCCCGACCGCATCGGCGAGCGGGTGCTGGTGCGCAACATGCTGCGTTCCTATGTCGGCTATCGTCCCTGGGAATGCTGGACCTTCGGGTCGGAATGCGACGGGGCCTTCGCGCAATATGCCAAGGCGCCGGCGCGCGAGACCTACAAGGTCGATTGCGACTGGAGCGATGTCGAACTGGCCTCGGTGCCCTGCGCCTATTCGACCGCGGAAGGCATGGTCCATCGCGCGCGGGTCGGCGAGGGCGAGCATGTGCTGATCACCGGCGCATCTGGCGGGGTCGGCTCGGCGGCGATCCAGCTGGCCCGGCGCAGGGGCGCACGGGTGTCCGCCATCGCAGGACAGAACAAGGCCGAGCAATTGAAGGCCCTTGGCGCCGACCATGTGATCCCGCGCGGCGACAGACTGGCGGACCATATCGAGCCGCAATCGGTCGATGTCGTCCTGGATGTGGTGGCCGGCCCGGCTTTCCCCGAGCTTCTCCAGGTGCTGAAGCGCGGCGGGCGCTATGCGGTGGCCGGCGCCATCGCCGGGCCGATCGTCGAACTGGACGTGCGGACACTGTATCTGAAGGATCTGACCTTCTTCGGCTGCACCTTCCAGGAAGACGAGGTCTTCGAGAACCTGATCTCCTATATCGAGCGCGGCGAGATCCGGCCGAATGTCGCCGGAACCTGGCCCCTGGAGCAGATCGTGGATGCCCAGAAGGAATTCCTGTCCAAGAGCACCGGCGGCAAGCTGGTGCTGACCATCCCCCAATAAGGCGGCATTCATGTCCGAACTTGCAATCGACAAAATCGACGTGTTCCGGGTGGAACTGCCTTATTCGGGCGGGGTCTACACGCTGTCCGGCGGCCGGGAGTATCGCAGCTTCGATGCGACCATCGTCCGCATCACCACCGACAACGGCCTGGAAGGGTGGGGCGAAAGCACGCCCTTCGGCTCGACCTATATCGCCTCGCATGCCTTCGGGGTCCGGGCCGGCATCGCCGAGATCGCGCCGCGCCTGCTGGGGCGGGATCCGCGCCGGGTGGATCGGATCAACGACGCCATGGATCAGGCGCTGCTGGGGCACGAGCATGCCAAGACCGCGCTGGACGTGGCCTGCTGGGACATCTTCGGCAAAGCCGTGGGCATGCCGGTCTGCGACCTGCTGGGCGGGCGCACCGATGCGCGGATGCCGGTGATCTCGTCGATCTACATGGGCGATCCCGAGGACATGCGCCGCCGCGTGGCCGAGCATCGGGCGCGGGGCTATATCGGCCATTCGGTCAAGATCGGCGGCGATCCGGCAGAAGATGCCGCGCGCATCGCCGCATCGCTGGCCGACAAGCGGCCGGGCGAGTTCTTCATCGTGGACGCGAATGGCGGGATGAGTGTCGAGACCGCCCTGCGCATGCTGCGCCTGCTGCCGCATGGCCTGGATTTCGTACTGGAGGCGCCCTGTGCGACCTGGCGCGAATGCCTGTCCCTGCGCCGCCGCACCGACGTGCCGATCATCTTCGACGAGCTGGCGCTGAGCGATGCCTCGATCGTCCAGCTGATCGCGGATGACGCCGCCGAAGGCATCGGGCTGAAGATCTCGAAGAACGGCGGGCTGACCCGTGGGCGGCGGCACCGCGATATCTGCCTGGCCGCCGGCTATACGGTCAGCGTGCAAGAGACCACCGGCTCGGACATCGCCTTCGCGGCCATCGTGCATCTTGGCCAGACGGTGCCCGAGCGTCAGCTGCGATGCTTGCTGGAATGCCGCGACATGGTCTCGCTGAAGACGGCGGACGGGGCGTTCGGTGTCGAGGCGGGGCATGTCCGTGCCCCGAACGGGCCGGGCCTGGGCGTGACCCCGCGCCTTGATGTGCTGGGCGCGCCCGTCGCTTCGTATCAGCGGTAATGGCCCGCCACCGGCACATGATCGCGACAAGCCGTCAGGCGTGGGAACGCCTGACGGCATGCCCATGCGGAAAAATCGCTTGACAGAATCGCCTTCACACAGAAAATTTCGTAGCATAAATATCGTATACGAATGCACGCAAGACCGATCCATCGCGCATGTGGAATGCCCGATCACTTGGAACTGGGTCAGGAGAGAACAATGCGGCGCCCTGTCCCGATCAATGCCGCACACAGGGAGAAAGAACGTGCACAGACTACTCGCTTCCACAGCCTTGGCTGCCGGCGTCTTTGGCGGCGCTTGGTCGGCCGCCGCGCAGGATTGCGGCAACGTGACCCTTGCGCTCCATAACGTCCAAAGCGCCGAACTGCTGACCTATGTCGACAAGTTCATCCTCGAGAACGGCTATGGCTGCCGTGTCGAGACCATTCCGGGGGATACGGTTCCCTCGACCACATCCATGATCGAGAAAGGCTCGCCCGATGTTTCTTCGGAAACCTGGGTGGACCTTCTGCCTGAAATCGTGCCGCAGGGGCTCAAGGACGGCAAGATCGTCTATGGCGCGCCGGCCCTGCCCGATGGCGGCATCCAGGGCTGGTGGATCCCCAGATACCTGGCCGACGCGCATCCCGACATCAAGACGGTCGAGGATGCCCTGGCGCATCCCGAGCTTTTCCCCGACCCGGAAAACCCCGACAAGGGCGTGATCTTCAACGGCGCCGAAGGCTGGGGGGCGACGGTGGTCACCGCGCAATTGTTCAAGGCCTACGAGGCCGAGAAAAAGGGCTTCAACCTGATGCGGCCTGGTTCGGCCGCGGGCCTGGATGGCGCCATCGCCCGAGCCTATGAGCGTCAGGAAGGCTTCATCACCTATTACTGGGCGCCGACCGCGCTTCTGGGCCGGTATGATCTGGTCCTGCTTGAGCCCAATGCCGAGCAGGATGCCGCCGAATGGCAAAGGTGCATCACCAACCTGGATTGCCCCGATCCCAAGGTGACGGCATGGCCCGTCGACACGGTCATGACCGTGGTGACCAAGGCTTTCGCCGACCGCATAGACCCGGCGATCATGGATTATTTCAACACCCGCGGCTGGAGCAATGACACCGTCGCCAGCCTGATGGCCTGGCAAGCCGAGAATCAGGCCATGGGAGAGGATGCGGCCTTGCATTTCCTGGAGGAGAACAAGGATATCTGGACGAAATGGGTTCCCGCCGAAGTCGCGGAAAAGGTCGAAGCTGCGCTTTGATCGTGACCTCTGCGTCATGGCCGGGCCGATCAACCGACCTTCTGGCGCAGTGATCCGTATTTCCCGAGCCCTTTGGTTTGCCCGGTCGTCATGACCGGGCGGGCCTTTCACATCCCACCCGCAAGCCTATCCACACAGGAGCAGCAAACATGGCATCCGCCGCTGCCACAAGCGGCGGCATGATAGGCTGGGACCATGGTCGGCGACCCACGACACCGGCAGCACGGCTTTCACGAACACAGGAAGAATGGCTTTCATGTCATGCCTCACAGCAGAACCGCGACAGGTAAATCACCGCTTGCGCCGTGACGATGCGACCCCCAAGGCTGTATTCAACCGATAACCGGAGTTATGTAAATAAACTGCCAGCCCCATCCCGATCCAGGCAGATCAATGCGATCTCTGATCGTCGGCACCAGAACCTATCGTCATCAGCCCGCACCGGTGTCGAGCAGCCGCCGCACCAGCTCGAAACTGTTGCGCACGCCGATCTTGCGGATCATGTTGGCGCGATGCACCTCGACCGTGCGGGGCGAACAGCCCAGCGACTTGGCGATCTCCTTGCTGGTAAAGCCATTGACCAGATAGCCGGCGACGCGCTTCTCGGCCGCAGTCAGCAGGCTGCCGGCACCAACCGCGGAATCCAGCGGCCGGTAGGTCCAGATCGCCAGCCGGTGCGGGTCGGCCTGGTCCATGGTCCGGCCGCGACCCTCCATCCAGACGATCTGCCCGTCCTTGCGCCGCATGAAGCGTTCGTCGCGATAGAACGGCCGCTCGCGCAGCGCCTTGCGTGCCCGCTCGCCGACCAGGTCGAAATCGGTCTGGCCGGGGTAAAGGCAGCGCATGGACCGCCCCGCCAGCTCCTGCGGCGTCCAGCCGAAGACCGCCTCGACCATCAGGCTGGCGCGGACGATCACGCGCTCGGCCAGGACCAGGGTCGCATCGGGGGCGTTCTGAAAGCCAAGGCTGTCGTAATCCCTGGCCGTCAACTGGCGATGGGCTGGCTGCATGGAATACCTATTCGACTACGTATTCCTACGGATAGAGTATTTCCACCGCATGCGACAAGCTCGGTCGCGGCGGAGGAGAAAGCCGGCCGTCGGATCATCATATCGAGGCGTGCGAATGACAGGATCGAACAAGCTTTATCCCAGCGCGGATGCCGCACTGGACGGGCTCTTGAAGGACGGGATGCTGATTGCGGCCGGGGGTTTCGGGCTTTGCGGCATCCCCGAACTGGCGATCGAGGCGATCCTGCGGGCGGGAACGAAGGATCTGACCATTGCCAGCAACAATTGCGGCGTGGACGGGTTCGGGCTGGGCAAGCTGCTCGACAGCCGGCAGATCCGCAAGATGATCTCCTCCTACGTGGGCGAAAA
Organism: Paracoccus pantotrophus; assembly: GCF_008824185.1. Classification (NCBI taxonomy): domain Bacteria; kingdom Pseudomonadati; phylum Pseudomonadota; class Alphaproteobacteria; order Rhodobacterales; family Paracoccaceae; genus Paracoccus; species Paracoccus pantotrophus. The sequence continues at coordinate 288,219 of NZ_CP044425.1, forward strand.
CGCCGAGTTCATGCGGCAATACCTCTCGGGCGAGCTGGAGCTGGAGTTCAACCCCCAGGGCACCCTGGCCGAACGCATGCGCGCGGGCGGCGCCGGCATTCCCGGCTTCTATACCCGGACCGGCGTCGGCACCGTGGTCGCCGAGGGCAAGGAACACAAGGATTTCGACGGCCAGACCTATATCCTGGAACGCGCCATCGTCGCCGACCTTTCCATCGTCAAGGGCTGGAAGGCGGACGAAACCGGCAACGTGATCTTTCGCAAGACGGCGCGCAACTTCAACGTGCCGGCGGCGAAATGCGGCCGCATCTGCGTCTGCGAGGTCGAGGAGATCGTGCCGACCGGCAGCCTCGACCCCGACGCCATCCACCTGCCGGGGATCTATGTCCATCGCCTGGTCCAGGGCCAGCATGAAAAGCGCATCGAGCAGCGCACCACCCGCAAGAAGGAGGCTGTCTGATGCCTTGGGACCGCAACCAGATGGCGGCGCGGGCCGCGCAGGAACTGCAGGACGGCTGGTATGTTAACCTCGGGATCGGCATCCCGACGCTGGTGGCGAATTTCATCCCCGAGGGGGTGCATGTGACGCTGCAATCGGAAAACGGCATGCTGGGCATCGGCCCCTTCCCCTATGAGGGCGAGGAGGACCCGGACCTGATCAATGCCGGCAAGCAGACGGTGACCGAGCTGCCGCAGACCGCCTATTTCGACAGCGCCGAGAGCTTCGCGATGATCCGCGGCGGCAAGATCGCCATGGCGATCCTGGGGGCGATGGAGGTGGCCGAGAACGGCGACCTGGCGAACTGGATGATCCCGGGCAAGCTGGTCAAGGGCATGGGCGGCGCGATGGACCTGGTGGCGGGCGTCGGCCGGGTGGTGGTGGTGATGGACCACACGTCGAAGCACGGCGAGTCGAAGGTGCTGAAATCCTGCACCCTGCCGCTGACCGGCCAGGCGGTGGTCAACCGGATCATCACCAATCTGGGCGTGCTGGACGTGGTTCCGGGCGGGCTGAAGCTCGTCGAGCTGGCCGATGGCGTGAGCGAGGCCGAGCTGCGCGCTGCGACCGAGGCGACCATCGTCGGCTGAGCAAGCTCGGCCGAGCGTCAAGGGAGGCGGAGGGGGCTGTCTGCCCCCTCTTGCGGCCTGGGGCCGCAATTCACCCCCGAGGATATTTCGGCAAGAAAGAAGGCCGGAATCGTCTGATTCGGCGTGACGCGCGGGGATGGGCGACTTCCCTGCCCTTTTCGTTCCGAAGGGCTGGCGGGCAGGCTCGGCCCCGCGGGCTTGGGCGGGCTATTCGGAGACCTTCTTCACGAATTGCGATTTCAGGCCCATCTGCCCGATGCCCGGAATCCGGCAGTCGATGTCGTGGTCGCCCTCGACCAGGCGGATGCCGCGCACCTTGGTGCCGACCTTGACCACCGAGGACGACCCCTTGACCTTCAGATCCTTGATCACCGTCACCGTATCGCCGTCCTTCAGGACGTTTCCGACGCTGTCGCGCACTTCGTCGGCAGGCTGGGGCCCCGCGTCCCGGGACCATTCATGCCCGCATTCCGGGCAGACAAGCAGGGCGTCCACCTGATAGGCATAGGTGGAGGAACATTCGGGGCACGGCGGCAGGCTCTGGGTCATGGCCGCCACTCTAGCCTTGGGCCTTGCGCTTGGCCATCGGGAAAACTGCGGCATTCCGGGGCCTTCCGCCGCAGGCGGCGTGCCACGGCAGCGCCTAGACCTTGCTCGTCGTGCCGAGCCCCAACGCGATCGCTACGCGGGCGGCATCGGCACGGTTGTTGATGCCCAGCTTGCGGTAAAGTTCCTTGATATAGTGGCTGACCGTATGTTCGGAAATCGCCAGCCGCGAGGCGATGGCGCAGGTCCGCTCGCCCTGCCCCAGCAAGGACAGGACCTGCTCCTCGCGCCGGGAAAGCCGCACGTCCAGCGGCTCGCCCGCGGGAACCATGCCTTCGCGAAGCCGCTGCGCGAAAGCCAGGGTGTTCTCGATCTTGAGATGCAGCAGGTCCAGGTCGATCGGCTTGGCCAGGTAATCGTCGGCCCCGGCGCGCAGCCCGGCCAGATGCGGCTCGCGATCCGACAGCGCGGTCAGGAAGATGAAGGCGGTGCTTTCCGCCAGCTTGCCCGAGGCGCGCAGGTCGCTCAGCAGTTCGAAGCCGTTGCGGCCGGGCAGCATGACATCGCACAGCACGATGTCGGGCCGGTTTTGCGCCAGCAGAGCCTCGGCCTCGTCGCCGTTGCGCGCGCTCAGAACCTTGTAGCCCCTGGATGCGAGTTCTTCTTGCAGTTCCTCGAGGATGAACAGCTCATCCTCGACACAAAGAATGGTCGCCGGCCCGCGCTGCCGATTCATCGTCCTGTTCCCCTTGGCAGGCACGGCAACGACGAACTCGGACCCCTCACCCAGGCGCGAGGTGAACGTGACCTCGCCGCCGTGCAGCGCAACAATATCACGAACCAGGCTCAGGCCAACCCCGACTCCGGGCAATCGGTGAACATTCGGCGCGCGGTAGAACCGGTCGAAAACCGCGCCCCGCGCCCCCGGCGGGATGCCGGCGCCGCGATCCTTGACGCGACAGAAGATCCGGCCGCCGTCCCGCCATGTCTCCAGGCTGACCGGCGACGGCGCCTCGGAATATTTCATCGCATTCGACAGCAGGTTCAGCACGGCCTGTTCCAGCAGCACGGGATCGGCATCCGCCTGCAGCGGCGTTTCCGACAGGGCGACCTCCAGCACCCTGCCGGGATTGGCCTGCCGCGTCTGCTCGGCGGCGATGCGGGCGATCTGGTTGAAATCGACGATGCGGCGCGACAGCGCGATGTCCTTGCCCTCGACGCTGGCCGAGGCGAGAAAGCCGCTCAGCAGCCGCTCCAGCCGTTCCGCCGCATCCAGGATCCGGCTGAACTTGCGCCTGAGCGTTTCGGAAAGCGGCGTTTCCTCGTCGCGCAACTGCCTCTGCGCGATCATGTGGATGATGGAAACCGGCGTGCGGAACTGGTGCGAGACGGTAACGATGAAGCTGCGATAGACCTCTTTGGCCCGGCGCTCGACCTCCAGCGCCTCCTGCAGCTCGGTCGTGCGCGCGGCGACCGTCCGTTCCAGTTCCGCGCGATGCTCTTGCAATTCCGCCTGCGCGCGCATGGCACGGCGCATGTTGCGCCACAGCAGGCCGGCCATCACCACCCCGGTCAGGAAGGCGCCGCCGACCGCCAGCAGCAGCAATTGCATGACCCGCAACAGGGCTTCGCGGCGGACATGGCGGGCAAGCCTTTCCTCCAGCGCGGTGGCGTTGGTGATCTCGCGCAGGACCGAGGCAAGCACGACGACGCGCGGCATCAGCGCGGCGACATCGGTGGGGTCGAAATCCTGTGCCTGGAAAGCCGCGTCGAGTTCCTCCAGCAGGCTCCTGGCCTGGGCGACCAGGTCGCCGGCCCCGATCTCGCGGAAATAGTCGATCTGCGGCCGATCCGCCATCAGCGCGATGCGGCTGTAGAGAATGTCGAAGCGCAGCAACACGTCTTCGACATCCCGGTCCAGGCTGACGCGATACAGGGTCAGCATCAGGTTCTGCGCCTCGCGATCCGCCTGGTTCGCCGCCCACAGGTTGCGCTCGACAAGTTCCTCGCGAAAAGCGTGGTCGATATTGACCAATTGGAACAGAGAATAGACGAACAGCAGGACGAAGCTGGCAATCGTCAGCAGCGCGAAATGAGACCCGCGCAGGCGCATCAGAGGATGGTGATCTCGAACAGCTGCCAGACCCAGCGTTCGTCCATGACGGCGCGTTGCAGTTCCGGCCGCTGGTCGCGCGGATAGACCAGCCAGAGCGGCCCCTTGTCGCGCACGCGCATGGGCTTGCCGTTCATCTCGCGCGCCAGGATGGGCGCGTAGTCCCAGGCATCGCCGGCAGGAAGCACGATGCCGTAATCGTTCAGCGCCTTCACCAGGAGCTTGCGCCCGGCCAGGTCCGACCGCGACATCCCGCCGCCGGTCAGCACGTCCCGAAGGAAGGGGCCGCGAAAGGTCTGGACGCCCTCGGTCCAGCGGGTCCGCGTGGCGATCTGATGCCAGGGCAGCGCCGCGATGTCCTCGTCCTCCAATTCCCTGACGCGGCCCGAAGGCTCGGTGATCGTCAGCATCGGCCGGGCCGCGTGCGCGAAAAGCGGCGAGGCGGGCGCAAGGGCCGCGATCGAGGCGGACAGGACAAGGGTTCTTCTGCTGAGGAACGTCTCGGGCGCGCGATGCATGGGCTATCTCCAGGGCCAGAACATAGCAACGGAGTATGGCATGCGCGAACCGGGGTATAGCCCGCGCATGCCATTTCATCACCTCCGGCCCGCAGGCCGGCGTACTCGTTACGATAATGAATTTTATAAAAATAGCGTCCCCGAGCTTTCTCGCGACAATCACACGAGCCCGAATGGACACCGGCATTCCTGACAGTTCCGGCGGCATGGCGCCATTCCCCAAAATCGGGGAATGGCCCGCGCCTCGACCGGCTGGGGTGCGATTCGGCCGCGCCGGACGCCTCGGCGGAGCCCTGCCGAGCGCACGCGCTGCTCGCGCCCATGTGTCCTGCCTCGGCTTGTCCGGTCGCTGCCGCGCCGCTAACCGGGAACGAATCCGCTGTTCGGCGATTATGGCCGGGAGCATCGCGATAAAGGAGAAAGCCATGCGTCACCTGTCGCTCTTTCTGGCCGCCCTGCTTGTGGCGGGTCCGGCCCTGGCCGAGAACCGCGGCGTGGTGATCGCCAATGCGCGCTACCAGAACGCACCGGACCTGGCCGATGCCGATGCCGGCGCCGCCGCGGCCGCGATGAGGGCGGCCGGCTTTCGCACCGTGACCGGCGCCGACCTGGTGGTGCGTGACGTGCGCCAGGCGGTTGCCGACCTGCTGCGGCCCGACGATTCGCCCGGCGCGCGGATCGTGCTGCTGAACGGGCGTTTCCTGCATGGCGGCAACGACAGCTGGTATATGGGCACCGATGCCGACAAGCCCGACCTGGTCGGCGCCGGGGCGCAGGGCGTGCCGCTTTCCATGGTGCTGGACCTGATGAAAGAGGCGCGGCCGGGCGCGGTGCTGCTCCTGGGTTCGGACGAGGCCGAAATGGAACATGCGACCGGGCTGGAGAACGGCATCGGCCCGCTGACCCCGCCCGAGGGGGTAACGGTGATCTCGGGGCCGCCCGCGGCAACCAGTGCGGCGGCGGCGGCGCTGCTCGAGCCGGGCACCTCGGTCGGCACGGTGGTCGGCGCCGATGACCGGCTGGTCATGGCCGAGGGCGGCGATGCGCAGCTGGTGCTGGTCGCGGCCGGGCCGCAGGCCGATGCCCCGGCCGGGCCGCTGGAGGCCGACCGCGACCTTTGGGCCCAGGCCGCGGCCGAGGATACGGCGGCGGCCTATCGCGGCTATCTCGACCGCTATCCCGGCGGGCTCTACTCGGCGGCGGCCAAGGCGCGGCTGGATGCGCTGGGGGCGGCGCAGGCGGACCGCGATCTTTGGGCCGAGGCCGCGGCGGCCAATACGGTCGCGGCCTATCAGGATTACCTGGCCCGCTATCCGCAGGGCGAGTTTGCCCAGGCCGCGCAGAACCGGCTGGCCGAATTGCGCCCTGCCCCGGCCCCGGCGCCGGCGCCGGCCCCCGAGATCCAGCAGCCGCGCCAGGTCACGCCGCCGCGCCAGGTCTCGCAGGCCGAACTGACCGAGAACCGGCTGAACCTGTCGCGGGGCGACCGGGTGGCGATCCAGCGCCGGCTGAACACGCTGGGCTATTCGACCGGCGGCGCGGACGGGATCTTCGGCTCGCGCTCGCGCTCGGCCATCCGCGGCTGGCAGCAGCGCAACGGCTATGCGGTGACGGGCTATCTGACCGGGCCGCAGGTGGACGCCATGCGGGCGCAGGCCAATGCAGCCGCCCCCAGCCGCGACCAGCAGGACCGCGCCTATTGGCAACAGACCGGCGCCAAGGGCGGGGTGCGCAACCTGCGCGCCTATCTGGACCGCTATCCCGACGGCATCTATGCCCAGACCGCCCGGCAGCGGCTGGCCCAGGCCGACCGGGACAACCCGCGCCGCGACCGCGAGGACCAGGCCTGGCAGCGCGCGCGGCAGGTCGATACCGTGCAATCCTATACGCAATACCTTCAGAACTTCCCGCGCGGCGAACATGCCGAGCAGGCCCGCCAGCGCCGCAACCGGCTGATCAACCAGGGCCAGATCGGCAATGGCGTCATCGGGCTGGACACGATCATCCGCGAACTGGTGAAGTGACCCGCCCGCTCAGTTCAGCATCACCATGGCCAGGAACGGCCCCGTCTCCAGCAGCATGTCCGAAAAGCGGCGGAAGCTTTCCGGGCTGACCGGCGGCGCGTCCGAAAAGTAATCGGCCAGCGCCCAGCCCTGGATCACCCCGTCCACCGGCAGCGGCGCCGGGTCTTCCAGCCAGGCGCCCAGGTCGATGCCCATCGGCCCGCGCCAGAACGGGATGGTCCTGTCGCCCGCCAGCAGCGCCTCGCCATCGGCCAGCACCGCCTGCCAGGCCGCGCCGGTGCCGGGCGGAAAGGCGATGCCGGTGGCCGAGATCTGGCGGTCGTTCGGGATCCATTCGCCGGCATTGTCGCTTTCCTGCCCGACCAGCGCCCAGAAGCGGCGGTTCTGGTCGATGGTCTGCTGCCAGTGCGCGCGGGCGGCGCGGGTGCGCCCGGCATCGGGCTGGCGGCGCAGCATGTCGATGGCGACGGCCAGCGGGTCGATGAAATCGTCCAGCATCGGCGGCAGCGCAGCCTCGCCCCCGGCCAGGCGGCTTTCGTCGATCCGGGCCCGCATGGCAAAGACCTTTTCCAGGCTGGGCGTCGGGTCGAAGGCCAGCAGCAGTTCGGCACCGCCCGAGACCAGGTGCGTATAGGCCGCAAGCCAGGCCGCATCGGCGCGGTCGAAGCGGATCACCGGCGGCGCGGGCGGCGGGGCCGCTTGGCCGGTCTCGGGGTCAAAGGCCGGCATGCCGGACCAGACGATGCCGGCCAGCAGTTCCGCCGCGCCCTCGCCCATCCCGCGCCGGCCGTCGGCATCCAGGTCGAACCACAGATCGCCCAGCGAGATCGCCAGCCCGAAATCCTCGTCCTCGGCCAGCCCCTCCAGCGCGGCGCGGCTGCGCGCCATCGCCTCCAGCGTGGCCTGGGTCTGCTCGGCCAGCGCCTCGGGCGGCATCGGCTGCGGCGGCACGGATTGCGGCAACTCGGCGGCCGAGCCGAAGATCATCCCGCCAAAGGGCGCGACGCCATAGGTCACGCGCCAGCGCCAGGCCGCCTCGACCGCGCCCAGGAACTCCAGCCCGGCAATGGCGAAACGCTCGTCGGGCGCCGGGTCGGACAGCGCGTGCAGCCGCGCCAGCGTGGGCGCGATGCCCTGCTGCGCGATCTCCCGCGACAGGGCCGAAGGATCGACCGGTTGCCGCGCCAGGGCGGGCGCGGCGGGCGCGGCAAGAACAAGCGCCAGCGAAAGAACCAGCCGCCTCATGGCCGGCCCTCCGCCAGGCGCTGCGCCAGCTTGCGCCGCGTCCAGTCCTCCAGCGCCAGTTCCTCTGCCCGGTCGCGGGCGCGCAGCCAGATCGGATCGGCGCCGAAGCGCGCCTCCAGCCGCGCCATCAGCGCCTGCGCCGGCCCGTCGCCCGCAGCCGCGGCCAGCGTGGCAAGCCGCCAGGCCAGCGCATAGCTGCGCGTCACGCCCTCGCCCCGCTCATGAGCCAGCGCCGCGTCGCGCAGCGCCTGGGTCGAGGCGAAGCTGCCCTCGGGCGGGGCGGTTTCGGCCGCCTCCTGCGCCGCCAGCAGATCGGCGGTGCCGAGCCGCGCCTCGATCCGCTCCAGCACCCCGGCCGCACCCGTCACCCCTTGCGCCGCCGCCCGCAGCGCATGGCCATAGGCAAGCGCGGGATCGGTGTCGGCCGTCAACCGCGCCAGGGCCAGCGCCACCTCGGCATCCTCGCGCAAGGGGGTCAGCAACTCGACGGCCCGGCGGCTGTTCTGCGGCACCCCCCTGCCCTCGGCCAGTGCCAGGCCCAGGGCGCGGTTGTCCTGATGCGTCGCGGGATCGGCGATCAGCGCCACCGGCGGCGTGGGCAACCCGTTCGAGAAGCGCGGCCGGAACAGCGTCGCCGCATCTTCGGGCCCCGCCCAAAGCGTCGTGTCGAAGGCTACCGGCTCGGCCGGGCGGATCTCGGCGGTGACACGGCCCGGCTCGGCCATGAAGGCGCGCAGGGCACGCACCAGCCCCTGCTGGGACTGGTGCAGGGCGCTGCCCGGCTCGGCGGTCAGCAGCGCCTGCAAGGCCTCGGGACTGCTGGCCTCGGGCGGCAAAAGCGGCTTCAGCCTTTCCCAGACACCCAGGTTCTCGACCGACAGATGCGCCGCGCGCAGCGTGCCGCGCAGGCCGATCTGCGGCGTCTCGTCCGTCTCGGCCCCGGCCTCGTCAGCCTGGCTCGCCGCCGTGATCTTTTCGAAGAAATCCGGAGAAAACAATGAAACATAATCGAAATCTGCGCTCGCCTCGATCCGGGCGATGCCGGGGCTGATCGCCCGGATGTCGGCGCTCAGCGCGCCGCTGCCCGCAGCCTGGCGCAGATCGACCGACAGCGCCGCCAGGGGGATGCTGGCCCCGCCCGTCACCACGCCGATCATGGCCGCGTCGGCGCCGAAGCAGTTGTTGGCGATCGACAGTTCGGCGGCATCCAGGCGCAGCCGCGATTCCGCGTCGCTCCAGAGGCTCAGGCCCGAGACCTGCAACCGCCCCAGCGCAACCCGGCAATTCCTGTGCCGGCCCAGCCCGGCGATTTGCAGGTCGCGCAACACCAGCCCGCCGCGGGCCGCGTCGATCTCCAGCCCGTCATAGCGGATGTCGGCCACCATCCGCGCATAGGAAATCGCCCCGCGCACCAGCCCCGCCGCGATATTTGCGGGGGAAAAGACGCTGGTCGTCGCCGGCGCAGGCTCGGCAGGGGCGGCGCCGGCCAGGGCCAGCGAAAGGACGGTGCCGGCGGCAAGGCGTCGGGCAAGCGGGCGCATGGTCTTTCTCCTCTTGCTGCTTGGGCAAGAAGGGAAAGCATCGGCGCGGAACTTGCAAGCCGCTTCGCCGCCGGGGCCGCCCTATTCGGTCAGCACGTGCCAGACGCCGCCCCGGCCGTCGCCGGTCGTCTCGCCCGCAGCCTTGTCACCGGCATAGTAATAGAGCGGCTTGCCGTCATAGGCCCATTGCAGCGCACCGTCGTTGCGCTCGACCAGGGTCCAGCCCTCGCCCTTGTCCTCGTCGCTGCTGCCCAGATAGGGCGGCCAGTTTCGGGCGCAATCGTCGTAGCAGGCGGATTTTCCCTCGGCATCCCGGTCGAAGGTGTAAAGCGTCATGCCGCCATCGCCCGTGACCACGGTCTGGGCCTGCGCCGCGCCAAAGGACAGCAGGGCAAGCCCCGCCGCCATGCAGATCGAAACCATCTTCATGATCGACACCCCGGAGCATCTTGCATCGGACAGCGGCCGGTCAGGCGCATGGCCCGCCTGCTCCCTTGCGGGACGCATGACTGCCGGCCGCGGACATGATAGGCGCGTCCCCGGCCGGCGTCGATGGGTTTTGCGCGGATCAGCCGGCGCGGCGCACCCGGCAGGATCGCATCGGCGCCCCTGGCGCAGGTGCCTTCGGCCGGGGCGATGGAATGGCACGGGTGCCGCCCTCCCCGCGCCCGGTGACGAAGCGCGCCAGAGCCAGCCGTCCCTCGGCCGTCCCGGCATGGTTCCCGCCGGTCCCGCCGCCGCCCGCCGCGCGACCAGATCGGTGCGCGCGTCGCAATCGATCGCGCCATCGGCCTGGAGGGGCGATGACAGGCGTTCGGATGCCATCCAGAACCCTGCGGGAGCGTCATGTCGCAGCCCTTCCCCACGGGTTTTTCCTGTCCCGTGGCAGGGCGGGGCACCCGCCCCGCCGCACAGGAGAATGTTCAGGCATGAGGCATCAGGAAGGCCGCGCCATCCGTCGCGCCGCCCTCTGCCCGGCTATTGCGCCGCCAGCAGTTCCGGCACCGACAGCAGGATGAATTCGTTATCCGCCGCCGTGCCGATCCGCCGCCCGCCCGAGAAGGGCAGGTTGTTGTCATTGGCCAGCATGATGTGGTTCTCGTCCACCCGCGCCACGTCCTCGATGGTGAAGAAGGGGAAGGTGAAATTCCCCTGCTCGGGCTTGTGGTCCGGCAGCGCCCTGCCCTCCGGGTCGGCGATGTCCAAGAGGTCGACATGGCCGATGCGGCGCAGATAGCCCTCGGCATCCGGGCTGGCGGTATCGACCAGCACCACCCGTTTCAGCCGCGCGGGCAGCGGATAGCAGGCCGACATGTCCACCGCGCCCTCGGGGCAGGCACGGGCGGCATCGCCCTCGCCATTGTCGCGTTCGATCACCAGGGCGCGGGTCTCGTCGATGAAGTTGAAATCGCCGATGGCCGTGGCGCCCTCGGACAGCCTGAAGCGGTAATGCTCGCCGGTCCAGTCGGCCTTGCCGGTGTCGAAACTCATCACCCGCAGGAAATCGCCCTCGGGCTGGCCGTCATCGCCCAGAAGCGGCTTTTCCAGCATCGCCCAAAGCAGGCCGGTGCCGGGTTGCAGGGCCATGCCCTCATAGCCGCCCGACCGCTGGACGCGGAAATCGCGGCCCGGCTGGGCGGGCACGGCGATGCCGGGCGTGTCGGGGCCGGCCAGCGCCTCGCCCTCCAGCCGGGTCGGATGCACCGACAGCACCCGCCCGTCCATGGCCACGCGCAGGATATAAGGGCCGAACTCGTCGCCGATCCAGATCTCGCCGTCCAGATACTGGATGCTTTCGGGGTCGAAATCGGCGCCGGTCAGATAGCGGCTTTCGGTCGTCTCGTTGGCGATGCGGAACGGCACCTTGCGGTCGGGGTCGCGCAGGAACACGGTCTCCAGCCGCTCGACGGTGCCGGCGGCGAAATCCGGCTGCATGCGGTGAAAGAACAGCATGGCGTCGGGGCTGTTGGCCTTGGAGCCGAAGCCGTTGTCGGTCAGGGTGAACCAGCTGCCGTCCGGGGCACGATTCATGGCAAAGCCCGACATGCCCTGGACCGGCTGGCCCAGGAAGGGCAGCGCGATGCCCGTCTTGTGGCTGCCATAGGTCGGGCCGGTATCGCCCTCGACCGACATCGGCGCATCCGCCGGCGGCGGGACTATGGTAAAGGCGGGCAGCACCGCATGGCCCGCCAGCCGGGCCGGAAAGGTCTCTTCGGCAAGGGCAGCGGGGGCCATGGGGGCGGCGATGGAGCAGGCAAGCAAGGCAAGGCCAAGGCGCATGGTTCGAAATCCTTTGTCGTCGCGATGCCGCCGCTTTAGGCTGGGCAGGTGACAGCGATGCGGCAGGTCGGTGTCAGATCCGTGATGCCGTCCCGCCCGAATGCCGGGCAATGCCGGGTCACCGGGCGGTGCGTGCAGGTTTTTGGGAACCCTGCCGCCGCCCGGGCCCTTCCTTACCGGGAGGCGACAGCGAGAAGCGACGGGACGGAGACGGAACCATGCAGGCAGACGGCGCCGGTGTCGGGAGCCCGGAGGGCGGCGGAATGGGGGCGACCGCAGCGTCGATCTTCGAGGCGGCCGGGCGCGCGGTCCTGGAGCAGCAGCGGCTGCAAACGACCGGCTTCGACCCCCGCGCCGCGCGCTTCGACCTGGCGCAGGCGGCGCGGGACCAGCGCGTGCTGTATCAGGCCGCGCTGCGCGCCGATG